>NZ_JACHYW010000013.1:0-177818 GCF_014193145.1 Rhizobium sp. BK060
ATGCTAACGTTCATTTCGGACGTCTCCTCTGTTGTGGCGGTTAACATCCACCATGCTGGCACATTCGATGCCGTCGAGGGGCGTCCACCCCATCAGTTCGCGAATGTCTCGCGATTGCGGCGTGCAAACTCCGCCATGTCATCCTTCTTCTGGTCATGCGCAATCAATGCAAGGCACTTGCCGCCGGCCATGAAAAGGACCTCCACCTGAAATTCAATCGATTTGGCTGCTTCTATACGAAGCGCCCGTCTTTTGAAAGACCACCGCGCTGCCAGCGCTTCACTCGATGGACGGCTTGTCGTCCGGTACCGGTCCGATTGCAGGCAGCGCCTCGTCGGACGCCGCGGCAGGCATCACCGCCATCGGCGCGACAGCCGGGGCAGCAGCAGCGCCGCCAAAGGTGGCCGTCTGCACCGAGTCGACGGACGGCGCAGTGAGAACCGACGAGCAGGCGTTCGGAAGATCGGAGACCATCACTTCGCGCGGCTTGACCGGCTTCGCATCGGGCTTCGGTGGCTTCGGCGGCGCCCATGGTTCCTTCGTGAACCACCATGCCAGCGACTTGCCGCATCCATCGTCAGCAGGCACCGGCGCCTGCGGCTTGCAAGAGGCTGCGCCCGGTGGGCACTTCATGCGGATGTGGAAGTGGGAATCGTGACCGTAAATCGGGCGAAGCTTGCCGAGATTGGTACGATCGCCCGTCCAGGTGTCGCACATCTTCTTCTTGATGGCCGGATTGACGAAAATCCGTTCGACCTGAGGATAGCTCGCCGCGCGCATCAGCAGCCGGGCGTGCGACTTGGTCCAGACATTCGGATTGATTGTCAGGAAGGCACCCTTCTGCAGCATTGTCGTGAAAGGCAGGATTTCGCGTTCCTCGATGCTCATCGGGTGAGCAGGCATCGGCGTCAGCCATATGTCGGCATCAAGCCCTATCTGGTGCGAGGCATGGCCGTTGAACATTGGTCCGCCGCGCGGCTGTGAAATGTCGCCGACCAGCAAGCCCGGCCATCCGTCGTATTTTGCCGCGTCACGGGACAACTGTTCCAACAGTGAAATCATCGCGGGATTGCCCCAGCGACGATTGCGCGAAAGCCGCATGGTCTGCCAGGTCGGACCGTCGGTCGGCAGCGCCACGGCGCCGGACATGCAGCCTTTCGCGTAGAAACCGAAGGCCTGCGCCGCCCCTTGATTTGGCAGTGCGACGGCGCCGAAGAGGGCCTTGGCGCTCCCGGGACTTGGCTGCTTCTGCTCGGCGTTGGCATCGCCGGCGACAAGGCTTGCTCCGAGCACGCCGGCGAATGCCAATTTCAAAAATGTCTGGAAAGTCCTGGTGGTATGGAGAGCCATGCCATGTCCTGAGCGTCTGTGGCCCGCGGCCGAGTGATTTGCAATCGAATCTACCGTGAAAAGCAATTTTGGTGAATCGATGTTTTGCATAAGCAGGGAATGAGCCGAGCTTACCCGGGCAACAAATGCTCACGATCCTGCGAACCGGACAAAAACGGTCGCCTCACCTGTTTTTCGCCTGCTTTTCGCCTATTGTCGGCGAAAGCAGACAATAATCGGGGTTGGCGAATGGCGCTTACGTGGTCGAAACTTGGTGTGGTCTTTTCTCTTCTCGGCACATTGGCGTTGCCCTTGCAGGCCGTTGCCCAGGAGCCAAATTTCCAGATCGGCAGTTCCGTCATCAGCGAGCTGAAATACAAGCCGGGATTCAAGCATTTCGACTACGTCAATCCGGATGCGCCGAAGGGCGGCAATCTGCGGCTTTCCGCCTCCGGCACCTACGACACCTTCAATCCGCTGCTTTCGAAGGGGGAAACGGCAGTCGGCCTGACCCTGCCTTTCGAAACGCTGATGAAATCGGCCGACGACGAGCTGCTCGCCTCCTACGGCTTGCTGGCGGAAGGCCTTTCCTATCCCGACGACGTCTCGAACGCGACGTTCCGGCTCAGGGCCGAGGCAAAGTGGGCGGATGGGAAGCCGGTGACGCCCGAGGACGTGATCTTCAGCTTCGACAAGACAAAGGAGCTCAATCCCCTCGCCTCCAACTATTACAAGCACGTGGTCAAGGCCGAAAAGACCGGCGAACGCGACGTGACCTTCACGTTCGACGAGAAGAACAACAAGGAGCTTCCCAATATCCTCGGTCAGTTGACTGTGGTGCCGAAGCACTGGTGGGAGGGCACGGGGCCTGACGGTAAGCCGCGTGACATTACCAAGACGACGCTCGAGCCGGTGATGGGATCCGGCCCCTACAAGATCGCTGCCTTCGCGCCGGGCGCAACGATCCGCTACGAGTTGCGCGACGACTATTGGGGCAAGGACCTCAACGTGAATGTCGGCCAGAACAATTTCGGCTCGATCACCTACACCTATTTCGGCGACCGGGACGTGGAGTTCGAGGCCTTCCGAGCCGGCAACAGCGACTATTGGCAGGAGACGCAGGCGGCACGCTGGGCGACCGGCTATGATTTCCCCGCCGTCAAGGACGGGCGCGTGAAGAAAGAGGACGTCGCCAACGCACTGCGCGCCACCGGCATCATGCAGGCCCTGGTACCGAACACGCGCCGCGATATCTTCAAGGACGAAAAGGTTCGCGAGGCGCTGAATTACGGCTTCGACTTCGAGGAACTGAACCGCACCGTCGCCTTCAACACCTACAAGCGCATCGACAGCTATTTCTGGAACACCGAGCTCGCCTCCTCGGGGCTACCGCAGGGCCGCGAACTGGAGATCCTGAACGGCCTCAAGGATAAGCTGTCGCCCGCGGTCTTCACCACCCCCTATACCAATCCGGTCGGCGGCGATCCGCAGAAGAGCCGCGACAACCTGCGCAAGGCAATCGGGCTGTTCAAGGAAGCGGGCTGGGAGATCAAGGGCAACCGCATGGTCAACACCAGGACCGGCAAGCCGATGAGCTTCGAGATCCTCCTGTCGAGCCCGATGCTGGAACGCTGGGCGGTGCCCTATACCAACAATCTGAAGAAGATCGGCATCGATGCGCGCGTCCGGACCGTGGATGCCTCGCAATACACCAACCGGGTGCGCAGCTTCGACTACGACATGATCTGGAACGTGTGGGCCGAGACGATGAACCCCGGCAACGAGCAGGCCGACTATTGGGGCTCGGGATCGGCCAACCAGCAGGGCTCACGCAACTATGCGGGCATTGCCGATCCGGCGATCGATGCGCTGATCCGCATGGTGATCTTCGCCCCCAACCGCGACGAGCAGGTGGCGGCGATTAAGGCGCTCGACCGCGTGCTTTTGGCGGGGCACTATGTCGTGCCACTGTTTTATCGCGGTACGCAATCGATCGCCTATTGGAACACTATCACCCGGCCGGCCGAGTATCCGACCTACGCGACCGGCTTCCCCGATGCCTGGTGGTCATCCGCCGCGTCAAAATGAGCAGGCTTGCATTGGCCTGACGGCTGGGCTCCAAATGAACGATGCGAATCAGGACAAGGCGTAGCGCGCTTGGCCACACCACAAGGAGACCGCACGGATTGAACGGCGATAGACTGGACAGCGCTCGACGCAAGCTTTCCCGGAAGGGCCTTCACTGATGGGCGCCTATATCCTTCGCCGCCTGCTTTTGATGATCCCGACGATCATCGGCATCATGGCCATTTCCTTTACCGTCATCCAGTTCGCGCCCGGCGGCCCAGTCGAGCAGGTGATTGCGCAGCTGACCGGCGATGCGCAGGGCGCGGACTCGCGGCTTTCCGGCGGCGGCGGTGATCTTCTCGGCGGCGGAGGCCTTGACGAAGGCGGCTCGAAATACCGCGGTGCCCAGGGGCTTGATCCGGAATTGATCGCCAAGCTCGAAAAGCAGTTCGGTTTCGACAAGCCGCCGCTGACGCGCTTCGGCCAAATGATGTGGAACTACATCCGCCTCGACTTCGGCGAGAGCTTCTTTCGCAACACTACTGTGCTTAACCTGATCAAAGAAAAGCTGCCGGTCTCGGCCTCGCTCGGCGTCTGGATCATGATCTTCTCGTACGGCATCTCGATTCCGCTCGGAATCCGCAAGGCCGTCAAGGACGGTTCCACGTTCGACGTCTGGACGTCGGGTGTCATCATCATCGGCTATGCGGTTCCAAGCTTCCTGTTCGGTATTTTGCTGATCGTGCTCTTTGCCGGCGGATCCTTCTATGACTGGTTCCCGTTGCGCGGCCTTGTCTCCGACAATTTCGACCAGCTTGCCTGGTGGCAGAAGCCGCTCGACTACTTCTGGCATCTGACGCTGCCGCTGATCTCGCTCTCGCTGGCGGCCTTCGCCACGACGACGCTCTTGACCAAGAACTCGTTCATCGAGGAGATCAAGAAGCAATATGTCGTGACCGCTCGCGCGAAGGGATTGAACCAGCGCCAAGTGCTCTACGGACATGTCTTCCGCAACGCCATGCTGATCATCATCGCCGGCTTCCCCGGCGCTTTCATTTCCGCCTTCTTCACCGGCTCGCTGCTGATCGAGAACATCTTCTCGCTCGATGGGCTGGGGCGGCTTGGCTATCTCTCGGTGGTCAACCGCGACTATCCGATCGTGTTTGCGACGCTCTACATCTTCTCGCTGCTCGGCCTGTTCGTCAGCCTGGTTTCCGACCTGATCTACACGTGGATCGATCCGCGTATCGACTTCGAGCGGAGGGACGTCTGATGGACACCGCCGCCAATCCGACGACCGCAACGCCGGTCAAGCCGCCGCGCAAAGGCCTGCTGTCCCCGACCAACGTCCGCCGCTGGAAGAATTTCAAGGCCAACAGGCGCGGCCACTGGTCCTTGTGGCTGTTCCTTGCCCTGTTCGTGCTCAGCCTGTTTGCCGAGTTCATCGCCAACGACCGGCCGATCATCGCCTCCTACAGGGGTGAGATCCTCTTCCCAGTTCTGGTCAACTATCCCGAAGAGAAGTTCGGCGGATTCCTGGCTGAAACCGACTACCGCTCCGACGTCATATCGGACGAGATCAACGCCAACGGCTGGATGATCTGGCCGCCGATCCACTACTCCTATCGCTCTGTCAATTCGAACATCCCGCATTCGGCGCCGACCCCACCCTTCTGGCTGATGAGCAAGGAGGAGCGCTGCTCCGGATATCCGAAAGGAGCGGCCGACCCCGGCTGCAACTTCGGCAATCTCAACTGGCTCGGCACAGACGATCAGGCGCGTGACGTGCTTGCCCGCGTCATCTACGGCTTCCGCATCTCCGTGCTGTTCGGGCTGGTGTTGACGATCTGCTCGGCCATCATCGGCGTCAGCGCCGGCGCGATCCAGGGCTATTTCGGCGGCTGGACAGACCTACTGCTGCAGCGTTTCATCGAGATCTGGTCGTCGATGCCGGTGCTCTATATCCTGCTGATCATCGCAGCCATCCTGCCGCCCGGCTTCTTCGTGCTGCTTGGGATCATGCTGCTCTTCTCATGGGTCGGCTTCGTCGGCGTCGTGCGCGCGGAATTCCTGCGGGCCCGCAATTTCGAATATGTGCGTGCCGCCCGTGCGCTCGGGGTGAACAACCGGACAATCATGTGGCGCCACCTGCTGCCGAACGCGATGGTGGCGACGCTCACATTCCTGCCATTCATCTTGTCGGGCTCGATCACGACGCTGACCTCGCTCGACTTCCTCGGTTTTGGCATGCCGCCGGGCTCTCCTTCGCTCGGCGAGATGATCGCGCAGGGCAAGGCCAACCTGCAGGCGCCATGGCTCGGGCTGACGGCGTTCTTCACCATGTCGATCATGCTGTCGCTGTTGATCTTCATCGGCGAAGCGGTTCGTGATGCATTCGATCCCAGGAAGACGTTTCAATGAGTGACGCTGCCGAAACACTGCTGTCCGTTCGCGAGCTTTCGGTGGCGTTCCACCAGGGCGGCGATACATCGCTGGCCGTCGATCACATCTCCTTCGATATTCGCAAGGGCGAGGTCGTGGCGCTCGTCGGCGAGTCCGGCTCGGGCAAATCGGTCTCCGCCAATTCGATCCTGCGTCTGCTCCCCTACCCCTCAGCCAGCCATCCCTCCGGCGAAATCCTGTTCAAGGGCAAGGACCTCTTGAAGGCATCCGACAAGGCGTTGCGCGCGGTGCGCGGCAATGACATCACGATGATCTTCCAGGAGCCGATGACCTCGCTCAACCCGCTGCACACGATCGAGAAGCAGATCGCCGAGATCCTCGAACTGCACCAGGGCGTGACCGGTCAGGGCGCGCGCAAGCGGATACTCGAACTGCTGAACCAGGTCGGCATCCGTGACCCGGAAAAGCGGCTGAAAGCCTATCCGCACGAACTTTCCGGCGGCCAGCGGCAACGCGTGATGATCGCCATGGCGCTCGCCAACCGACCGGAACTGCTGATCGCCGACGAGCCGACGACCGCGCTTGACGTGACCGTGCAGGCACAGATCCTCGAGCTGCTGCGGCAGCTGAAGGGCCGGCATGGCATGTCGATGCTCTTCATCACCCACGACCTCGGCATTGTTCGCAAGTTCGCCGACCGTGTCTGCGTGATGACCAAGGGCAAGATCGTCGAGACCGGTACGGTGGAAGAGGTCTTTCGCAATCCGAAGCACGATTATACCCGGCATCTGCTGGCCTCCGAGCCGCGCGGCGAGCCGCCGCTTGCCGATCCCTCAAAGCCCGTCGTGATGCAGGGAGCGGACATTCGCGTCTGGTTTCCGATCAAGGCCGGGCTCATGCGCAAGGTCGTCGATCATGTGAAGGCCGTGGACGGAATCGATCTTCAGCTGCGCGCGGGACAGACGCTCGGCGTCGTCGGCGAATCCGGATCGGGCAAGACGACGCTCGGTCTCGCGCTGACGCGGCTGATTTCGTCGCAGGGCCGGATCAGCTTCGTCGGCAAGGATATAGCCAGCTATTCATTTACGGAAATGCGGCCGCTTCGCAATCAGCTGCAGGTCGTGTTTCAGGATCCCTTCGGCTCGCTCAGCCCCCGCATGTCGGTTGGCGACATCATCGCGGAAGGCCTCAAGGTGCACGAGCGGTCGCTCTCCTACGAGGAGCGCGATCAACGCGTCTGCTGGGCGCTGGAGGAAGTCGGCCTCGACCCGCTGACCCGCTGGCGCTATCCGCATGAATTCTCCGGCGGACAACGCCAACGCATCGCCATTGCCCGCGCCATGGTCCTTAAACCGCGCTTCGTGATGCTGGATGAGCCGACATCGGCGCTCGACATGAGCGTCCAGGCGCAGGTCGTCGACCTCCTGCGCGACCTGCAGAAGAAGCATGATCTCGCCTACCTCTTCATCAGCCACGACCTGAAGGTGGTGAAGGCGCTGGCAAACGACGTCATCGTCATGCGCTTCGGCAAGGTCGTCGAGCAAGGCCCGTCCGCTGCGATCTTCGGTGCGCCGAAGGACGACTACACCAAAGCGCTGATGGCTGCCGCCTTCAACATCGAGGCGGTGCCGACGCCCGCCATCCAACAGTAAAGACGATCATGCCCACAAGACCGCCCATTCTCGTCGATCTCAAGTTCGACCCCGACACCGTTGCCCGCATCCTCAAGAGCGCTTTTCCGGATCGCGGCAGCATCAATCTCGCCGACCCCGCAAACAAGGATCGCGATCTGACCGGCATCGACCATGCGCTGCTCTGGAAGCCGGACGCGGATCTTTTCACTCGCGCTCCCAATCTCAAGGTCATCTTCTCGGGTGGCGCCGGCGTCGACAGCTTCATGAACCTGCCGGGCTTGCCTGATGTGCCGATCGTTCGCTTCTCCGACCGCAGCCTGACGACCCGGATGAGCGAATGGGTGGTGATGCAGTGCCTCATGCACCTCCGACAGCAGCATCAGCACGACAAGGACCAGCGGGCGCGCATCTGGGGCAAGCTGGTTCCGCCTGAAGCGTCCGAGATCACCGTCGGCATCATGGGCCTTGGCGTGCTCGGACAGGACGCGGCGTACAAGCTGAAGGTCATGGGGTTCAACGTCATCGGCTGGTCGCGCAGCCGCAAGGATATCAAGGGTATCGAGACGTTCGATTCCGGTCAGCTCGATGAATTCCTCTCCAGAACGGATTTTCTCGTCGGTCTGCTGCCGCTGACGCCCGAGACGACCGGCTTCTACAATGCGGCGCTGTTTTCAAAGCTGCGCCAGGGCGGCGCGCTCGGCAAGCCCGTGTTCATCAATGCTGGACGGGGAAAGAGCCAGGTGCAGGCCGACATCGTCGCCGCAATTCAGGGCGGTGTGCTCGGGGGCGCCTCGATCGACGTATTCGCGGTCGAGCCGCTGCCGTCCGACGATCCGCTCTGGGAGCTGGAGAACGTTTTCATCACGCCGCACGATGCGGCCGTATCCGATGAAACCGCGCTCTTCCGGCACGTCGAGCGCCAGATCGCCCGCTATGAGAGCGGCGAGCCGCTGCAATTCGTTGTCGACAGACAGGTGGGCTATTGAGCGCAGGAACCATGCTGCGCGCCATTCGTTTTTCTCCCAGATGAAGTGCTGGGCCGACAATGGCTCGCGCGACTCCGGAAGGAGAAAGACATGGCTCACCAGACGGAAACGCGCTGGGAAAAGTCCGACGGCAAGTTCCACGCCGAAGAAACGATCTCGTCAGTCAAGGCGAAGCAGGGCCGAATGGGCACTCGTATTCTTATGGTCCTGATCGTCGCGCTGGCGCTTGCCTTCATCGTATGGATCCCCGTTGAAATCTGGGGCAAGAAGGAGGCGGCGGACATCGCTCCGCAGCAACCTGGACAGCAAATTCAATCGCAACAGCCGGCACCGGCAGCACCACCGTCATTGCAGAACGGCAACGCGGTGCCGACCGAGACGCCGTCTCAGCCGCCGGCATCGAATCCGGCATCGGCAACCCCGAAGGCCCCGGCGCAATAAGAACGGCGCGGGTCAGGCGGTCACAAGGAAGCATCCTGTCGCACAGCCGGCAGGGTGCTTTTCTGTTTGCGCTGGACTTTACCGGCTGATTTTTCGATAAGAAGGCGCACGAGCCGGTCTTCGTGCGTCGGCTTATGACGCGATTTGTCCGGTTTGGGAATGGGCGGAGTTCATGGCCAAGACCGATATCGCAAGGCGCGTTTACAATCACACCTGGAAGCTCGATCCGATTGTTCGCAGCCTGATCGATACAGACTTCTACAAGCTGTTGATGCTGCAGATGATCTGGAAGCTCTATCCTGATGTAAACGCCACATTCACGCTCATCAACCGCACCAAACGCGTGCTGCTGGCCGAAGAGATCGACGAGGGCGAATTGCGCGAGCAGCTCGATCATGCCCGTTCGCTCCGCCTCTCCAAGAAGGAGATGATCTGGCTCGCAGGTAACAGTTTTTATGGGCGCGCGCAGATTTTCGAGCCTGAGTTCCTAGCCTGGCTCTCGCATTTCCAGCTGCCCGAATACGAGCTGTCGAAGCGCGATGGCCAATATGTGCTGGACTTCCACGGATCGTGGAAGGACACGACCATGTGGGAAATTCCGGCGCTCGCCATCATCAACGAGCTTCGGTCGCGCTCGGCCATGAAGGCGCTCGGGCCGTTTACGCTCGATGTACTCTATGCCCGCGCCAAGGCGCGGATGTGGGAAAAGGTGGAGCGACTGCGCGAATTGCCCGGTCTGCGCATCTCCGATTTCGGTACGCGCCGCCGCCACAGCTTCCTGTGGCAGCGCTGGTGCGTCGAGGCGCTGAAGGAAGGCATTGGTCCCGCCTTCACCGGTACCAGCAACGTCCTGCTCGCCATGGATTCCGATCTCGAAGCGGTGGGCACGAACGCCCACGAACTGCCGATGGTGGCCGCAGCACTGGCGAAGAACGACGCCGAGTTGCACAACGCGCCCTACAAAGTTCTGCGCGATTGGAACAAGCTCTACGGCGGCAACCTGCTGATCGTCCTTCCGGATGCCTTCGGCACCGCCGCCTTCCTGCGCGACGCGCCCGAGTGGGTCGCTGATTGGACTGGTTTCCGTCCGGACAGCGCACCACCGATCGAGGGCGGCGAGAAGATCATCGAGTGGTGGAAAAAGATGGGCCGCGATCCGCGCCAGAAGCTGCTCATCTTCTCGGACGGGCTCGATGTCGATGCCATCATCGACACCTACAAGCACTTCGAGGGGAAGGTGCGCATGAGCTTCGGCTGGGGCACCAACCTCACCAACGATTTCGCCGGCTGTGCACCGACCGAGATCTCCGGGCTCAACCCGATCTCCATCGTCTGCAAGGTCATCGACGCCAACGGCCGCCCTGCCGTGAAACTATCGGACAATCCGCAGAAGGCGACTGGCGATCCGGCGGAGGTTCAGCGCTATCTGAAATTCTTCGGGACGGAAGACCGCGTCGACCAGGCGGTGCTTGTCTGAGAGATTTCCGTGACGCCGGACGGAGCCGCGATAGCCGCGCCGAACCTGGCAAAACCGGGACGCGGTCCCCATTTAGGCAAGTGCGGGCGCGGGCTGCCGAAGTTTGACGCCCATCTTTGACCTGAAAGGACGATCCAATGACTGTAGAGCGTGCGGTACTGGCGGGCGGTTGCTTTTGGGGTATGCAGGATCTCATCAGACGCTATCCGGGCGTCGTGTCCACGCGCGTGGGCTACACCGGTGGCGAGGTGGCGAACGCGACCTACCGGAATCACGGCAATCACGCCGAGGCGATCGAGATCATGTTCGACCCCGCGAAGATCAGCTACCGTGACATCCTCGAGTTCTTTTTTCAGATCCATGATCCGACGACACTCAACCGGCAAGGCAATGATCTCGGCGCCAGTTACAGGTCGGCGATATTCTACACGAGCGACAAACAGCAGTTGACCGCCGAAAACACCATTGCTGACGTGGACGCATCGGGTCTATGGCCCGGGAAAGTCGTTACCGAAGTCGCTCCCGCAAGCGATTTCTGGGAAGCGGAACCTGAGCACCAGGATTATCTGGAACGCATTCCGAACGGATACACATGCCACTTTGTCCGACCCGGGTGGAAGTTGCCGAAACGGCAGCAAGACACCGCCGCCGTTGGATGACCGGAACGTGTGCGAAACGAAGGAGGCCCTGCCGTCAGGCAGGGCCTTTTGCATTTCGGGATGGATGTCGGGAGGTAACGCACATCAAGAAGCAAGCTTTTGCCCTCGATCGCTATTCAAACGGCCATCATGCCCATGCAGACGGTCGGTCGAGACGCGCAACCGTTGCCACGTGATCTCCCAAGCAGTTGTAAACAAATCACTTCTTTGAAAGAAATGGCGGACAGAGAGGGATTCGAACCCTCGGTACGCTTTCACGTACACACGCGTTCCAGGCGTGCGCCTTCAACCACTCGGCCACCTGTCCTTTGGCGGTCTGCATCGGCGAAGATGCAAATCGTCGGAACGGCCGCGATATATACCGATGAATTTTCGCCGATCAACCCAAATCTAACAGTTTTTTGACTTCTTCCGGTAAAAGTGCGGCTAAGCCCTCCATTGCAGTTCCATCAGCCCGTAGCTATCTTTTATTGCAGGTGGAAAATGGCGCGGCTGGCCGGGCAAGAGCCCGGTGCGTTGATGGCCGGAGAGTTCGATGCGTTTCCTTTTGCGTTTGGCGAGTCTTGTTGCGCTGGCTGTTGCCGTGATTGCCGGAACGATCGATTCAATTCAGTCCGTTGCCGCCTCCTCCGTGGTCATAACGCCGATGGGCGACGCGTGGCAGGATCTGAGCCCGTCGTCGCTGGAAAGCCTGCAAGCAACGATCGCCTACTATATCCACCCGCGGTTCTATGCCCTCGCCTTCCAGTGGCTGATGCTCCAGCCGGCCTTCGCCGTGTTTCTGGTGCTATCGCTGCTGTTGTGGATGGCGGGCTACAAGAAACCGCCGATCGCCGGCCGCTTTGCCGCATAAGAAGCAGCATTGTCCTGGACATCCCAGCCCGACATCAGACGATGATATCGAAACGGTCGTCACGCCTGGATTGGCTAGAAAAATCGCAACCCGACGATGATTTTGAGCAAAAATCAGCCCGTCTGAGCTGATTTTTGGCAATTGCGGCAAATTTTTACCAGTCGAAAAATTTCTCGTGAATTTTTTTTTGAGCCATGCAAGGATGCGCCCAGCCAGGCCTCCGGGGGGAGGTCGGTGGTTCCGCAGACATGCCTGAACGGGCTTGCGGGAGGACCCAAACAAATAGAAACAATAGGGCTGCAACTCATGAAAAAATCCCTTCTGACTCTCCTGGCCGTGGCTGCCATGTCCACGACGGCGCTCGCCGCTGACGTCAAGCCGGCACTCGTTTACGGCACCGGCGGGAAGTTCGATAAGTCTTTTAACGAAGCAGCCTTTAATGGCGCTGAGAAATTCAAGAAAGAAACCGGGATCGCTTATCGCGACTTCGAGCCGACTGGCGACACCCAGGGCGAGCAGGCGATCCGCAACTTCGCAAGCCGTGGCTTCAACCCGGTTATCGCCGTCTCCTTTGCGTGGACCTCGGCCATCGAGAAGGTCGCGGCTGAGTTTCCCGACACAAAGTTCGTCATCGTTGACGCCGTCGTCGACAAGCCGAACGTCCGTTCCGTCGTCTACAAGGAAGAAGAAGGTTCCTTCCTCGTTGGCACTCTCGCAGGCCTTGCTTCCAAGACCGGCAAGGTGGGCTTCGTCGGTGGCATGGACATTCCGCTGATCCGCAAGTTCGAATGCGGCTACGAGCAGGGCGCACGCTCCGTCAAGGCCGATATCGAGGTGTTCCAGAACATGACCGGCACGACGGGCGCTGCCTGGAATGACCCGGTCCGTGGTGGCGAACTCACCAAGAACCAGATCGATCAGGGCGCGGACGTCGTCTACGCGGCAGCGGGCGCAACCGGCCTCGGCGTCTTGCAGACGGCCGCCGACAACAAGAAGCTCTCGATCGGCGTCGACAGCAACCAGAACCACCTTCACCCGGGCTCCGTCCTGACCTCGATGGTCAAGCGCGTTGACCTCGCAGTCTACAACGGCTTCAGCGACGTCAAGGGCGACAAGTTCACGGCCGGCGTGCTGGCGCTCGGCGTCAAGGAGGACGGCGTTGGCGCCGCCATCGACGACAACAACAAGGCCCTGATCACGCCGGAAATGCAGGCCGCGCTCGACAAGGCCAAGGAAGGCATCATCGCGGGAACCATCAAGGTTCACGACTACACGACGGACAACGCTTGCCCGAAGTGATCCGTGACTGAGACGGGCGTATGGCGGAGTTGCTCCGTCATACGCCCTTTTCGTATTTGGAGCCTGCTGTGACAGACACGCCCGCTATCGAACTTGTGGGCATCGACAAGAAATTCGGTGCCGTTCACGCCAACAAGGACATCAATCTTACCGTCGCCAAGGGCACGATTCATGGCATCATCGGGGAAAACGGTGCCGGCAAATCGACCTTGATGTCGATCCTCTACGGTTTCTACCATGCCGATAGCGGTGAGATTCGCGTCAACGGCAATCCCGTGACCATCAAGGACAGCCAGGCCGCGATCGCTACCGGGATCGGCATGGTGCACCAGCACTTCATGCTGGTCGACAATTTTACGGTGCTCGAGAACATCATGCTTGGGGCCGAGGGCGGCGCCTTGCTGGCGAGGGGCGTCTCTTCCGCACGTGCCGAACTGCGGCGTCTGGAGAAGGACTACGGCCTCGAGGTCAATCCCGATGCGTTGATCGAAGAGCTTCCGGTCGGGTTGCAGCAGCGCGTCGAGATCCTCAAGGCCATGTACCGCGGCGCCGAGATCCTCATTCTCGACGAGCCGACAGGCGTGCTAACTCCGGCCGAAGCTGACCATCTTTTCAAGATCCTTCGTGTCCTGCGCGACCAAGGCAAGACCATCATTCTGATCACTCACAAGCTGCGCGAGATCATGGCGATCACCGACACCGTGTCCGTCATGCGCCGTGGCGAGATGGTCGCGACGCGCAAGACCTCCGAAACGACGGTCGAGGAACTTGCCGAACTGATGGTTGGCCGCCGGGTCCTGCTGCGGGTGCAGAAAGGCGAGGCCAATCCGGGCAAGGTGATCCTGTCGGTCCGCAACCTCACGGTTAAGGACAATCGCGGTGTCATCATGGTCGACAACGTGTCCTTCGATGTCCGCGCCGGCGAGATCGTCGGCATTGCCGGTGTCGCCGGCAATGGGCAGTCCGAATTGCTGGAGGCGATCGCGGGCATCCGCAAGCCGCATTCCGGGGAGATTTTCCTCGACGGGCAAACGATCGACAAGGCCGATCCTGCGCGCTTGCGCGAGCTTGGTCTCGCCCATATTCCGGAAGACCGGCATCACATGGGACTGGTGCTGAAATTCGAGGAATACGAGAACTCGGTCCTCGGCTACCACCGCAATCCCGGCTACAGCAAGGGCCCGCTGCTCGATCTCGACGCGATCCGCAAGGACGCCATGGAGAAAATCGAGAAATACGACATCCGCCCGCCGAACCCGCGGCTGAAGACCGCGAACTTCTCCGGCGGCAACCAGCAGAAGATCGTCGTGGCGCGCGAGATCGAGCGCGATCCGACAGCGCTGATCATCGGCCAGCCGACCCGCGGCGTCGATATCGGCGCCATCGAATTCATTCACCGCCGGATCATCGAGATGCGCGACGCGGGCAAGGCAATCCTGCTCGTCTCCGTCGAACTCGACGAAATCCGCGCCCTTTCAGACCGTATCCTTGTCATGTTTGCCGGCCATGTCGTCGGCGAGAAGACGCCCGATGCCGGTGAACAGACCCTCGGCCTGATGATGGCCGGCATTGCCGCGTGAGGCCTTGATGAGCACTGCTTCAGTTCCACTTCCCAATTGGATCAATTACGGCCTCATCCCGCTGTTGAACCTGTTGGTCGCCTTCCTGATCTCCGGTTTCGTCGTCTGGCTGATCGGGGAGAGCCCGCTTGCCGCCCTGTCGTTGCTGATCGAAGGCGCGCTCGGCAGCGGCGAAGGCATCGGCTTTACGCTCTATTATGCGACGAGCTTCATCTTTACCGGTCTTTCCGTAGCGGTGGCCATTCATGCGGGCCTGTTCAACATCGGTTCGGAAGGCCAGGCCTACCTCGGCGGCCTCGGTTGCGCGCTGGTGGCATTGGCGCTCGACCACTATGTTCCGTGGTATGTGACAATGCCGGTGGCGGTCGTCGGCGCAGGTCTCTTTGGCGCCGCCTGGGCGTTCATCCCCGCGTTCCTGCAGGCAAAGCGCGGCAGCCAT
Source organism: Rhizobium sp. BK060 (assembly GCF_014193145.1). NCBI lineage: Bacteria > Pseudomonadati > Pseudomonadota > Alphaproteobacteria > Hyphomicrobiales > Rhizobiaceae > Rhizobium > Rhizobium sp. BK060. The sequence continues at coordinate 15,168 of NZ_JACHYW010000013.1, forward strand.
ATCGTCATCACCACCATTATGTTCAACTACATCGGCGCGGCGTTGATGGTGTACCTGCTGGTGCATGTGCTTATCGTGCCCGGCAAGATGGCTCCGGAAACCCGGACCTTCCTTGAAGGCGGTCAATTGCCGAAGCTCGGCTGGCTGATGAACCTTTTCGGCGCCAAGCTTGGCGCCGCACCGTTCAACGTCTCCTTCCTTATCGCGCTCGTTGCCGCCTATTTCGTCTGGCTGCTGATCTGGCGCACCAAGCTCGGCTTCGAGATGCGGACGCTTGGCGTCAGCCAGAGTGCGGCGGCCTATGCGGGCATTCCCTATGCTCGTATCGTCATGATTGCGATGCTGCTGTCGGGCGCGCTTGCCGGCATGATGGCGCTGAACCCGGTGATGGGATCGTCGGCCCGCCTGCAGGTGGAGTTCGTGGGCGGCGCCGGTTTCGTTGGCATTGCCGTGTCGCTGATGGGGAGAAATCATCCCGTCGGGATCATCTTCTCGGCGATCCTCTTCGGCATCCTCTATCAGGGTGGCGACTGGATCTCCTTCGAGATGCCGACTATCACGCGCGAAATGATCCTGGTCATCCAGGGTCTCGTCATCCTCTTCGCCGGCGCCCTGGAATACATGTTCCGGCCTGCGATGGTTCGCGTCTACCAACAGTTCAAGGCCGCATGAGGGGAACGGACGATGGATTATTATGACATCTTCATCAGCGTCCTGAGTTCCACGATCCGCTTGTCGATCCCGCTGATCTTCACGGCGCTGGCAGGTCTGTTTTCCGAACGTGCCGGCATCTTCGATATCGGCCTCGAAGGCAAGATGCTTGGTTCGGCGTTTGCGGCAGCCTGCGTCGCGTATCTGACTGGCTCGGCTTGGCTCGGTCTTGGCGCCGGCATTATTTGCTCGGTGGCGCTCAGCCTCGTCCACGGCTTTGCTTCGATCACCAATCGCGGCAACCAGATCATCTCGGGCGTGGCGATCAACTTCTTCGTCGCCGGTATCACGATCGTCCTCGGCGGTGCGTGGTTCGGCCAGGGCGGTCGTACGCCGCAGCTGCTTCCCGAAGCCCGCTTCTCGCCGATCGTGCTGCCCGGTGCCGAGGCAATGCGCGGCGTCCCGGTTATCGGCCCGCTCTACGCCAATGTGATCTCGGGCAACAACATCCTGACCTATCTCGCCTTCCTCGCGGTTCCGCTTTCCTGGTGGATTCTCTATCGCACCCGCTTCGGCCTGCGGCTGCGCGCCGTCGGCGAAAATCCGGGCGCTGTCGATACGGCCGGCATTTCTGTGAGCTGGCTGCGCTATCGCGCGGTCATGTGCGCCGGAATCCTCTGCGGCTTCTCCGGAACCTACCTGGCGATCGCGCAGTCAGCGGCCTTCATCAAGGACATGTCGGCCGGCAAGGGCTACATTGCGCTTGCAGCGCTGGTCTTTGCGAAGTGGAAGCCGGTGCCCGTCATGTTCGCCTGCCTGCTCTTCGGCTTTCTCGATGCGCTGGCAAACTTCATGCAGGGCAAGCAGGTACCACTGATCGGCGAAGTGCCAGTGCAGATCTTCCAGGCGCTGCCCTATATCCTCACCTGCATCCTGCTTGCCGGCTTCATCGGCGTGGCAATCCCGCCGAAGGCGGGTGGTGTCCCCTATACGAAGGAACGTTGAGAACATGTCCCACGATCTTTTCGAAGCCGCTCGCGGGGCTATGGCCTTCGCTCACGCCCCCTACTCGAAGTTTCCCGTCGGCGCGGCGATCCGTGCCGATGACGGCAAGGTCTACACTGGCGCCAATATCGAGAACCTGTCCTTCCCGCAGGGTTGGTGCGCGGAGCCGACGGCTATCAGCGCCATGATCATGGGCGGTGCCAAGAAGATCGTCGAAATGGCGGTGATCGCAGAGAAGCTGCCGCTCTGCCCGCCCTGTGGCGGTTGCCGTCAGAAGATCTCGGAGTTCGCTTCGAAGGATACGAAGATCTATCTCTGCGACGAAGCCGGCGTGAAGAAGACGATGACCATGGACGAGCTCCTGCCGTTCAGCTTCGAGACCGAACTCGGATGAGTGCGGCGCTGGACGTGCTTGCCGGCAGGCTCGGCGGCCTTTCGCCGCGTGTTGGCATCGTGCTTGGCTCCGGCCTTGGTTCGCTAGTCGGTGAAATGACGGACGCGCAGCGCATTCCATATCATGATTTGCCAGGCTTCCCGGTCAGCGCCGTCTCGGGCCATGCCGGCGAGGTGGTTGCCGGTTCGCTTGGCGGCGTTCCTGTTATCATGCTGTCCGGTCGGGTCCATTTCTACGAGAAGGGCGACGCGGGCGCGATGCGGCTGCCGATCGAAGTACTCAAGGGTCTTGGCATCGAGACGCTGATCCTTACCAACTCCGCCGGCTCCTTGCGGGACGACATGCCGCCTGGCTCTGTAATGCAGATCACCGATCACATCAATTATTCCGGCATGAATCCGCTCATTGGCGAGGAAAGCGACCGCCGCTTCGTTGGCATGACCAGCGCCTACGATGCAGGCCTCGCCGACGAGATGCGCAAGGCTGCAGAAAAGATCGGCATCGCCTTGTCGCAAGGCGTCTATATGTGGTTCTCCGGTCCGAGCTTCGAGACGCCCGCCGAAATCCGGCTGGCCCGCATTCTCGGCGCAGATGCCGTTGGCATGTCGACCGTGCCGGAGGTCATTATCGCGCGAATGCTGGGCTTAAGGGTTGCGGCAGCGTCCGTTATCACCAACTATGGAGCCGGTATGACCGGCGGCGAACTGAGCCATGACGAAACCAAGGACATGGCTCCGATCGGCGGGGCACGCCTCGCCGCCATACTGAAAGAAATGATTGCAGGAGAACGCGAACAATGACCAGTCATTCCAGCAAGGAGACGGCCGCCGTCGCACTCTCGCTTCTCGACCTGACCAACCTCAAGGACGACTGCACCGAGGCGCAGATCGACGCGCTGTGCGCGCGGGCTCAGACCCCCTACGGCAACACCGCAGCGATCTGCATCTGGCCGCGCTTCGTCGCCCATGCCCGCGCCATTCTCGGTACAGGTCATCCGGTACGCATTGCGACTGTCGTCAATTTCCCTTTGGGCGAAATGGAAGTTGCCGACGTCGCCGCCGAGACCCGCGAGGCGATCGCCGATGGCGCCGATGAAATCGACCTCGTCATCCCTTATCGCAAATTCATGACGGGCAGCGGCAAGGCCGTCACCGATATGGTCGCGGCCGTCCGCGCCGAATGCAAGGATCCGATCCTCCTGAAGGTCATTCTCGAGACAGGCGAGATCAAGGATGCGGCGCTGATCCGTCGTGCCTCCGAACTTGCGATCGAGGCCGGTGCCGATTTCATCAAGACATCGACCGGCAAGGTCTCCGTCAATGCGACGTTGGAAGCGGCCGATATCATGTTACGGGTCATCCGCCAGAGCGGCCACAAGGTCGGCTTCAAACCGGCGGGCGGTATCGGCTCGGTCGCGGACGCGGCCCTCTATCTGAGCCTTGCGGAAACGATCATGGCGCCCGACTGGCCGATGCCATCCACCTTCCGTTTCGGCGCGTCCGGATTGCTCGATGACATCCTTGCCGTTCTCAGCGGCACGCAGTCTGCTCCCGCTGCCGCATCGAGCTATTGAAATGATCCCGCAGGAGATCATCCGCCAAAAACGAAACGGCGGAACGCTTTCCGAAGAGGACATCCAATCGTTCATCGCCGCACTGGCGTCCGGTCAGCTTTCGGAAGGGCAGATTGGCGCCTTCGCCATGGCAATTTGGTTCAAGGGCATGTCGCGGGACGAGGTTGTTGCACTGACGCGCGCAATGGCGCGTTCGGGCGACACGCTCAGCTGGGCAGACATAGACCGGCCGATCGCCGACAAGCATTCGACAGGCGGCGTCGGCGATAATGTCTCCCTGATGCTTGCACCAATCGCGGCAGCGTGCGGCTTGGCGGTTCCGATGATTTCCGGGCGCGGTCTTGGCCATACCGGGGGGACACTGGACAAGCTCGAGGCCATTCCCGGCTACACCATCACCCCTGACGCAACGCTTTTCCGCAGGGTCGTGAAGGATGTCGGGTGCGCCATCATCGGCCAGACCGGAGCCCTTGCGCCTGCGGATGGCAAGCTCTACGCCGTGCGAGATGTCACCGCGACCGTCGACTCGATCCCCCTCATCACCGCCTCCATCCTGTCGAAGAAACTCGCGGCCGGGTTGCAGACACTGGTGCTCGATGTCAAGGTCGGTAGCGGCGCGTTCATGGCCGAGCCGAAGGACGCCGAGACACTGGCACGCGCGCTTGTCGATGTCGCCAATAGCGCTGGCGTCAGGACGTCGGCGCTGATCACCGACATGAACCAGCCGCTCGCGGATGCTGCAGGAAACGCCGTCGAGATCCGTAATTGCCTGGAATTTCTGGCCGGCAGGAAGAAGAATACGCGCCTCGAGGCGGCCGTATTGGCCTTTGCGGCCGAGATGCTGATGAAATCAGGTATGGCTTCGTCACTGCAGGACGGTGAAACGAAGGCCGCGGACGCCCTTTCCGCAGGCAAAGCAGCCGAAAACTTCGGCCGTATGGTCCACCTGCTCGGCGGTCCGTCGGATCTCCTGGAAAAGCCAGACAAATACCTCGTCAAAGCGCCAGTAACCAAAGCGGTTCCCGCTCCTCAGTCCGGTTGGCTTTCGGGCTGCGACGTACGGGAGATCGGTATGACCGTCGTCGATCTCGGGGGGGGACGACGGCATCCGGACGACAGGATCGATCACCGCGTTGGGATATCCGACATCCTGCCGGTTGGCACCCGTGTCGAGCGAGGCGATCCGATTGCATTGGTGCATGCCGCCAGCGAGGTTTCGGCCGATGCGGCAATCGCTGCCCTGGCTGCCAACTACAGGATCGGCGAACGCCAACCTGCAATCCCTGATGTCGTTTGCGAGCGCATCGTGGCTATTGCCTGAGGCTGAGGGGCTCCTCAGAAACGGAATAGAAGGTAAGCTTCCAGAGAAAACTCATACCGGCCTGCGAGGATGAAAGGACATCATCCTTTGAGGAGAAGGCGGGACCACAGCGCAAGAGTTACGCGCCCCATGCCTTCTTGGAGGCACCAAACACGACTTCGGCGGCTATTTGCCAGCAAAAGCAACCACGAGATGCTTACGAGGCGAACAAATTCGCCCCTACGATGAGTTCGCCGTTTACTTGCATTGGAATTGCGCAGAATATTAGCGCATGGGAGGAAGCCTTCGGGCCTTCGCTCTCTATAAATTGCGCCCGAACGGCTTTCCTCCCTTTGGCTCAAGGGAGGACTAATCATGAGGCGGACTTTGCTGTACGCGGCGTCGGCTGCGGTACTGTCGCTCGGCGTTACGCATGCATTTGCGCAGTCGGGCGGGGTTGAGAAAGCGGTTGGCGGCTATGATTTTGCCGAAGCTGCCAAGGAAGCGCCCGAGACGAAAAACTTCCATTCGGCTGATGGTCATTTGACCTTCGCGATTGTGACGCATACGGCAGGCAATGGTTTTTTTGACCCCGTCTATGTCGGTGCAACCGTTGCCGGCAACATGATCGGTGCCAAGATCCTGCTGCTCGGCTCGGAATCACCGGTTGACGATCCGGCGCGTGAGATCGAGATCCTGAACCAGATTGTCCAGGACCCGACAATCGACGGCATCATCATGACAACGCCGCAGGTCGGCGCCTACAATGACATCGTCAAGGCAGCCAAGGCGGCAGGCATACCAGTCGCCACAACCAACTCGTTCGATGCAACGATCCTGAACCGCAACGGCATAAGTCACACCGGCCAGGATGCATCGGCTGCGGCAATCGGCGGCGAGGCGCTTGCCAAGTGCGTGCTTGACAGCGGCGCGACCAGCGGCTCGATCCTGCTGCCGTCGTCTACCGCGATGGGCAACATCGAGGTCAATAATCGCGTGACCGCCGCCTTCAACGCCATCGTCAAGACGCTGAAGGATGCCGGCAAGCTTGACGCCTTTAAGGTTGATGCCGGGCCGGAGAATGTCGGCATAGACACGAACCCGAATGATCCCGTCAACGCGCTTGTTTCGCTCTTCGAGTCCCGTGGCGACGCAGTCGGCGCGTTTACAGCCAACAACGTCTTTACGCCGCCGCTCGTGAAGGCGGTCGCACAGATGGGGAAGACCGGCAAGTTCTGCGCCTTTGGGTTCGATCTCGGCCCGGCACAGCAAGAGGGGATCGCCGCTGAAAACCTGACCGGCTCCCTGGGGCAGCAACCCTTCCTGCAGGGCTTCTGGCCTGTCATGCAGCTTTACCTCCAGATCGATCGCGGTATTTCTGCCGCCAACCTGGACACGCGTGCCCAATTGGTGACGAAGGAGAACGTCGCAAAAGTTGGCAAGCGCTTCGAGAACTAACGGTTCGAAACGCCTGAGATCGATGCGGGATGACGCAAGCCTCCCGCATCGCGACGGCAAGATTGATCGGCGGAAACCATGGCGTCCACGACGACATCGCTAGGCCGTGCGCCGCCTCAGCTCGTCGGCGGCTGGGAGGCTGGGCTGCTGATATTCCTCGCCCTGCTCTACCTCGGCGGCGCCGTCGTTAATCCGGCCTTTTTTGGCTCTACGGAAGCCCTTCTGGCGTTACTTCGCGATACATCCCGTGTCGGAATCATCGCGGTCGGCATGACCTTTGTCATCGCCAACAAGGATCTCGATCTCTCGGTCGGCTCCACCTACGGCCTGATCGCCGTGGTTTTCGCCAGGCTTTTTGCGTCAAACATTCTCGACTTCGGCGTCATCGAGTCCGCAATCTTCTGTTTGCTGCTCGGCACAGTGGTTGGCCTCGTCAACGGCGTCCTCGTGACGATCCTGAGAGTGCCCGCCTTCATTGCAACGCTGACGATGCTTTTTATCGGTCGCGGCTTCGTTCTCGCGCTTACGCACGGTCAGGCGATCTATTATTCCGGCAAAGCCAAAGACTATCCGCACTTCTTCCATCTCGGAGAGATCAACGTTTTCGGTTTCAATAACCAGATCGTAATCTTCCTCCTCGTCGCCATCGTCGGTGCCTATGTACTTGCCAAGACCCGGTGGGGCTATGAGACCTTCGCGACCGGGGGCAACGAGCAAGCTGCTGCCTATGCCGGCATCAACACGCGGTGGGTGCGCATTCGCGCTTATCTGCTATCATCGCTTTGCGCGACGCTTTCCGCGCTCCTGTCAGCTGCGCAGGACAAGGGTGTCACCCCTCTCTACGGCGTCAGCTGGGAACTTACTGCTATCGCATCTGTCGTCATTGGCGGCGCATCGATTCTCGGCGGGCGCGGGCGCGTCATCGGGTCTTGCCTAGGCGCCGCAGTCGTCGTGCTGATCGACAAGGTGTTGCGCGAAGGCTGGCCGATCACGCGCACCGTCGTTATCGATGGGGAGAGCATTGCCGTCGGCGCCAGGTTTACCCTGCCCGCCGGTGCCGTACTGGTTTTCCTGGGCCTGCTTCTTGTCACGGCCGTGCTCATCGAGCCCTTCCTCATTCGACGTCAGATTGTTGCCCGGTTCTGGGCCTGGCTCCGCAGTCGACCACCGCCGCCAGCCTATGAGACCAGCGGCGTGGCGCTGGAAGGTGTCCAGACTAAAGGGGCGATGGCGACCGATATTGCACTCTCAGCCACGGGGCTCGGCAAGTTCTTTGCGCGGCGCGACGCGTTGGCCATCATCCTGACTGCGGTGCTCTGGTTGGCCGGTCTGGCGCTGAGGCCGGACTACTGGTGGAACTTGCCCAACACCTTTGCGATCTTGCTCAACTACACAGAACTGGCGCTCATTACCGTCGGGCTCACCTACGTCATTGCAGCCGGCGATATCGATCTCTCCGTTGGGGCCGTGCTTGCGCTTGCCGGGAGCACCGCCGCCTATTTCCTGAAGGTGCTGGGCGCCGATCCATTTACCGCCGTGGCGATGGGTCTGCTTGCCGGGACGGCTGCCGGTTTCGTCAATGCCGTCGTCACAGTCGGCTTCAAGCTGCCGGCCTTCGTCGCCACGCTCGGTATGTTCTACATTGCTCGAGGTCTCGCCGCCTGGTTTGTCGCCGGCCAGCAATTGACCGGCTGGCCCGAAGGCTACAACCTGCTTGGCCGTAAGGTGAATGACGTTCTCCTGCATTTCGGCCTTTCGCTATCATCGGGAATCATTCGCACCGTGGCCGAGGTCGTCAGCATCCAGACGATCTTTATGTTTTTCGTCGCCCTCCTCGCCGGCATCGTGCTTGCCTACACACCGTTTGGACTGAAGGTCTGCGCTGCGGGTGGCAACGTCCGCGCGGCCGCTTATGCCGGCATCAACACCAACCGCGTGCGTTTCATCTCACTGATGCTGGCCGCTCTCTGCGCGACCATGGCCGGGATCATCAACGTCGCTTACTTCCGCAGCTTCAACCCGGTTGCCGGCCAGTTCCGAGAGCTTGACGCCATCGCCTCCGTCATCATCGGCGGCGGATCGATCTTCGGCGGTTACGGAACGATGATCGGCTCCCTTGCAGGTGCAGCCGTAATCACGCTCGTCCGTGCACTCCTGCAGCTCAACGTCCAGGGCTTCAGCATGCCGCAGCACTGGATCAATGTCTTCATTGGGGTCATCCTCATCGTGGCAGTGCTGATCGACATCTGGGTGCGACAGGCCAATCTCTTCGGCCGACTGCGAACCCGTTTCGCGGCAGCCGCGCCAACGGGAGAGCGCATCCATGGCTGACATACAGCCCTTACAGCCGATTGTGGAAATGCGGGGCATCGAAAAAGCCTTCGGAGCAGTGCAGGCGCTCCGCAAAGTCGATCTCATCCTTTATCCTGGCGAGATTCTTGGCTTGGTCGGGGACAATTCGGCCGGCAAGTCGACGCTGATGAAGATCCTCACCGGCGCCTATCAGCGCGATTCCGGCGAAATCCTGGTTGCCGGGCAACCGGTGTATTTCAAGAGCCCGCACGAGAGCCGTGGCGCCGGAATAGAGATGATCTATCAGGACTTCGCACTTTGCGGGAACATGGATGTCGGCCAGAACATCTTCCTTGGCCGCTGGCCCCTCAAAGGCCCCTTCGTCGATCGACGGAAAATGTATGCCGAAGCGGATAGCGTTCTGAAACGGCTCAAAGTCGACGTGAATTCCGTCTATCAGAAGGTCGAGAGCCTATCGGGTGGCCGCCAGCAATCCGTGGCCATTGCCCGCGCGATCTCCTTCGAACCGCGCGTCGTGATCCTCGATGAGCCGACCGCCAACCTTTCCGTCATGGCCACCGAGCGGCTGCTCGAAACCATGCTGGAGCTGAAGAAACAAGGCGTTGCCCAAATCATTATCTCGCATCGTCTGGTCGACATTTTTGCGGTGGGCGATCGCGTCATGGTTCTCAAGCGCGGCGAGTATGTCGGCGACCGCTATGTCAGGAACACGGACGAGCATGAGGTCCTGGAGATCATTGTCTCCGGCACCCGGGAGAGTGCACTGACGGCCGACGAAGCCAGAAGCGTTGATCGGTCATGATGCCGCACGCGCAAGAAGGATCCCGATACCGGATCTTCTATTGCTTCAAACTGAGCGATCCGCCTGCAACGGAATAGGAGGCAAGTTTGCGCAGGAAGCTCATACCGACGAGCGTGAAGGAAAGGGCATCATCCTTCAGCACGAAAGCCTCCACGTCGCGCACGCGGATGCCACCGATTTCCACCCGATCTAATATGACGTGCGCCGCCTTCGTGGTGCCGTTGGCAGTGTTTACCGAATAGCGGAAATCGAGCTGGTTGCCGGTATAGCCAAGGCGTCGGGCGAAGCTCTCGTTCAGCGCGACATAGGTCGCGCCTGTGTCGATCAGGCCCTGGACCTGTCGACCGTTGATCCTGAAGTCTCCTGAGTAATGTCCCTGGGCATCGGCCTGCAGGCGCATCGTGCCACCATTAACCGCCGTGGCAGGCACCTGCTCGGCGCTGGCTGTTACGACGTTGGCCGAAACGGCCGCTTCGCTTCCGGGTTTTCCCATGAGGGACGGTATTTGTGTGGCAAGCGCAGCAGCGACGCTTGCAAAAATTACGGTACGCAGGAGCATCGGGACAGAAATCCTTCCTGTATAAACCCCGCGTCATGCGTGGCCATGCTTCTACCTGCTACGCAATAATTGCTGACAAGTTGCTAATGCCGGCAAGCAAATGGCCCGGCAAGCGTGTCCGGGCCATCAACTGGTAAACGGTTTGCGAATTATTTCGTGCCGTACATGCGATCCCCGGCGTCTCCGAGGCCGGGCATGATGTAGCCCTTCTCGTTCAGATGGCTGTCGATGGAGGCGGTGAAGACGGGAACATCGGGATGCGCATCGCGGAAATTCCTGATGCCCTCCGGCGCGGCCAGAAGGCAGAGGAAGCGAATGTTGTGGGCTCCGCGTTCCTTGAGCTTGTCGATCGCGGCGATCGACGAGTTGCCGGTCGCAAGCATCGGGTCGACGACGATGATCAAGCGCTCGGAGATGTCTTCGGGAGCCTTGAAGTAATATTCGACCGGCTGCAGCGTCTCGTGATCGCGGTAGACGCCGATATGCGACACGCGCGCCGACGGCACAAGGTCGAGCATGCCTTCGAGGAGGCCGTTGCCGGCCCGCAGGATCGAGGCGAAGACAAGCTTCTTACCCTCAAGGATCGGCGACTCCATCGTCTGCAGGGGAGTCTCGATGGTCTCCATCGTGAGCTCCAGATCGCGGGTCACTTCGTAGCAGAGCAGCGTGGAGATTTCGCGCAGGAGCCGACGGAAACTTCCGGTCGATGTCTCCTTGCGCCGCATGATCGTGAGTTTGTGCTGCACAAGCGGGTGATCGATGACCGTTACGCCGTCCATGGCCGGGCCCTTTCTGTCGTTGTTCTTATCGGATGTTTCTTCCATGGAAATTGCCTCCACCGCAAGAGCGGATGCCATTTTGCAACCCGATCCCAAGGCGAGCCGATCACATCCGGGCAAAAAGCGCCTGGCGCGTCGGTTCATCAACGAAGGCTGCCTCGATACCAGTTCGCGTCATCTCATCGATTGCGGCATCGCTGAAGCCAAAGGCATCGGCGGCCAACTCGTACTCGCGCTTCAGCGACGTGTGGAAGAACGGCGGGTCGTCCGAACTGATCGTCACGCGTATACCGGCGTCCTTGAGTTTTCGCAGCGGGTGCGATGCGAAATCCGGAAAGACCTTCAGCGCGATATTGGAGCCGGGACACACTTCCAGCACCGTTCCGAGATCGGCGAGCCGCTTCACGAGATCCATGTCCTCGACCGCGCGCACTCCATGCCCAACGCGCGAGGGCCTGACAACGTCAAGCGCATCGGCAACGCTAAAGGCACCGCACACTTCACCAGCGTGAATCGTGAGGCCAAGCCCCGCATCACGCGCAATATCGAAGGCACGCGCATAATCGGCGACCCGACCCATCCGCTCCTCACCGGCAAGATTGAAACCAGTGATGAGCGGATTCTTTGCCTTGGCAGCATATTCCGCGGCGCCAATGACACTCTCAGGACCGAAATGACGCTCCCCCGTGACAATCAGACGTGCCTCGATACCGCTTCTCGCCTTCGCACGGCGAATTCCCTCGCACACGCCCTCGATGTAAGCGTCCGCGCCAAGCCCGATCCGCTTGCCATGATCGGGAGACACGATCAGCTCGCTGTAGATCGTGCCTATAGCGGCGAGTTCCTCAAGATAGGTTTCGGTCAGCAGCGCGTAGTCTTCCTCGGTCTTGTAGACCTCGGAGACCTTATCGTAGCATTGCAGAAAGCTTGCGAAGTCATGCCAGACATAGGCGCCATCGGCCAGGTAGCTGCTGATGTCGATGTTGTACTTGCGGGCCTGCGCCAAGGTAAGCGTTGGCGGTGCTGCACCTTCCAGATGGCAGTGCAGCTCGACCTTCTTCAAATGCGATGTCATAGAAAACTTCTCCCCTGCGCGCCAGGCGGAATGCGCAGATGCCGGGCGATCGTCTCGCCGATATCAGCATAGGTGGCGCGTATGCCGATATCGCGAGAACGAAGCCCCGGTCCATAGGCAATGATCGGCACCCGTTCGCGCGTGTGATCCGTGCCACGCCACGTCGGATCGCAGCCGTGATCGGCGGTCAGGATGACGAGATCGCCGGGCTTCAGCTTGCCACCCACTTCGGGTAGCCTGGAATCAAAGGCTTCAAGGGCGGCGGCATAGCCCGCTACATCCCTGCGATGGCCATAGACCATGTCGAAATCGACAAAGTTAGTGAAAACCAGGTCGCCATCCTCGGCGGTGTCCATGGCTGCGAGGCTCGCATCCATCAGCGCCTCATTGCCATTCGCCTTGACCACCCGGGACACTCCCTTATGCGCAAAGATGTCGCCGATCTTGCCAATGGCATGGACCTTGCGACCTTCCTTGACCAACCGATCGAGAAGTGTCGGCTCGGGCGGCGGCACCGAGAAGTCGCGCCGGTTTCCGGTACGCTGAAACTTGGAGGCGGTTTCCCCAACGAACGGCCGCGCGATGACGCGGCCGATGTTATGGTGGTCCAGCAGCGCCCGCGCGATCGTGCAGAAGGTCATGAGCCTGTCGAGGCCGAAATGCGTCTCGTGCGCGGCAACCTGGAAGACGGAGTCGGACGAGGTGTAGCAGATCGGCTTTCCGGTCCGGATATGCTCTTCGCCATGCCGGGCAATGATGTCGGTGCCGGAGGCATGACAATTACCGAGAATCCCCGGAACGTCCGCGGCCCTGCAGAGCGCCTCGACGAGTTGCGGTGCGAAGGCTTCGCCCTCAGTCGGAAAGTAGCCCCAGTCGAATGTTACCGGCGTCCCGGCGATTTCCCAGTGGCCGGATGGGGTATCCTTGCCACGCGAAACTTCGCTGGCCGAACCGAACATCGCATAGACCTTTTCCGGCACCGGCATCCCGGCCGGGAAGCGTCCCGAGGCGGCCTTGGCGAGATGGACCAGACCAAGAGCCGACATATTCGGAAGCTGGAGGGGGCCCGAGCGCAATCCCTCGCGATCGGCAGCGCCTGCCGCACAGAATTCCGCGATGTGCCCCAGCGTGTCGGCCCCCTCGTCGCCATAGGCGGCCGCGTCCGGCGCCCCGCCGACACCAAATGAATCCAGAACGAAAAGAAAGGCTCGCGCCATGCTCCACCTAGCGACAGATAATTGACGGCCCGCGCATCACGGACCACTCCTGAAGCCTTATAACGGCAGAGCGGACTTGGCAAACGAGCTTGGGGCGTCAGCAATCGCCGCAGGTGACGGTATCGCTTGCGCGGGGCAGGTAATAATAATTGCGGCTGATCGTGATCGTGCTGTTGTTCGGTACCAAGTTCGGCGCAAACAGGAACAGCTTGTACGGAATGCTCAGTTCGGTACGAACCAGAAAGATGTTCGCTTTTTTCATATCGGCGGGCACCGTCGTGGCGGAATTCGCCACGTATGGACGGCTGCCATCCTGCGCCCACGACCATGCCACCGTCGGGTTTGCGGTACCATCGAGAGCGATGCCCGTGATCTTGATGGTAAGGCCGGTCGAACCATAGGGAACGAACACCGCGGAGGCGACCGAGGGCATATCGGCAAGCCAGGACTTGGTTACGCTCTTTTGCTGCGTCACGACATCCGTGATCATCCCGGCTGCACGGCTTGCACGCTTGCTCATGCTGAGACCAATCGTGATCTCGAATGCGCCGACATAAAGCATCACCAGGATCGGGAACAGGATGGCGAACTCGATCGCACCCACGCCCTGCCGGTCGCCGACGAAGCGTCTTGCGAGTTGATGAAGCCGGATCAGTACACCACGGCCTGCCATTACGGGTACTGCTCATTCTGGAACGCCGTCGTGGCGACCATCAGAAAGTATGACGACGACCCATCAGTAGGGCGCACGTTTGTAATATAAGGCCTGATCAGGTCGGTTATGACTTGCCAGCGATAGTAGGCCCGAACCATGTTGATCGTGCCCGAGCCACCGGGAAGATATTTAAAATCAGAGGTTTTGATGTCGGCGTAGGCGCTGGTGGACGTCTTCGGTATCGTCGTGGGAATGGCGGCAAAGGTGGCGAAGTTCTGTACGTCGATGAACAGCTTGCTCGGGGTGGCCACTTCCGTTGTAGAGCACTTTATCAGAATCGAAATCTCGTTGCAGAACGCCGTCCGAAAAGCTGCCACATCCGTATTCGCGGGCGTGATTTGTCCCGTTCGCATCTTGCGACTCATCGTATCCACCGCATTGGACAGGAGTTCCTCGCCGGCAAAGGCAATGAATGTCTCGATGATTGCAAAGACCACCATGAAATAGGGTATGGCGAGGAGTGCAAATTCGATCGCGGCCGACCCGTCGCGAGAGTGCGCAAATGCGGCTAACCGCGACCGCGTCCGCCGATGGGGGCGGGAGGCCGCGTCCGCCGCTTGATCCGTTTCCTTCATGGCATGCATCCGGGACAGCTTCGACCACACGGTTTTAAAGGGTGATCGTTGATTTTCCGTTTCAAGCCGGATCAGAAGTTTAACGGAGGTTCACCAACGAGATCTGGCGTCTAACTATTGGGCCGCCGCTGCAGCCTCGGTTCCTTGCTGGCTATGCTGTTCGCAATTGGGGGTACAGGAAAGGACCGAGCGCTCCGTCTGACGAAAGACACGGACGGTGTTTGCCTCGTCGATAGAGACTAGGATGCTTTCGTCCAAGATCGCATTGCCATCCGCGTCGAGCAGCACAAGGTTGGTGGTTCCAAAACTGCGTCCGGTCAGCACGATCGTTTTCGCATCGGCGACTGTAGCATCCGCAACCTTGGCATTGCCGACGATGACCTTGCTCACCGGGCGATCAAGCTTCAAAACGCGCGCCTGGTCCATATAGACCCGCAGAACATCCTGCTGCGCAAACACGGGCTCGCTAAAGCCGGCGACGGCAAGAAAGCTGGCTAGGATGATCCTCTTGCCACTCGGCGACATTTTGATTCTCTCTCAAGAGTTACGGCGATTTTACGAAACAGCATGAGAAAAATTGGTGAACGAAGCTTTAATTCCATTTTTGATCTGTCCGCAATCCCGACTTGACGCGCCATTTGGAGACACCTTACGTGGATGGAAGCCTATTTGAGCGCCATTTTGAATATCGGCGGAACATCCCCAGGTCTTCGGAGGCTCAACTACTAAAGGGCACGCAGACCTTTCCCTAAAATTCTAAACAATGACGCAAGCCGATACTTACCGTTCTCAAGTGTTGGTTGGCGTTTACGAAGTGGTAACCTAACTCTTTAAGTTGATAGAAACAGCGGCTCGCTAGATTGTGGCAATCCGATCAACGGCAACAGTTGGCGGACGTGCTGAACATCAACTGGAGTTAGGAGTTACCATGACCAAGCTTGTTAGCCGTTTTCTGAAGGACGAATCCGGCGCGACCGCAATTGAATACGGCCTGATCGCAGCGCTTATCTCTGTCGCGCTCATCACCGGCGCAACCGCACTGGGCGGCAAACTGAATAACATCTTCAATGGCCTGTCCGTCAAGATGAATGACGCCTGCAAGACCGGCAGCATTACCGGTTGCTGATGCCAAGCCGCCGTTGAGGAAAGAGGCCGTCCTGACCCTCAGGACGGCTTTGCATTTTGTCCGGCTTTCGAGGTAAATCAGGTCATGACTTCAAGCGTCATCATTACCATCTTTCCGATGTGCCTGGCATTCGCGGCGGTGATGGACACATTGACGATGACCATCCCGAACCGCATCTCAGCAATTCTTTTGCTGTCTTTCCTTGCGCTGGCCCCCTTCATTGGGATGGATTGGCAGACGTTCGGCTACCATTTACTCGGTGGCGCCGTCGTGTTTGCTTCCTGCTTTTTCTTCTTCGCCCTCAACGTTATGGGCGGGGGGGATGCGAAACTGCTGACTGCCGCAGCCGTCTGGTTCGGTTTCGGAGAACCGCTGGTAGAATTCATTGGCTATGTCGGCATCATGGGTGGCCTCCTGACCGCAGCCATCCTCATGGTACGAATGCAGAGCGACGTGATCACGACAATCGGGTTGCGAGTACCGGATTCGCTTCTCGTCGCCAAGAAGATCCCCTATGGCATTGCTATCGCTGCGGGCGGTTTTATTGCTTTCCCGTCCTCACCGCTTTTCATTGCAGCGTTGCAAAACTTGAAGTAGAAGCGCTTAAGCTTCTGTTAACTTAAAATCGAAGCCTTTCATTAACTATAATTACACCAATTGCAGGCCATTCTTCGGGGCGAATATCGCGAATCCCCGAGGAATGATCGATGAAACCCGCCCGCCTTATGATACTTGGAGTGGCTGTCGTTGCGGCCGGCCTTGCCGGCGTGCTGGCGATGAGCCTCGCGGGCCGCGGTTCCGTCGTCACCCAGGTTCAGTCGGTCGTCGAGAAGGAGCCGACTGTCAACGTGCTCGTCTCCAGCGCCAATCTGCCGGTCGGCGCACGATTGGATGACAAGGCGGTTCACTGGATGGGGTGGCCGCAGAGTGGCGTCGTCCAGGGCTTTATCACCGAAGCCGACAAGCCCGACGCGCTGAAAGACATGCAGGGCGCCGTCGTTCGCCTTCCTATCTTCGAGGGCGAGCCGATCCGCGCGGAAAAGATCGCCGATTCGAACAGCCGCATCATGTCCTCGCTCCTGCCCTCCGGGAAACGTGCCGTCGCCACCGAAATTTCGGTTTCCACGGGTGCCGGCGGCTTCATCCTGCCGAACGACCGCGTCGACGTCATCATGGTCCGCAAGTCCAAGGAAGCCGACAAGTATCTGACCGAGACGGTGCTCAGCAATGTGCGCGTGCTCGCGATCGACCAGCAGATCCAGGAAAAAGAGGACGGCTCCAAAGCGGTCGTCGGAACGACCGCAACCCTGGAGCTTACTCCTGACCAAACCAAAGTGCTGGCCGTTGCCCAGCAGATGGCCAACCGGCTGTCGCTGGCATTGCGCTCCGTCGCCGACGCCCAGGAGCAGGATACCAGCGCTGCGGACTACCTCCTCAGCGGCGACAACGGCAGCGCCATGGTCCAAGTCATCAAATCAGGCTCAATCGTTACAGACAGCAGCAGCGCGCCGAAGGCCGAGTAAAGGAAATGGGAATGGGCAATTTGAAGCGCCATATGAAGCCCTTGATGGCGGGGTGCTTGTCCTTTGCGATCGGGTTCTCCGGCATGGCGTCGGGCTTTCTTGCTCCCGTCCTCGGCGCAAGGGCCGCCTGGGCCAATTCCGACGGGATGGTCACGATAACCCAGACGGGTCCCGGTGCTCATCGCAGCCTGAAACTCGGTCTGAAGAAGGCGATCGTCGTCGATCTGCCCGCCGATGCCCACGATATCCTCGTCTCGGACCCTTCCATGGCCGACGCAGTCACCCGCAGCTCGCGTCGCATCTATCTTTTCGGCAAGACGGTCGGGCAGACGAACATCTTCATTTTCGGCGCTGACGGCCAGCAGATCGTCAGCCTCGATATCGCGATCGAGCGCGATGTCGCGGGCCTCGAAGCCAATCTCCGGCGCTTCATCCCGGACTCCTGCATCAAAGTCGAGATCGTGTCAGACAACATCGTGCTGACCGGTACGGTACGCACGCCACAGGACGCTGCCCAGGCGGCCGACCTTGCACAGGTCTTCCTGAAAGGTGGCGAAGCGACAACCCGTACGGAAACAGCCAGTGGCTCGGGCGGAGAAGGGTCAGTGGCACTGTTTGCTGAAGGTCGCCAAGTCTCGCAGGTGGTCAATCTCCTGCAGATCCAGGGCGAAGATCAAGTGACGCTGAAGGTCACCATCGCCGAGGTGCGTCGAGAGGTGTTAAAGCAGCTCGGCTTCGATAATCTGGTTTCGAATTCGGGGGGGCTGACTGTCGCGCAACTGGGTTCTCCGAGCGTTAACGGCGCAACGGCGACAATTGGCGGCGGTCTGGCAGCACTCTTCAAAAGCTCGATTGGAAAGTACGATATCTCGACATACTTGAGCGCGCTTGAGCAGGCCAAGGTGGTCAAGACGCTGGCGGAGCCGACCCTGACCGCGATTTCCGGGCAGGCCGCGACGTTCAATTCGGGCGGCCAGGTACTCTATTCCACGACCGACAACGACGGCAACACGACGATTGTCCCCTACAACTACGGCATCAATCTCGCCTTCAAACCGGTGGTTCTTTCCTCCGGTCGCATCAGCCTGGAGATCAAGACGAACGTATCGGAGCCTGCACCTTCGGTGTCCGGCTCGACGCCAACCTATCAACGCCGCTCTGCCGAGACTTCCATCGAGCTTCCCTCCGGCGGCTCGATCGCGCTTGCTGGCCTGATCCGCGATGACGTTGCCCAGACCTCGAACGGTACGCCCGGCGTCAACAAGATCCCGCTGCTTGGCACACTGTTCCGGCAACGCACGGTCGAGCGTGACGAAACCGAGCTTGTTATCATCGCAACGCCCTATCTCGTCCGCCCGGTCGCCCGCAATCAGCTCAACCGTCCGGATGACAACTTCAGCCCTGAGAACGACGCTGCGGCTTTCCTGCTCAATCGCGTCAACAAGGTTTACGGCGGCCGCGAAACGCCCGTCGCCGACGCTCAATTCCATGGCTCCATCGGGTTCATCTACAAATGAGCGCGGCAGGATCAGCAATGGCACAACACAGAGATCAGCCGATGGCCCGCAAGCAGAACACTGCGCATGAATCCCGCCTTTCGAAATCGCTGCTGACCATGGTCGCGGTGGCAGCCGCCCTGCTTTCCGGCTGCGCCTCCCACGACGAACTGACGACCGGCGGCATCCCCGACGACTATCGCCAGCGCCACCCGATCGTGGTGGCCGAAGCCGAGCAATCGGTCGATATCCCGGTCGCTTCAACCGATCGCCGCCTCAACATCGCCCAGCGCGACATGATCCGCGGCTTCGCGCAGAACTACACATCGCGGGCGACCGGACCGGTCTATCTGCTGACGCCCGAGGGATCGCCAAATGCGGCAGCCGCCCGTCAGCTGCGCGGCCAGGTGCGCGCCGAACTCTCGGCCCGCGGCGTCGCGAGCTCCAAGATCGTCAACAGCTCTTATGCCGCCACCGGTGCGGGCGACGCAGCGCCCATCCGCCTGACCTTCGTGGGGACGACAGCGATGACCTCGCAGTGCGGTCAATGGCCGAGGGACATGATCAACGATTTCAGCAACCAGAACTACTACAACTTCGGCTGCGCGACGCAGAACAACCTGGCTGCACAAATAGCGAACCCGGAAGACCTAATCGCGCCTCGCGGCATGACTCCGATCGATGCGACCCGTCGCAACGCCGCGATCAAGGAATATCGCGAACGGACGAGCAATATCGAGGAAGTCAGCGGCAGCGCCAACAGCTTCTGATCGGGGTAGGACCGAAAATGAGTACCGTCGAATACGAGATCAAGAATACGACCGAGCTGCGCAACGCCGAGGACGCCATTCGCATGGCCGAACTCGAGAACATGCGCCCACTTCCTCGCATATCGGTGCACGCCTTCTGCGAGAGCGAAGAATTGCAGCGGGTTGTGGAACGCTGCAGCCATGATCGGCGCATGTCCAAGGTCGGCTTGCGGATCACCAGCGGCGGCATCGCAGCCGCGGCGAACATGTTCGCGACAGCGCCGACACCAAATCTGATCATTCTCGAAACCAAGGCGGGAGCCGCGAACCTGCTGAGCGAGCTGGCGCCGCTTGCCGCCGTTTGCGACCCTTCCACCAAGGTCATCATCGTCGGTTACTACAACGACATCGCGCTTTACCGCGAACTCGTGCGCAACGGCATTTCCGAATACATGGTCCAGCCAGTCGCCATGCCCGACATCATGGCGGCGATGGCGACGATCTTCGTAGACCCGGATGCCGAGCCGCTTGGCCGCAGCATCGCCTTCATCGGCGCCAAGGGCGGTGTCGGCTCATCGACGATCGCCCACAATTGCGCTTTCGGCATTTCCAACCTGTTTTCGACCGAAACGATCCTGGCCGATCTCGATCTGCCCTATGGCACGGCCAACATCGACTTTGACCAAGACCCAACCCAGGGCATTGCCGAGGCCGTCTACGCGCCTGACCGGCTGGATGAGGTATTTCTCGACCGTCTGCTGACGAAATGTTCGGAGCATCTATCGCTGCTCGCTGCCCCCTCGCTTCTCGACCGCGCCTATGATTTCGAAGGACAGGCGTTCCAGCCTGTTCTCGATGTCCTTCAGCGCAACGCGCCTGTCACCGTACTCGACGTGCCTCACGCCTGGTCGGAATGGACGCGCTCCGTGCTGGCTAGCGTCGACGAGGTTGTCATCTGCGCGTCGCCCGATCTCGCCAACCTGCGTAACGCCAAGAACATGATGGACGCGTTGAAAAAGATGCGGCCCAACGACAAGATGCCGCATCTGATCCTCAATCAGGTCGGCATGCCGAAGCGGCCGGAGATCAGCCCCTCCGACTTCTGCGAGCCACTGGAAACCGATCCGATCGCGATCATCCCCTTCGATGCCAACCTCTTCGGTAACGCGGCCAACAGCGGCCGGATGATTTCGGAGATGGATGCAAAGTCGCCAACCGCGGAAACATTCTCGCAGATATCGCACGTCGTAACCGGGCGGATTGCTATCAAAAAGGCACGGAAGGGCGGTTTGCTCGGCCTGCTGAAACGCAAATGACGCCCGCCAAGAGTGGATTGGAATAAGGCATGTTCGGAAAGCGCGGAAACGAGGGGTTTGGCAAGGCGGGTGGCGCGTTCGCACCGCCTCCGCCGGCGCAACAATCCTCCCCATCAGCACCTGCGGTTCTGGTCGAACCGCAGCGCGAGCCTCCGCGTCAACAGGTTTCACCGCCACCGATGCAGACGCCGCAGCGAAAGCGTCCTACCCGTACAGACGAATATTACGATACCAAAGCGCAGGTCTTCTCCGCGCTGATCGATACGATCGATCTTTCGCAGCTTGCCAAGCTCGACGGTGAAAGCGCACGCGAAGAAATCCGCGATATCGTCAACGACATCATCACGATCAAGAACTTCGCGATGTCGATCTCCGAGCAGGAAGAACTGCTCGAGGACATCTGCAACGACGTTCTCGGCTATGGTCCGCTCGAACCGTTGCTTGCACGAGACGACATCGCCGACATCATGGTCAACGGTGCTGGCCAGACCTTCATCGAAGTCGGCGGCAAGACGATCGAGTCCGAAATCCGCTTCCGCGACAATTCGCAATTGCTGTCGATCTGCCAGCGCATCGTTAGCCAGGTTGGCCGTCGCGTCGATGAATCAAGCCCGATCTGCGACGCCCGTCTGCCCGACGGCTCCCGCGTCAACGTCATTGCGCCGCCGCTCGCCATCGACGGACCGGCACTCACGATCCGTAAGTTCAAAAAGGACAAGCTGAACCTCGAGCAGCTCGTTCGCTTCGGCGCCATCACGCCGGAAGGCGCGACGCTGCTCCAGATCATCGGCCGCGTTCGCTGCAACATCGTCATTTCGGGTGGTACCGGCTCGGGCAAAACGACGCTGCTCAACTGCCTCACGCGCTACATCGACGCCGATGAGCGCGTCATCACCTGCGAAGACACGGCCGAACTGCAGCTGCAGCAACCGCATGTGGTGCGCCTGGAAACCCGCCCACCAAACATCGAAGGCGAAGGTGAGATCACCATGCGCGATCTCGTCAAGAACTGCCTGCGTATGCGTCCGGAACGGATCATCGTCGGTGAAGTGCGCGGACCTGAGGTCTTTGACCTGCTGCAGGCAATGAATACCGGTCACGACGGCTCCATGGGCACGATCCACTCAAACTCGCCGCGCGAATGCCTCAGCCGTATCGAGTCGATGATCGCAATGGGTGGTTTCACACTGCCGGCGAAAACGGTGCGCGAGATCATCTCCGGCTCGATCGATATCATTGTCCAGGCGGCGCGCCTGCGCGATGGCTCGCGTCGCATCACGCAGATCACCGAAGTAATCGGCATGGAAGGCGACGTCATCATCACCCAGGATTTGATGCGCTACGAAATTGAAGGCGAAGACGCCTCCGGCCGTCTGATCGGAAGGCACAAATCGACCGGTATCGGCAAGCCGCATTTCTGGGACCGCGCACGCTACTTCAACGAAGAAAAGCGCCTTGCCGCCGCCCTCGACGAAATGGAAGCCAAGTCCAAGGATTAGTAAGATGTTCGGGTTCGATCCTGTCGTGTTGGCCATTATCGTGCTTGCCGCCGTCGCGGCCGGTGCCGTTTGCTATGGCCTTCTCTTCGCGCGGATCGAGACCGAGAAGAAGTCGGCAAACCGCGTCAACCGTGTCGTTTCGGCTGAGGCTGACAAGGCCAGCGTCAAGGCGGCTCGTGACCGCGTCCAGGAAATGTCGAAGCGCCGCAAATCGGTGCAGGACAATTTGAAGGATCTCGAGAAGCGCCAACAGGAAAACACCAAGAAGAAGCTGTCGTTGAAGTCGCGGCTGACGCAGGCCGGTCTCCGGATCACACCCGGGCGCTTCTATATGTTCAGCGCTATTTTTGGCCTTGTCCTGATGTTCGTCGCGTTCCTGGCCGATGCACCTGTTATGGTCGTGCTCGGCCTGCCCATCATTGCCGGGCTTGGGCTGCCGCGCTGGGTGCTTGGCTTTCTGATCAAGCGGCGTCAGAACAAGTTCCTCGCGGAGTTTCCCAATGCGCTCGACGTCATCGTGCGCTCGATCAAGTCTGGCTTGCCATTGAACGACGCCATCCGGCTCATTGCCAACGAGGGCAAGGACCCCGTGAAGAGCGAGTTTCGTCGCGTTGTGGAATCGCAGCAGGTAGGTCTCAGTGTGCCGGATGCCTGCGCGCGTATGAGTAACTACATGCCGCTGCAGGAAGTGAGCTTCTTTGCGATCGTCATCGCGATCCAGTCACAGGCAGGCGGCAACCTCTCGGAGGCCATCGGCAACCTCGCCAAAGTGCTGCGCGACAGAAAGAAAATGAAGGCGAAGGTTAAGGCACTGTCGATGGAAGCCAAGGCCTCGGCCGTCATCATCGGTGCGCTGCCGTTCATCGTCGCAACGCTCGTCTATCTGACATCGCCCCAATACATGCTGATCCTGTTCACTGACCCTCGCGGCCATCTGATCATGGGCGTTTCGGCGGTCTGGATGTCGATCGGCATTTTCGTCATGCGCAACATGGTCAATTTCGACATCTGATGGAGGACGGGCCGTGTCATCTGATCTCGCTAGTAAACTGACAGACCCCGCCATGCTGATCGCGGTGCTGGTCGCGATCGCGGTTTTCGCCAGCCTCTACACCGTCGCCATTCCGTTCTTCGAACGTGGTGACCTCAACAAGCGCATGAAGGCTGTTTCCACAGAACGCGAACAGATCCGCGCCCGGGAACGCGCGCGCATGAACGCCGATACGAGCGGAAAGACCTCGCTTCGTACCCAGAACAACCGTTCGGTTCGGCAGATCGTAGAGAAGTTCAACCTCCGCGAGGCGCTGGTCGACGAAAACACCATGAACAAACTCCGCGCCGCCGGGTTCCGCTCGGAAAATGCGCTGAATATGTTCCTTGTCGCGCGTTTCCTGCTGCCATTCCTGTTCTTCGGCCTTGCAGTCTTCTGGGTCTTCGGTCTCGATCATCTGGCCGACAAGCCGACGCCGATGCGCTTTCTCGTGACACTTGGCGTAGCCTATGTCGGCTTCTATGCGCCGAATATCTTCATCTCCAATCGGATGTCGAAGCGCCAGCACTCCATCAAGCGTGCCTGGCCCGACGCGCTCGACCTGATGCTGATCTGCGTCGAGTCGGGTATTTCGATCGAGGCAGCCATGCGCCGTGTCTCGGAAGAGCTGGGCGAGGCCTCCCCGCCGCTGGCGGAAGAAATGATCCTGACGACGGCCGAGCTCTCCTTCCTTCCCGACCGACGCGTTGCGCTGGAAAACCTCGGCCTGCGGACGCAGATCCCATTGGTGCAGTCCGTCACCCAGGCGCTGATCCAGGCGGATCGCTACGGCACACCGGTTTCGCAGGCACTGCGCGTTCTGGCGCAGGAAGGTCGCGACGAACGCATGAACGAGGCTGAGAAAAAGGCTGCCGCCCTGCCGCCGAAGCTCACGGTGCCGATGATCCTGTTCTTCCTGCCGGTTCTCGTCGCCGTCATTCTCGGCCCGGCTGGCATCCAGGTCGCCGACCGCTTCTAGCCAGCCATTTCCGCCGGGCTGGTCATCTCAAAGCATTGCGCATAGGTTGGACGACATCTCCGTAAGCCGGCAGGAGCCGTTGATGTCGTCCCTAAGCATCTTCCTGAGCATCATCGCTGCTCTCTCCATCGGGGCGATAAGCCCCGGCCCGAGTTTTGTTCTCGTTTCACGCATTGCAATGTCGCGTTCACGTCTCGACGGGCTTGCGGCGGCACTCGGCATGGGGATTGGTGGCGTTGCGTTCAGCATCTTGGCGCTCGCGGGACTGACCGCGCTGCTTTCGCAATTCGAATGGCTCTATCTGGTTCTGAAGGTGGCTGGCGGAGCCTATCTCGTCTACATGGCCTTCAAAATCTGGCGCGGGGCACGCGAGCCGATCCATGTCGGTGATGCGGGAAGCGATCGTCGGGCACTCGCCCGAAGCTTTACCACCGCCTTGCTCACGCAGGTTAGCAACCCCAAGACGATCGTCGTCTACGCAAGCATCTTTGCAGCTTTGCTGCCGAAGACGGTTCCACTCGGGCTTATCTTGGCGCTGCCGATCGGCGTCTTTGCGGTTGAAGCCGGCTGGTACACGGTCGTGGCGCTCGCATTCTCGGCCAGACATCCGAGACGGCTCTATCTGGCTGCAAAGACGTGGATCGATCGCCTGGCCGGGACGGTCATGGCCGGCCTCGGCGTACAGCTCGTCACCTCGGGGCTGGCCGGCCGCTGAGGTCAGTTGGTGCTGGTGGGAGCGCTACTGCCGCTATCCTTGGCCGCAAGCTTCTGCCAGGAATTCTGCTGCGACAGCATCGAGCGCAGATAGGCGACGTTGGCATCGGCCTGCTGCTGCGAAAGCTCTCCGCGCGCAATCTTCTCTGCCTCAGGGAACCGGCCCTGAAGACCAATGACCAGTGCGAGATTCTGGCGGACCCGGCTGTCGGCCGTGGGCTGCTCTGCCGCCTGGCGCAAATAGGTCTCGGCTGTCCGCAGGTCGCCGGTCAGCACATAGGACATGCCGAGATTGGACAGGATCGATGCCTCGCCTGGTTGGATGTCGAGCGCTTCACGGTAGCGCTGGCGGGCTTCGGCGGAGCGGCCGAGCTGATCGAGGATGGCACCTTCGGCCGATGTCAATTTCCAATCGGGACGGTCGGGCGTTTGGGCGCGACCGATCGTATCGAGCGCCTGCTGCAGTTGACCGGCTGCGGCCTGAGCTTTTCCGTAGGCGGCCAGAACGTTTCGGTCGTTCGGGTTGGCGATCGCAACCTGTTGCATGACGGCCAGTGCCTGGGCATCGCGGCCCTGCATGCGCAGCAGGTTGGCGTAGTTCACGCCATTGGCGGCATCACGAGGATTCTTCTCGTATGCTTGTCCGACGCGCTCGGTCGAGCTGCGCAGCTCGACTTCATTCATCGTTTCGACCGGCTTGGTGAGCGTCGGCACGGATCCGGTCGTCATGCGGTCCTTCGTCGTCGTGCAACCGGCAAGCGCCAGTACGACGAGCGCAGTCGCGACGCCCTGAAAAACACGGGTTTCAAGCAGAGTATTGGCCGAAGCAGGCATCGTGCGTCCCTGAGATCCGAATCGGCGTCTGACCTCAAAACGGAACAGGGAAAGGTTTTGACGCAATCTTCACTCCAGCAATAATCTGTTAACCCTAACAGACCGTTAAGACGCGATTCCCGGACGCCCCAAAGGATACTCATGGCACCCTATCAGTTCATCGAGAGACCGACACCGTTCAACAGCAAGGGCGGCTCGACGCTGCCGATCTTTGCCGTCACCCCGGCGCATATCGAAACGGGCACGATCGACCCGATCGCACTCGATTGGGCCAAGAAGGCGGGCTACAAGGCCGAGAGCGGCTCGCTGCTGCTCATTCCGACGGACGAAGGTCATCTCGGTGGCGCGCTGTTCGGGCTCGGCACCAATCCGTCCGAACAACCCTACATCACCGGCAAGCTTGCGCGCGCGCTGCCGGCCGGCGACTGGCACATCGAAACGGCGCCGCTCACGGCAAACCGCCTTTCGCTTGGCTTCGGCCTCGGCAGCTATCGCTATGACCGGTACAAATCGGACAAGACCTCGGCGCCCACGCTAATGATCCCGCGCGATGCCGATGGAGCTGACATCAAGCGGCAGCTGGCCGGCGTCTTCCTGGCACGCGACCTAATCAATACGCCGACCAACGACATGGGGCCGAACGAATTGGAAGCAGCCTTCCGCGGCCTGGCGGCCCACTACAAGGCCGAGATCAATGTCGTCAGCGGCGACGACCTCCGACAGAACTTTCCGCTCGTCCATACCGTCGGCCGCGCCAGCGCCGATGCGCCGCGCCTGCTCGAATTGCGTTGGGGCAAGAAGGGGCACCGCAAGATCACGCTCGTCGGCAAGGGCGTCTGCTTCGATACCGGCGGTCTCGACATCAAGCCGGCGTCTTCGATGCTGCTGATGAAGAAGGACATGGGTGGCGCGGCAAACGTTATGGGCCTCGCCTTGATGATCATGGACGCCAAGCTCAAGGTCGATCTCAGGGTGATCATTCCTGTCGTCGAAAACTCGATCTCGTCCAATGCCTTTCGCCCGGGTGACATCTACCGGAGCCGCAAGGGGCTGACGGTGCAGATCGACAATACGGACGCCGAAGGCCGTTTAATCCTCGCAGATGCGCTTGCCTATGCAGATGAGGACGCGCCGGACCTCTTGATCGACATGGCGACGCTGACGGGTGCTGCCCGCGTGGCGCTCGGTCCCGACCTGCCACCCTTCTTTACCGATGATGCCGAGCTCGCTCAGGACCTGACTGAAGCAAGCCTCGAGACGGACGATCCCCTTTGGCGGCTGCCGCTCTACGCCGGCTATGAAAAGGACATTCGCGCCAAGTTTGCCGACATCACCAATGCGCCGGCGGGCGGCATGGCGGGTGCGATCACTGCCGCCCTGTTCCTCAAGCGCTTCGTCTCCAACACTACGCGCTGGGCGCATTTCGATATCTACGGCTGGGCGCCGTCCGAACGACCGCACTCTCCTGGCGGCGGCGAGGCGCAGGCAATTCGCGCGCTCTACCATCACATCCGGCAGAGCGTGCGCTAGGCGACGATCGTTAAAATTTTATTTACCGTGACGGGCGGCAACGTTTGCCGCCCCATTGCTTCGCACGGTGCACTGCCGGAAAATGGAACGCGAGCGTAACGAGTTTCCGGAGGACCCATGCCGATCGAACTGACGGCTTCGCAGGCGTTAGGCCTGTGGCATGGTGTGACGCTCGATCAAGTGAGGCTCGACGATCGCGATTTGACGTTGCGCCAGATGGCGATCCTGCTGCATATCTATCTCGTGCCGCCGCCGCATACCGTGCGCGGCCTGGCGTCGACGCTCAACGTGACCAAGCCTGTCATTACACGGGCACTGGATACGATGGGAGATATGGGTCTGGTCGACCGTGTGCGCGACGAACGCGACCGGCGAAACGTCGTGATAAAGCGCACCGTCGGCGGGGCGCTTTATCTGGAAAAGCTTGGTGATCTCGTGCGCGACAAGGGTCGCCGCCTGACGCCGTGAAAGGGATACGATGACGATGCTCGATCGCCGCCTTCATGCCTATCGACCGGACCTCGCCGAGGCTGGACTGGAAGGACGTGTGGAAGCCCTGCGCTTCGTTCCTGGCACACGGGCCCGTGTAGGCGTGCCGGTCGTTGGGCTCAGACCCGCGCCGGATCTCGCCAAGGGAATCGATACCGAACTGCTCCTCGGCGAGGACGTCACCGTGTTCGACCGTGCAGAGGGCTGGTGCTGGGTCAAGGCCGCCTCCGATGGCTATGTCGGTTATCTGCCGGAAGCCGCCCTTTCGGATGCGCTGGTCGAGCCCACGCATATCGTCACGGTTCAGCGGACGTTTCTCTATCTGGAAGCCGAGCTGCGCAAGCCCCACAAGAGCATCTTGTCCATGGGCAGCCGGGTTCGGATTGTCGGCGAGGCCGAAACGCGCGGCAACCGCTATGCGATGCTGGAAGACGGCACGGCGATCTTTGCCAAGCATCTGCAGCCGATCGGCGCAGGCGAAGGGGGCGACTATGTCGACGTGGCAAGCCGATTCATCGAGACGCCTTACCTGTGGGGCGGTCGCTCCGGGCTTGGCATCGACTGCTCAGGCCTCGTCCAGCTTTCGATGCTGATGACCGGACGAAGCGCGCCGCGCGACACCGACATGCAGTCGGCAAACCTTGGGGAGCCGATCGGTCGGTCGGAACTGCGCCGAGGCGACCTGGTTTTCTGGAAGGGTCATGTTGCCGTTATGGAAGATTCGGAAACGATTATTCATGCCAACGGACATACGATGACGGTTGCTCGCGAAAACCTCGAGGAGGCGATCAAGCGCATCGGCTGGCTTTACCAGCAGCCGACGGGCTATCGCCGCCCGGTCACCTGACCGGCGGCTTCGGCCATGACCTAACACCGCCTGTCCAGCTCTCGAAAGCCTTCGACAGCCTCAGCACCAGTATATCGTCGAAGCGCGGACCGACGATCTGCAGGCCGATCGGCATTCCGGATCGCGAGAAACCGCAGTTGATCGACGCGGCGGGCTGCTCGGACATGTTCCACGGCACGGTGAAGCAGATGTGCTCGAAGGGACGCGTCGGATCGTTCGTCGGCGAAGCCCAGTCTGCCGGATAGGAGACAATGGGGTTGGTTGGCGAAATCACGGCGTCGACCTTCGTGAACAGCAGGCCGCAGCTTTTGCGCATCTCGATCGTCTGATTGAAGCCCCTGACGGCCTCGGCACCGCTGATGGAGGCGCCGCCTTCGGCCCAAGTGTAGATGTAAGGCAGAATTCTGGTTCGACGCTCCGGGCTCAGATTCTCGATATCGCCCCAGAAGCGGGAACGCCAGAATGTGTCCAGTCCGTCGAGCATCACCCGCGTCAGAACAGGCTGAACCGGAGTGACAATTGCGCCCGCATCTTCAAACCGCTGACCGGCCACCTCGACCGCCGCACGTACCTCGTCGTCGACCGCAAGGCCACATCCCGCATCGAGCATCAACCCGATCCTTAGGCCGCGGAGATCCGTGTTGAGGTCCATCCAGTCGATATCGTTCGGGGGCAGGCTGGTGCCATCACGCCAGTCAGGGCGCGAGAGCGTGGCCATTGCGTAGGCGGCATCCTCGACGGTGCGTGTCATTGGCCCGGCGCAGCGGCCGACATAGAACGGATCGACAGGTATGCGGCCGTGGCTCGGCTTGAAGCCGAAGATGCCTGTCCAGCCAGCCGGCAAGCGCACCGAGCCACCGATATCGGTACCGACGTGCAGAGGTCCGTAACCCGCGGCGGCCGCGGCAGAGGCCCCGGCGCTCGATCCTCCAGGATTGCGCGTCGTATCCCAGGGATTTCGGCTCAGAGGATGGAAGCTCGAGAGGCCTGAGGAGAGCATCCCATAGTCCGGGCAGGTTGTCTTCGCAAAGATCACGGCGCCGTCCTCGCGCAGCCTCGCGGCGGCGGGGGCATCCTCGGTCGCAGGCACCAAGTCGACGGCTCTGGTCCCGAGCGGCACCGGTTGCCCCTTGGTGGCGATTAACTCCTTCAGCGTCGCCGGGATGCCGTCGAGCGGGCCGAGTGTCCCGCCTTTCATCCATCGGTCGGTCGAAGCCTGCGCCTGCTTGCGCGCCGCCTCTGGATCGTAGGCGTAAAGGGCGCAGATGGCGGGCTCCCACGCTTCGATGTGTCGCTCCAACGCCAACCAATATTCGAGCGGCGACAGGCTGCGATCGGCAAAACGCTGCCTCAAGTCACGGATCGTTAAGTCGGTTTCGGACATGGCATGGTCATCCGGGGCTGTGGTTTCGAAAACTAACGGCGATTCGCCTCGCGAGGGTCGAGCATGTCGCGCAGCCCATCGCCAAGCATGTTGAAGCCGAAGACGCAGAGCGCGATGGCAAGCCCAGGCAGGATTGCCAGCCACGGCGCGAGCGCAAGGTAAGTTTGTGCGTCAGCAAGCATACGGCCCCAGGTAGGAGCCGGTGGCGCGATACCGAGGCCAAGGAAGCTGAGGCCCGCTTCCGTCAGCACTGCCAGCCCCAATTGGATCGTCGCCTGGACGATGATCTGGCTGATGATATTGGGCAGCACGTGTCGGACGGAGATCGTGAAGCGGCTGTTCCCGATTGCGCGAGCGGCGAGCACATAGTCGCGGCTCCACGCCTGCAGGGCTGTGGCAAGCGTGACCCGCGCAAACACGGGAATCATAAATGTCGCGATTGCAGTGATCGCCGTCAGTCGACCCGGACCGAGAAAGGCTCCCAGCATCATTGCCGAGAGGATCGGCGGCAATGCGAAGACGACATCGCAGGCGCGCATCAGCAATGTTTCGAATGTGCCCCGCACGGCGGCGGCCGCGATACCGGCGATTGATCCGAGCGTCCCGCCGATCAACACGGCGGCGATGGCGATCGAAAGAGAATTCCAGCAGCCGACCATCATCATCGAAAGGACGTCCCGGCCAAACTGGTCGGTGCCGAGAACGCCGAACGCCAAGGGCGGCTGCAGCTTGTGAACGATCTGCATCTTTGCCGGCGGCAGCGGTGTCCAGACAAGCGACAGCAACGCGACGACAACAAGAACAGCAATGATCCCGCCGCCCACCACCAGACCCGTTCTCCGGCTAATTTCAAATCGCCGGCGCCGAGCGTTCATTTGATTGGATACGATAGGCGCCATATCAGACGCCTTTCCGCAAGCGCGGGTCGATCGCCAAATAGGAGAGATCGACGATGAAGTTCATGACAACAACGAGCGCGGCAAAGAACAGCACGACATCCTGCATGACGATGATATCGCGTTGCGACAACGCCTGATAGGCAAGCCGACCGAGGCCTGGGAGGTTGAAAACGTTTTCGACAAGAACCGCGCCCGCGACCAGGAAAGTGAACTGTAAGCCCAGGATCGTCAAAACGGGAACGAGGGCATTCGGCACCGAATGGCGCCACAGGACCCGGCGCTTCGACAGTCCCTTGGCAAGCGCTGTTCGCGTGAAATCCTCATGCATGGTCTCCAGAACGGCGGAACGCGTGACGCGCGTCAGGACGGCTGCCTGCGGCAAGGCGAGCGCTATTGCGGGCATAACAAGTGCCTTGAAAGCGGGCAAGATGCCGACACCCCACCCCGGGAAACCTCCAGCCGGCATCCAGCCGAGCGCAGTCGAGAAGAGCATGATCAGCAACAGGGCCACCCAGAAACCGGGAACGGCGATGCCGATCTGCGAAAATACCGAAGCCACGGCATCCGGCAGCCCACCGCGATGCGCGGCCGCCAGGACACCCAGAGGAATGGCGATGGCGACGGAGAGCGCAATTGCCATCAGCGCCAAAGGGAGCGTCACCGCCAATCTCTCAAGGATCAGCCCGGCCACCGGCACGCCGTAGGTATAGGATTGGCCGAGATTGCCGCGGAATACGCCGGCGAGCCATTCACCATAGCGCCACAAGAGCGGTTGATCGAGACCAAGTTCATGACGGAGAGTTGCCAGCGTTTCCGGCGAAGCCGACGTACCGAGCATGATGGAGGCCGGATCGCCCGGCAGAAGATCCATCACAGCAAAGACCAACAGGGAAACGACGGCGAGCGTTGCGATCAGACCAACAAGACGACGGGACAGAAGGGCTATCATTTCACGTCCGGTACTGTTTGCCGCCCCGCCATACCACCCATCCGCAATCAGTCTTCCCAGGAGACCTTCGTGAGGACGTTCGAGGGAATGGGCTCATTTTCCCAGAGACCTTTCAGCTTCTTGTCCCAGACGCCGAGCTTGGGCATGACGAAGAGATAGAGCGCCGGCACATCCTCGGCCAGAATCTTCTGAGCCTCTCCGTAGATCTTCGCTTGCGCTGCAGGATCCGAGGTTTCCTGCACCTCCTTCATCAGGTCGTTGAAAGCCGGATTCTTGTAGTTGAAGTAGTATGGATCACGAGCGTAGATGTCGATGTCGAGCGGTTCTGCGTGGGCGACGATCGTCATCTCGTAGGCGCGGTCCTTCATGACATCCTGCACCCACTTGGCCGGAAACTCGGTCGGCTCGATGGTCACCGTCACGCCGATTTCAGCCAGCATTGCCTGCATGACCTGTGCGCTTCGTGGCGCATAGGCCATTTGCGGCGATTTGATCGTGAAGGTGAAACCATTGGGATAGCCGGCTTCGGCAAGCAGTGCCTTGGCCTTTACGGGATCGTAGGGCAGAACGCCGGTGAGATCGATATAACCCGGATCATTCGGTGTGTAGTGGCTGCCGATCGGCGTGCCGAGGCCGGACCAAGCACCGTCGACAACCGTCTTGCGGTCAATCGCCATCATCAGGGCCTGACGCACGCGCTTGTCGTCGAATGGCTTTTTGGCGTTGTTCATGCCGGCCACGACCTTGAGCTCGGTATTGCCGATCTTAGTCACCAGCTTGGCATCGCCGTCGAACGAACTCATCAGCTCGGGCGCCGCGAATTCCGGAATGGCGTCGACATCGCCCGACTTCAACGCCGCGGCCTGGGCCTGCGGATCGGCGATGAAGCGGAAGGTCACTTTGTCGAGCTTTGCCGCATCATCTTTGTTCCAATAGTCGGCGTTCCTTTCGAGCTCGACCTTGTCGCCCTTTGCCCAGTTCATGAACTTGAACGGGCCGGTGCCGACAGGCGTCGTTTTGTCTGCGGCGGCAGACTTCGGCCCCACCATGACGGAGGCTGGCCAACCGAGCCAATAGAGGACGCTGCCCGTTGGAGCCGAGAGATGCAGGACGAGCGTTTCCGGGTCGGGCGTCTCGATGGAAGCAATCGAAGCGAAGAAGCGCTTCTGCGGATTTACCGAATCGGCACCGCGAGCACGATCAAGCGCGAACCTCGCCGCGGCAGAATCGAAAGCCTCGCCATCGTGAAATTTGACGCCGGTTTGTAGCTTGAAGGTATAGACGAGGCCGTCCGGGGAGACTTCCCAGCTCTTGGCGAGTTGCGGTTGCACCTTGCCGTCCTCATCAATTGCGACAAGGCCTTCGAAGATGTTCTGCCATGTCACTTGGCCAATTGCGACAGGGGCCGCAATCGTTGGATCCAGGCCAGTCGGCTCTACTGTCATACCGAGGGTCAGCGTGGTCTTGGCGGCTTCCGCCGGGGTAAGCCCCAGCAGAGCGACGCCGACCGAAGCGGCCACGCCGAGATAGAGCCGCCGAGCCAGCCGCGCCGACGGCGCAAGCGAAACCTTCATCATTATATTCCCCTGTCTGGCCGCCGCCGTGGCGATGACCTTTACGCGCGCTAAGGTGTCATTCTCGGAGTGCACACACAATGGCGATTATGTGTGCTCACTGTAGCCGAAAGTGCTACACTCGAAGATGTGTTCCGAGCAAGTCCATGAGGCTAATCCTTTGGCTGCAAACTTGTTTCCGCGCGCTCACGCATGAACCGTTCAATAAAATCCACCAACTTTGTTGCCGCAAAGGAAAGCTGGCGGTCAGGAGCGACGCAGAGATCGACATAAGTGCGTATCGCATTCTTGCCGGCCAAGGGAATGGCGCGAAGCTGGCCTGCCTCGATCTCGCGACGGACAGTCAACGCCGGCAACAGAGTTACGGCTGCGCCGCTCAAAACCAGCTCCTTGAGCATTTCGAGCGAACTGGTGACGAAGACGGGCTCAACATCAAGGCCATCCTTCTCGATGCGCGCATCGAAAGCCTGGCGGAAACCGAAAGACTGGTCGGGAAGCGCCAAGGAGTACTCGGCGATATCCTTCAGCTGGATCTCGGGCCGTTCCGCGACGGCATGTGTTGGAGCAACGATCAGATCATAGGCGATTTCCGAGCGCAGTCGTACTTTCGTGCCCGACAACGGAGGCGCGAACAACGTCACGGCAATATCGGCTTCCGCGCCGTTGACCGCTTCGATCGCCTGCCGCGCGCTGGTGATCGCGACCTCGAAGCGCAGCTTTGGATATTTCAGGCTGAATTCCGCCAGCGCCGGAGCGAGCAGATTGGCGACGGTGGCGCCGTTGGCATAAATGCTGACCTTGCCGCGCTGCAACCCCTTCAGGTCTTCGATAAGCTCGCCGACGTGATCGAGTTCGCGCAGCGTCCGCCCTGCGCGCGCCGCAAGCAACTCGCCGGCAGCGGTCAGTTTGACGCCGCGGGCGCTGCGCTCCACAAGCGGCGCGCCAAAGTGATACTCCAGGTTCTCGATCTGCCGGCTGATCGCCGTCGGCGCGACGTTCAGATTCTCCGCGGCCTGGCGCATGGAGTTCGTGCGCACCAGCTCGTCGAAATACATCAGGGCACGGATCTGCATGTCGTGGTCTCCGCCGCTTCAGGCAATGTCGCCCTGTTTAGGCGATCTTGCGCGATCCGGGTAGCGGTCTCGCCAAGCCTCTTGCGCGCCGGCCACCGGAAGAACGGTGGCCTCGTAGACGCCACGCGCGATGGCGCGCGCCATGACCGTTGCAGCAAAGTGGCAGAGCTCCAGAAAAGCGGAAAGATCCAGCCGCGGCTTCCTGCCCGTCGAGGCCGCAAAGACGGTATCGCCATCAAGCGGCAGATGAGCCGGCAGCATGGCGCGCGCGAAACCATTGTGAGCCATGATCGCCAGGCGATGGGCCTCCTGCTTGGTCAATTCGGCATCGGTGACAATGGCGCCGATTGTTGTCGCCGTGGTACTCATGCCCTTCAGCCGCATGCGGGTGTCAGCTTCAGAGATCGGCGAGGGCAAGCCAAGGCCGCCAAATTCTCCGTTCTGCTCGAAGGGCGCCGACCAGAAATGCGGTCCCTCCCCCACCGTCGCCGAGCCAAGCGCGTTGACGGCAACGATCGCCGCGATCTTCAGGCCGGCGCCGGTTTCGGCACTTGCCGAACCGAGCCCCCCTTTGAAAGTCGCGGTCGTTGCACCCGCGCCAGCGCCGACGGTACCGAGAGCGAACGGCCCTTTCGCCGCCGTCTTGAAAGCCTCATAGCCCATGTCGCGATAGGGCGACTGCAGACCCCAGTTCTTGTCACCGCCGTTCAGCAGGTCCATCAGGATCGCCTGGGGAACGATCGGCACCTTCACATCGCCGACCGGAAAGCCTCGGCCGACTTCCCGCAAACCCGCCTGAACGCCGCCTGCTGCGTCAAGGCCGAATGCGGAGCCACCGGAAAGCACGAAGGCGTCGACTGCGCCGACCGTCATCGACGGATCGAGAAGAGCTGTGTCGCGGCCGCCGGGAGCACCACCTAGTACCACGCCGGAGGCCGTCGCAGGTTCGTCGAAGACGATTGCGGTTACACCTGAGCCGAGCTTCAGATCCGTCGCGTTCCCGACGGAGACCCCTTCAATGTCGGTGATCAGATTGAGCACGCGCGTCATCCTTGTTTAAGCAAGAGCGCGCGATAGGACCGCAACGGCGATCAAAAGACAAGACCGGCCTCACCTTTGGCAAGACCGGTCTGAAATCCGTCAAGGCTGGTTAGGCCGTGCTTCATGCTCTCAGGCATGGATGGGCTTCGGGTGACGGCGGGTCATCAGATCATGGATAGCGAGCTTCACTTCCGCCGGCGAGCTGAAATGCTGCTCGTCCAGATCGTGAACGTGAAACTTCACTGCGATGAACTTCAACCGGTTCTCATCCGGGATGACGATCCCGACGGGAACACCTGCGTACTCGATTACTTCTTTTTTCATGCGTAGAACTCCTGCCGCGCGGTATGCGCTGGCGATGGCGAATTGACTTGTCTGATTCCGTAAAGGTGGACGAAGGTCACATTCGACAGTTCGGGCGGGAGAGGGCGCCCGGACGGTCATTGCCAAGCACGGATCGCCCAAGGAAATTGGCGAGAGTATCGATGTCGGTCATGTCTCGTTCCTTTCTCTGGCGTTGCGCTTGCTTGAGGCCCTGGTGTTCCAGGGCCGGCGACGACTGCGCTATTAATCTACTTTATTGGTAGACTATACATCGCAGTCTGTCAGAAACATATTCCGAAACATGTCAAAAAATCGACCATTCGGAAAATTTCATTCCATCATGCTCGAATTGACTGCAAGAACCCTATCAAGTCTTTGTGCAATTCGCGTGACGGTCCGAAGCTCTCTTTCGATCATGGAGCAGACATAGGAAGTGCTGCTGATTCCGGCAATGGGGCATTTGATTAAAAGACGGAAAACCTCGAAATGACCGAAATGGTTAACGCTGCCACAAATCGGCCTACCACCCTTGCGAGAGCACCTTTTCCAGCATGTCGACGAAGAAATCGGCACTCTCGACTGTCAGGCAGAGCGGCGGCTTAATCTTCAACACATTCAGGTGATCGCCAGTCGGCTGCATCAAGACGCCAAGATCGAGGAGTCGGGTGCAGATTGCCGCGGTCTCTTCGGTCGCCGGCTCCAGCGTCGTTCTGTCGCGGACCAGTTCGAGGCCAAGATAAAGTCCCATGCCATGCACGGCACCGACGAGCGGATAGCGTTCGATCAACGCCACAAGACGACCCTTGAGGTGATCGCCGACATCGCGCGCGTTCTCCTGCAGACCTTCATCGCCCATGATATCGAGCACCGTCATACCGGCCACACAACTGACCGGGCTGCCGCCCGTGGACGAAAAGAAATAGCCTTCCTTCTCCAGTGAACCGGCGATGGCCCTAGTCGTGATCACAGCGCCGAGTGGATGCCCGTCTCCCATACCCTTCGCGACAGTGATGATGTCGGGGACGACGCCCTGCTGCTCGAAACCCCAGAAATGGCGCCCAAGCCGTCCGTAACCCACCTGCACTTCGTCGGCGATGCAGACGCCGCCACGAGCCCGGACCTGCCCATAAACCGCCGCAAGGTAACCGTCCGGAAGCGAAATTCCGCCGGCATTTCCAAAGACCGGCTCGGCGATGAAGCCGGCCAGCCCCTCGCCTTTTGCGTCGATGGCCTCAAGGACCTCAACGACCGCTTCCAGGTAGTGGATCGTTGATTCCGACCCACGGAAGGCACCCCGATATGTATTTGGCGAGGGAACGGCATGCACCCAGTCGGGCCGCGTCGTCATAGCCTGTGGGTTGTCGGCGATTGACGTGGAGACTGCGTCACTGGCAACCGACCAGCCGTGATAGGCCTCGAGAAGGCTGAGCATGTGTTTGGCGCCGGTGTGAGCCCAAGCAAGCCGTAGCGCGAGGTCGTTTGCCTCCGATCCGCTGTTGACGAGGAACACCGTGTCCAGCCCCTCCGGGGCAAGTGACGCAAGGCGCTCCGAAAATTCGGCAATGGCGGCATAGTGGAATCGCGAATTGGTGTTCAGCCGCAGCAACTGTTCGCTGATCGCTTCGGCCAGGCGCGGGTGGCCATGGCCGAGGATCGTGACGTTGTTGAGCATGTCGAGATAGGCGCGGCCTTCGACATCGAACATATGCTCTTTCCAACCGCGCTCCATCTGCGGCGGCATCTCGTAGTAGTTCTTCTGCGGCTTTGCGAGATGGGCCTGCCTGAGCGCAAACAGTTCCGCCGACACCGGCTTCCGCGCATTCACATCGGGGCCGAGAAGGCCGGCTGGCGACGGACACAGTTCAGACCAGGCGACCGCTTCCTGCGGGGCGCAAAACAGCGGGGGCTCCGCGCCTTGCAGGGTGGAGAGCTGCACGCGCAGTCCACCGAGAGAGCCGTCTTCGCCAGAGACGGTCCCGATCGACTGCCCGGCTTCGACCTCTGCTTCATCCTCAAGCGACGGCTCAATTCCGTCGAGATGAAGGCTGATGCCCTCGCCTGCCAGAACGAAATGGTGGTTCTTCCAACTCACCTTCCCGGCGAATGGAGCAGCAACCGTGGTGCCGCCTGCGAGGCAGATGTCGGAATGCAGTGTGAAGGTTGAAGACGGGGCGGCGCTCCGAAGCTTCGAGCGCGACAATCGGTATTCACCGTAGCGCGTGGCCGCGGTACCGGTCTCCGTCGCCGCGCGGGCAAGCAGCCGCCAATCCATGTCGGCCTGCGACCAGTTGCCCGCGGCAAAATGCGGACTCTGGACACCGAGATCGACGAAGGAAATGGTCGCTGGATCGACATCGGGTAACAGCGGATGCCAGTTCTCCGACGACAGCGCGGCCGTTTCGATACCGACTGCCTTGAGGACAGCGATCTCCATGAGTTCGAACGGAACGGATACCGCCGTATCGAATATGCGGCGCTCAAGTTCGAGATTGCCGCGAACATAGTCGTTCTCGGGGTCGATCGAGATCTGCTGCTCGCTGCTGGCGACAAGAATGACGGCGCGGGCAACGACCAGTGGCCAGAGCGCCCGCAGCTCTTCTTCCGTGAGCGGATAGACCTCGTGATATGCCTTTACCGCAGGAAGAATGTAGAGCGGATCGCCATCTGCCTGATGCAGCAGTGAGGCGCAGGTGACCGCCAGATCCCCGATCAGCCAGCCGCGGATGATATCGCCGAAATCGATGACGCCGTCTGGAACCAGGTGGCCGCGATCGTCGCGACGGCTGACGACGTTGTCGCCGGTCACATCGTGGTGCACGGCCTGCAGACGCAAGGATGGCGCCAAGGGTTGGATTCGCCGCACGGCTGATACCATCGTCTTGGCGATGCGATCGCGCGCAGCGCTGTCGGTGATCGCCGACAGCAGCTGGACGGCGACTGGACCGGCACGGCGCAAATCCCATTGCAGGCTGCGATCGAGACCGGGATGCGTGAAATCGGCCAGCGACTGCGCCAGGCGTGCGCAGAGCCCCCCAAGTGCCGCGACCGACTCCTTCGGCAGATGCTTCCGATGCGTCAGCCCCTCACCTTCCAGATATTCCAGAAGGCGAACCTGATAGGTCTGATCGCGGACGGTGACAGCAACGATGTCCTGGGCGTCGGTCGACGGGATCACCCGCGGGACGCGCGGTGCACCCTCCTTCGTACTGATGTGGTGGATGGCCGCGTTCTGCGCCTCGAGCTCCAGCGTCGCGTACGCCACGTGGCAGATCTTCAGCACGTAGCGCCGCTCGTCCGTATCCAGACGATAGTTGCGGTCCTGTTGGCTGCCGAGCTCAGTGATCGTACCCGACAAGCCATAGCGCGACTGAAGAATGTCGCCAGCTTCCGCGGCGCTCACGTCAGGGCGTGGCAACGTCGCGCGATCGGCAAGCGTCTCGTCAGTCATGGCATCCCCCGCGGCATGATTCGATTTTGCAGACTAAGCAGATAATCGAATCCTTGCCACCGGCAAGCGAGGAGATCTCACTCACTCAACGGCAACCCGCCGCAGCGATCAGCCCATGCGCTCGGAGGCATAGCTGCCCGGGCTTGCGGGAAATACGATCGTGCGGTTGCCGTTCAGGAAAACGCGGCGATGGATATGGGCATGGATGGCACGCGCCAGCACCTGGCTCTCGACGTCCCGGCCGATAGAGACATAGTCGTCCGCACTCTGAGCGTGCGTGATGCGGGCCGTATCCTGCTCGATGATTGGGCCCTCATCGAGATCCGCCGTCACATAGTGAGCCGTGGCACCAATGAGCTTCACGCCGCGCTCATAGGCCTGCTTGTATGGGTTGGCGCCCTTGAAGCTTGGCAGGAAGGAGTGATGGATGTTGATGATCCTGCCCGACATCTTGCGGCACATGGCGTCGGAAAGGACCTGCATGTAGCGCGCGAGCACGATCAGTTCGGTGCCGGTCTGATCCACGAGGTCGAGGAGCTGAGCCTCGGCCTGCGGCTTGTTTTCCTTCGTCACCTTGATGTGGTGGAACGGGATATCGTGGTTCACCACAACCTTCTGATAGTCGAAATGATTGGAGACCACGCCGACGATATCGATCGGCAGAGCACCGATCTTCCAGCGGTAGAGCAAGTCGTTCAAACAGTGGCCGAAACGGGACACCATCAGAAGCACCTTCATGCGGCTGTCGCCAGCATGGATTTCAGCATCCATTTCGAATTTCTCGGCGACCGGCTTGAAGCCTTCCTTCAGTGCCGCAAGGCCCACACCTTCTTCTGAAATGAAGCTAACACGGGTGAAGAACTTGCCGGTATCGAGGTCGTCGAACTGCGACGAATCGACAATGTTGCAGCCTTGATCCGCCAGGTAGTTCGCAATCGCCGCAACGATCCCGCGCGTCGACTTGCACGTCACCGTCAATACATAGCTCGTCATCTGTTCCGTCCTCTCGCGCCGCCTATCGGCCGGCTGCTTAGATCAAAGCGAAAGTCACGGATAGAGCACCGCGCCTTCATTCGTGCAACTATTTGCAAGAGAAACCGTCAGAACCTTGCAGGCCCTTGCGTCCCCCCGTCGCGACCAACTTACGGCAGAGCACGCAAAACTCCGTTCCGCTTGCGTCGTCAAGACGCGTATCCCCGCCGTACGCAGCACCGCAGGCAACTCACCTCGACGAAGTCACGTTTTCGAGATGACGGCCGACAGAGTGATCCGCTTGCTTGATGCGGATCGCTGTTGCGCCTACATCCACGAAGAAAATGAAGTCCGATATCCGGCGAGGCGGCAAATATGCGGTTCGCAAGAGCGTTGTTGATAGCCATGGCCGCCGGCGCAAGCCTGGCGCCGGGAGCAAGCTTTGCCACGGACTGGCGGCGCGCCGGGGAAGCACAGACCCAGTCGATCTATCCCTACGCGAACCTGCCGGGCGTCAAGGCACGGCCGGAGCCGAAGGACGAAGAACAGTATGACTGCCGGACGGAGACGCGGCCGCTTCGCCGCGGATACGATAAGATCTTCCGTACCGGCGGGCTGCCGACCCTCGTCTATGTCTGCGATCGTGACGGCGTGGAGAGCGTCGGGACGCAGGTGCCGCGGCGCGGACACTATCAGCCGGTTCGCTGAGCTATCGGGCGGCGTCGCCAAAGTGGCGCGCGATCAGGTGGTCGATCGATGGTCGCCCTGGCCCCCGGCCATGATCACGAGGAAGCAGACGGCCCAGGTGCCATGCGTCGGCCAAGCATCGGGATAGACGAATAACTCGATCACCACTGCCATGCCAGGAAGGGCAAGGGCGGAGAGACGGCTTGCCAGACCGATAACCAGCAGCGTGGGAAGACGTGTTCGGCAACTGCCGCCAGATGAGCGCCGATCCAAGTATCGACGAACGGCAACTTGTATTCATTCTCGAACAGGCAGACTGCGTTGTCGGCGACGTGCCAGCCATCGATCTGAACTCGGGCCGGTTGTCGACTGGTGCGGCCAAGATGCGCTGATCGTCCGAGCTCATATGAGCGTCGAGGTTCATCGCCTGCCGGCCGATGGTGCCGCCTATATCGAAGCACTGGCAGCAGGCATGTCGCTTGCCGGTTCGGTCGCGGCGGCTGTTGCGGAGACTCCTGCGTTCTACCTCTCGGCTAATTTCGCCGGTGCCTTACGGACGGACGCATTTTGTTCCGTTCGCTAACTCATGTGTGGAGACACGCCCATGCACGATGAAATCGCGATGGACCATATGCAGGGGCTGACGATCCCGCAGAAACTCTACCGTATGCTGCGGCTGCTCGATCATACCCCACACGACTGCATCGCTCTTATCTGCCGATCGCGGCCTCGACTGCAATCGGCAGCCTGATCGGACGTCGTTACCTGCATTGGTGATGTCTTTTCGCGGAAGAAACAGGAAGCCGTTGTAGCGGCTTTCTTGCAACTCTGGGCCATGCAGCATAATCCTGGCTTACGGCATATGACCGCTCGACAGCGGCTCCGGATAGACTGGATCGTAGCGACGGTGAAGGGGGAGCCGGCGTAGCTTAACTTGCTATCCGGCGGCGCGCGGGCCATCTGCCGGCAACGCCTGCCGTCGGGCCTTCGACCGGCCTTAACTGCGCAGGCGCTGTTCACAGACATCCTTGACGAGAGACTGCAGCACCTTGATCCGCCCGACCAGCCAGGCAAGCTCCTCGGTCGTGATCTCGTAATGCGGCGAGTAACGGGCATCGACATAGGCCCGGTCAAGCCGGGTAAAGCAGCGCCTGGCAAACTTGCTGTCGCGCGGCCATGCCTCGATCAGCCGCGGCTCGACCCGTTCGGCATGCGTTCGAAGCACGCTGAGCCGGTGCGATTTCGGGGAGTAGAGCGTCAGCACGAGGAGCACACAATGGTATAAGCGCTCGGTGGCTTGATGCAGACTAAATGCAGACAGGTTTCTGTTTTTGCGTTCCCCATAAAACTCGGCGCCTAGTAGAAATTCGCCTGCATCCGGAAACCACTGCTCGAAATGCCGCTGCGCTTCCGCTCGAGCAGCCTCCGGTCTCAGCGGTTTCGGCGCGGCCAGCGGATGGCCGGGCGTTTCATAGAGCACGATCCCGTCACGGGCGATGTCCATGAAGAACGGCAGTCCCCGCGCCAGCTTGTCGTTGACGTCGGCCAGGCTATGGGCGATCACCTTGGCCGGTGTCTTAAGGCGGCCGGTGACAGCGAACTCCCGTGTCAGCCGATCGTCGATCGTCTGCCAGACGTCGTTCTCCTCGGCGAAGCTCTCGACGTTGACGACGGCCAGCAGGTCGTAATCGGAACGATAGCCGCTGTCGCGATCCTCGACCCAATCGCCACGTGCGAAACTGCCAAACAGGATCAGTTTCAGGATTCGGCCGGCGCGGGCTTTGTCCGACAACTTGTTCTTCTGGGCGTCCTCGAACTCCTCGAAGATGATCTGCACGACGCGGCTCAGCTCACGGCGCTTCTTGTCGGGGAGATGATCGAGCTGTTCGAGAATGATCAAGGCAATCTGCCCTTTTAAGTTCTGCAATTACCAATACCGCAATGCGTGAGATTCTCTACTGCCGATGGCGAAAGTGCAAGAGGTGGCAGTCCTTTCCGGGGCGGTGACGACCTTCGGTCGAGCCACGCGAGCGCTTCTTGCACAGAAGCGCAAGCAAGAGATGCACCGCTTCCGTCTCCAGGCAAAGACGGTACTGTCTGTCGGCAATGCGTCCCGGTCCGCCGCCCGTTGCGAATGAGCGCTGCCTGGCTATACAGGATCTGCCATCGTCTTTCCGGGAAGGGATTCGCGACGGTAGGGCCTGATGGGCCGCAAGGCACTGTTGATGAATCCGCGCCAGATGGCGGAACTCTCTGGGCCAGATGCGACGCCGGCCGTTCCTCGTCCTAAATTGGGGGAGCCGGGGAGGGTGCAGTTCTCAAAGGGGTCTTCATGTGCGCAGAAATGTGCATATATTGTGCCTAGGATTGAGCCGAGATTTATATGGCACAGGCTCAGGTAACACCACGCCTCAACAACAGCCGGTTCACCAACGGCCCTAGCGGCCGCCTCTTCCTCCAAGTCAACGCCGTATCCCACGACGCTTCTGCCTCGACCTGAAACGTGATCCGCCGGGATGTCTCAAGGTCGGCCAGCCAAGACCGATACAATTCGCCGGACAGCGCCACGCATTGTTTATGGTCGGCGAGATCCGCGCGTAGCCCGAAGGTTGCGGTAGAGGCCTTCAAGATAGGCAATGATTGCTGCCTGCCTTCGCTTCGCCAGCATCTGCCGTGCGTAGGGACAACCGTATGGCCTGCATCTTGTCGGTGATGGTGATGGGAACAGCGTCAGTACCAAGCGGCATTTCGACCGTCATGCCGACCATACTGGCCTTCAAGTCGCTGGGAATACGCTGGATAAATGCGGATTGGCCGAATCTTTTCGGCTGCGTCGGCGCCACCAGTTGCAGCCTCATGTTACTCACCTTTGTTACACGGTGTGGTGAGCGCAACTTATTGGAAAGGCCTAAGTATTTGATCTGGATAACGATCAAAATGGAATGGTGCCCAGAAGAGGACTCGAACCTCCACGCCTCGCGGCACAGGTACCTGAAACCTGCGCGTCTACCAATTCCGCCATCTGGGCGACGGAGAGCCATGTACGGGCGTGGCCTCTTGCTGTCAACAGGGTTTTTAAAGTTTTCCTGACAGGCAGCAAAAAACTCGTTGATGCCGGTCTCTGTTGACGAGGGCCCAATCTGAGGCAGCGGTAGCGATCGACATAATCGGCCCTATATAAATGCAGCAAGAAAGGATCGTCCGATGCCCGGCCTTCACAAACTCTGCCTGATTGCGCTCTTCTCGCTGCTGCCCAATGCGGTCTTTGCGATGCCGCTTGGCGCCTTTTCGC
Organism: Rhizobium sp. BK060; assembly: GCF_014193145.1. Taxonomy (NCBI): domain Bacteria; kingdom Pseudomonadati; phylum Pseudomonadota; class Alphaproteobacteria; order Hyphomicrobiales; family Rhizobiaceae; genus Rhizobium; species Rhizobium sp. BK060. The sequence goes on from NZ_JACHYW010000013.1 coordinate 59,359, forward strand.
CCGTCGCCGGCCAGTCGGACATCGTCCCTGTGGGGTCGACCATGTGCGATGCGCGCGGCTGCTTTACCTTCGGGCCGGTACAATCGTTCCGACCGTCCTACGTCCAGCCTAACTATCGACCGCCGACGGCCACCGGCCCGACCTACTATCGGCCAGGCGCGCGGGGACCGGCACCGCTTTATTACGATCCGCCGCCAGTGCGCACGGTGCAGCCTAAGACGCAAGGACGACAATTTCACGTCGATTGGTGCCGCAATCAGTATCGGACCTACAATCCGAAGACCGACCGATTCGTGACTTACGAAGGCATCTACAAGACCTGCAATTCACCTTACGACTAGGCTCAGCTTTCCAGCGAGGCGCGGTCGACGTGACCGAGGTCCCGGCCGGGCTCGATGATGTCGCGGACGCGCTGCTTTAACTCCTTCGGACCGGGAAAGCCGCCATCACGCTTACGCTCCCAGATCAGCACGTCATCGACCCGTATTTCGAAGTTGCCGCCAGTCCCAGGAATGAGCGCCACCTCGCCGAGGCTGTCGGCAAAGGTCTGCAGAAGCTCCTGCGCCATCCAGCCGGCCCGCAGCAGCCAGTTGCATTGGGTGCAGTAGAGGATAGTCACGCGGGCCTTCTCGTCACTCATGTCAGGTTTCCTTTCGTCATGCCGATTTAAGAACTGCCGAGGCGTGGCGCAATCGATATTGCAATCGTAGAGCGCTTGGTGTTCCTGTCCGAGTCGAAGATCGTATTGGAGATGCTGATGCGGGTCGCCGTCATCGAGAACATGAAGAGCACGCCGCTTGGCTCGCTGGGCGTGGCGCTGGCGGAGGCCAATGCAGAAATTGAGCGCTTCCGTCCCTGGATCGACGGCAAGCTGCCTGCGGGCAGTGCCGGTCATGACGCTCTGGTGGTGCTCGGCGGCGAGCAGAATGCGATCGATGATCAGAACTATCCGTATCTGCCGACGCTTGCGCAATTGATGCGCGACTTCGTCGAGGCCGACAAGGCAGTGCTCGGCATCTGCCTCGGCGCACAGATTCTCGCGCGTGCTTACGGCGCGGAGAACCATCTGAACGCCGGACTGGAGTTCGGCTGGCACGCAGTCAGCAAGTCCAAGGAGGGCCAGACGGATGGACTGCTCTCCGACCTCCCGGACGATTTCACAACCTTCCAGTGGCACAGTGACACGTTTACGCTACCGGAGGGCGCGACGCGTCTCGCCACAAGCGGCCTGACGGAGAACCAGGCGTTTCGCGTTGGACGCGCGGCGTATGGCACGCAGTTCCACTTCGAGGCCAGCGCATCGGTGATCGACAGCTGGAAGGCCGAATTTGCCGCTTGGATCGAGCAGATGGAGCCGGGCTGGCATGAAGGCTATGCGGGGCTTGCTGCCAAGCATGCGAGCGAATCAGATGCAAGCGGTCTTGCGATCGGGCGCAATTGGGTATGCATGATCAAAGCGCAGGCGCGGCGGCAACCCAAGGCAGTCGCCGGCAGATAAAGCCGGCGACGACAGTAGGCGAACTAACGCTGCATCACTCACGCTGGGTCGCGGAACGGACCCAGACGAGCATTTCACCGGGCGCACGATTGTCCCAGAGATGGTAGGGCACGAAACGGGCTGTCGCCTTCTCGGCCGCGGGAGGCCTGGTGCGATAGAGCGTCGCGCCCCAATCCGCCTCATCCTTCGTCACAGGAATATCGAGGGCAATCGCACCACCGAGCTCGGCGATCTCCGCCGTCTTTGCCGCAATGTCTTCGCCAAGCCGGATGCCGTTCAGGCCCGCCCCATTATCCGTTGCCTCCACACAATAGACGAGCGGGCCCCGCATCAGGGCGGCGCGTCCGGCGTCCTGGCGCACCAACGGGTTTGCCCAGAGGGAGCGCGCTTCCAGCGGGATGTCCAGATCGATCTTGTCGCCATCGCGCCATTCGCGTTCGATGCGGGCGTAACCGTCGACGTCGACCGAACCGATGTTGATTGCCTCGCCGTTGACGGCAAGCGTGGCGCCGTTTGCCCATCCCGGGATGCGCAGCGAAACCGCAAACTGCGCCGGCTTGCTCGTCTTGACGTCGAAATGAACAGCACCATGCCAGGGGTAGCGGGTCTTCTGGGTCAGTGCGACATCGGCACCCGCCATCTTGAATCGCGCCCTGCCTTCGCCATAGAGATGGACGGCGATCTCATCTTCCGCGACCCCGTACATATAGGAGCCGATCGAGGCGAGCAGCCGGGCAATGTTCGGCGGGCAGCAGGGGCAATGGTGCCAAATCCAGCGATGGTGCTTGCCGGCGCTTTCCAGCGGGTTCTCGTAGAAGAACGTCTTGCCGTCGAGCGACAGGCCGGCCATGGCGCCATTGTAGAGCGCCTGCTCCATGATATCGGCATAGCGCCGGTTCGGGCCGCGTCCGAGCATGCGGTTCGCCCAGAAGACCAGGCCGACTGATGCGCAGGTCTCGGCATAGGCGCTTTCGTTCGGCAGATCGTAGTAGTCGGTGAAGCCTTCGTTGGCGGCCGCCGGCCCGATGCCGCCGGTGACGTACATCTGCTTGGTCGTCAGGTCGTCCCAGAGCGTCTCGAGCGCCCCGGTCAGGCTGTCGTCATTATACTCCGTCGCGATGTCGGCCATGCCGGAATAGAGATACATGGCGCGCACGGCATGACCGACGACCTTCTTCTGTTCGCGAACCGGTTGATGGGCCTGGCCATATTCATAGGTCTTCTGATGGAAGTCGGCGGCATCGCGGCCGTCACGAATTGCTTCTTCGGTGAAGAAGTTCGGTTCGGTTCCGCGCTCGTCGATGAAGAACTTGGCAAGGTCCAGATACTTCTTCTCGCCCGTCACACGGGCAAGCTTGACCAGCGCCAGTTCGACTTCCTCGTGGCCGCAATAGCCGGGGATCTTGCCCGGGCCGTGACCAAAGACGGTAATCATGTAGTCGGCAAAGCGGCACATGATATCGAGCAGCTTGCGCTTGCCGGTGGCCTGATAATAGGCGACCGCCCCTTCCATCAGGTGGCCGGCGCAATAGAGTTCGTGATGGTCGCGCAGGTTGGTCCAGCGGCGGTCGGGCTGAACCCGCTGAAACCACGCATTCAGATAGCCATCCTTGTCCTGCAGCTTCTCATACATGTCGACGATGGCATCGACGCGGGCTTCCAGAGCGGGATTGGCGCGGCGATAGAGCGAGTAGGCAACGGTCTCGATCGACTTGCCGAAATCGCTATCCCAGAACATTTGCGTAGAACCACCCCATGGGCCGATCGGGATCACGATCCCGGGGCTCGGCTGGTCGATATCGATCGCACGCAACATCCCCGCCTCGACGCAACGGTCGAGCAGCGTTTCAGCGGTGGAATCGCAGATCGCGTCCTGGCGCTCCCCGAAGAGGCCGTGCACATCGACATCAGGCACGGGAAGCGGACGAAACTGGCGGTCTCTTTTCAACTTGTTCATGGCTTGATCCATCTCTTTTAGAAGTCATTTCACCGCGCCGGCCATGAGCCCGCGCATGTAGTAGCGTTGCAGAAGCAGGAAGACGATGAGGCAAGGGATGGTCATGACTGCGACACCCGCTTGCACGGCACCCCAGTTGATCGCCCCGAGGCGACCGGCGCGCACCGCCATCATAAGGACAGGCAGCGTGTATTTCTCGTTGCTGGAAAGCAGCACAAGCGCGGCCAGGAATTCGTTCCAGGCATTGAGGAAGGCGAAGATCGCCACCGTCGCGACGCCCGGCAGTACGAGCGGCAGCAGAACCAGCACGAGCATCTTCAGATCGTGGGCGCCGTCGATGCGCGCTGCTTCCTCGATCTCCTTCGGCACCGCATCGAAGGCGTTGCGCATCATGAACACCGAAAACGGCAGCTGCAGCGTCACGTAAACCAGCGTCAGGCCAAAGAGCGAATTGTTGAGCCCGAGCCTGGCGAGGATGATGAAGAGCGGCGTGAGGATCGACTGGAACGGGATCATCAGCGTCGCGATGATCAGGATGAAGAAGACATTCTTCAGCGGGAAGCGATAACGCGAAAAGCCGTAGCCGGCGAGCAGGCTGATCACCACGGTCAGCACAACGGTCGCAAGCGACACGATGAGCGAATTGAGGGTGTGCTGCAAAATGCCGGCGCCGAAACTGTCGAGCGAACGGTAGGAATCGAAACTGATGCCGTTTGTCGGCCATGGCGGCAGCGGCGGCAGCCGCGCCTCCGTTCCATGCCGGAACGAGGCCAGCAGCGTAATGACAAACGGAGCGAGAAAGAAAATGGCAACGGCTATGCCGGTGCCGTGGTAGGCGGCCTGCCCACGGATTTCGCGGCTTCTCTTGCGACCGGTGACGAGGCTCATCAGCCCTCCTCCCCAACACGCAGCAGCCAGAGCTGCGCGACGCTGATGACCACGAGAATGGCGAGAAGCGCAATCGACAAGGCCGCGCCATATCCGAGATTGAAGGACACGAAAGACTGGTTGAAGATGTAGTAGACGACGGAGATCATACGGTTTTGCGGTCCGCCAGAGGTCATGATGTAAAACTGATCAAAGGCGAGGATCGACCCCGTCACGGAAATGATGAGCGCCAGCGCGATCGTCCTGCGCATCAGCGGCAGCGTCAGAAAACGGAACCGCTGCCACCAGCTTGCCCCATCGACGACGGCGGCCTCCGTCAGATCGGCCGGGATCGCCTGCAGTCCTGTCAGCAGGATGATCATTGTAAAGCCGGCTATCTTCCACACCACCATGACGCAGATCGTCAGGAATGCACTGTCGAAGGTGGCAAGCAGATTGGGGCTCTTCTCGACAAGTCCGAGCGCCCTCAAGGCGGGTCCGATGAACCCGCTGTCGACATTGGCAAGCCATACCCACAGCAGCGACGCCGACGCTAAACCGACGACGACGGGCAGGAAGATGACGGTGCGATAGGTACTGACGAAGGCCCGCTGCCGCTCGACGAAAAGAGCAAGCGGAAAGGCGACCGCGAAGATGAGGATCGTCACGATGACCGTGTAATAGGCAGTGAAGTTCAGCGCCGCGACGAAACGGCCGTCATTGAACATGCGGAAGTAGTTGTTGAAGCCGATCCAGCGCGAGGCCCCCATCAGCGGCCAGTTGTGAAGGCTCATCCAGGCGGTGAAGGCGACCGGCAACACGAAGAACATGATCACCAAAAGCATCGCCGGAGCGATATAAAGGAGACCGGTCCATTCCGGTCTCGGGGCGCGTCTGCGCACGCATGCTGTCTGCTTTCGACCCGTCACGGTCATCGAAACACTCCGCATCATTCCTGATAAAATCGGCCGGAGGACTGCCACCACCCTCCGGCCACGGCCGTTGGGAGATTATTGGCCGCTGTCGATGATCGACTGCATCTCCGACTGTGCGTTCTTCAAGGCACCGTCGACGTCGTCACCGAAGATGGCGGCGTTCGTAAAGGTTGCCCACGGACCGTTGGCGCTGTTGATCAGATCGTTGAACTGCAGCGTGTACGGTGTCTTTGCGACCGAGATGGCTTTCAGGCCGACCTGCATCCTTGGATCGAGACCGGCGAGCACCTTGTCGGCGATATCGCCGCGGGTCGGCAGGCTACCGTACTTCGCCATGACTTTCTGGCCGTCCATCGAATAAATGTACTCGAGGAATTCCTTCACGGCATCGATCTTCTTGGTGCCCTTGGTGATGACGAAGTTGTCACCGCCGGCGAAGGAGGACGGCTTGCCGTCAACGCCCGGGATGAGGGTCACGCCAAAGTTGATGTCGGGATGCTCGGTGACGAGCGTGCCGATCGCGAATGCGCCGAGGCTCTGTTGACCGATCTTGCCGTTGGTAAAGGTCAGGAAGTTGGCACCATTGTCGCTGGCAGCACTTGCCGGGACAAGGTCCTTCTTCACCATGTCGCGATAGTAGTCGACGGCCTTGCGCATCTGCGGGGTGTCAAGCGTCGCCGTCTTGCCATCGGCCGACAGGATATCAGCACCTGCACCCCAGGTGAGCGGCGTGAACGTAAAGATCATGCAGCCGCCGCAACCACCGCCGGAGAAATAGAAGCCGTAGGTATCGTCACCGAGCTTGCGGATCTTCTCGGCGTTGGTTGTGATTTCCTCCCAGGTCGCGGGCGCCTTTTCAGGGTCGAGACCAGCCTTCTTGTAAAGGTCTTTGTTCCAGGCGAAGACCGACGTTTCGACAGAAAGCGGCAGGCCGTAGACGCGATCCTGATAGGTGCCGAGGCGAACATGCGATGGCGATAGCGAATTGAAATAGGGCAATTTCTTTGCCCAATCCGTCAAGTCTTCCAGCTGTCCCGCAGCGGCAAAGGCCGGGTTGTAGATAAGGTCCATCGACAAGGCGTCCGGCGCCTGGCCGCCGGCGATCGCCGTTGCGTATTTCTGGACAAGTTCCGAGAACGGAACCTCCGTCGCAACAACCTGGTTCTCGTGGCTGGAGTTGTAGGCTTCGACGACTTTCTTGAAGGACTCGCCGATACCCGTGCGGACCCACATTTCGACCTTTTCGGCGGCCGATGCTCCGGACACCAGGCATAGGGTGGCAACGCTTGTCGCAGCCAGCAGACGCTTAATCATGGCACTTCCTCCCAAATTGGCGCATCTCCTCCGCGCCGGCTCTTCATCTCCTGGGGTTTTGGGCCCCGCATGACTGCCGCACCACGAGACGGCACGGCAATTTCCTGACGCCTGGTTCCACCGGGCGTCCCTCCGCCAGCGCCAGAACCGTCAATCCGGCCTGGCGCCCCAGCTCCTTCAGCTCCATATCGACGGAGGTAAGCGGGGGTCGCGTCTGGCCGGCGACAATCTCCCAATTGTCGAAGCCGACCACGGAAACATCCTCCGGCACGCGAACACCGCGCTCGCGGAGCGCATCCACAGCGCCACGGGCGATCTGATCGTTGCCGCAGAAGATGGCGTCCGGTTTTTCGCTCTCTCCGTTCCAGATCTCTGCAACGGCTTCGTGCCCCCAGGCCTCCGCCCAATGGCCGAACATGACGAGGCCCTCACCGCCAATGACATCGCGATAGGCATCCGCGCGTTCGCGGACGGAAAAAAAGCTCTCCGGCCCAGTCACATGGGCAATCCGCCGACGGCCCATTTTGACCAACCACTCCACCGCCAATTGCGCACCCTGCGCGTCGTCGGAGCGGAAGGTGACGCTTGCCGGCGTCCCCTCTGTGAACGCGTAGACGACAGGGACATGCAGGTTCGACAGATCGACCGGAAGCTGCCGATCCAATCGCTTGCCGGTGGCAATGATGCCATCGACCTGCTTTTCGAGCATTGCGTCGACATGAATCTGGCCAAGCGCCGGATCATCTTCGATCGCACAGAGAAAAACCGATACGCCGTGATCGACGAGCGCCTCTGAAATGCCGGCCATCACAGGCAGCGTGAAGCGCCCGTAGGTATCATTGGTCAGCAGGCCGATCGTGAAACTGCGCTTGCTCAAGAGGCCCCGGGCGAGCGCGTTCGGGCGGAAACCAACTTCGCCGGCAATGCGCTTTACGCGCTCGCGGGTTTCCGCACTCATGCGACCGGTCTCGTTCAGAGCCTTCGAGGCGGTCGAAATGCTGACCCCCGCCGCCGCCGCGACGTCGTGGATGGTGATCCGGCCTCTTTTTCCTCCCGCGATGTTCACCGCGCTTTCTCCTCATTTAAGCATGAGAAAAGCTTTTCCCACCTTTTGCGTCAAGTGAGAAAAGGTTTTCTCAGGCAAAAATCATACGATTGTCATCAAAGCATTTGGAGACACAGAAAAACGCGGCAGACCAATGGCCGCCGCGATCCAAAGCTTAGCCGATGTGGCGTGCGATCAGCCCTTGATCGTCGCCTTACCTTCTTCCAGGAGGCGTGCCGCCGCTTCGGCAGGTTTCGTCCGCTCGAACGCGAGCTCGTCGGCGATCGGGCGGAAGACGCGTTGATCGAATTGGGTCGAACCGAGCGGCGCAGGCGCCGGATATTCGCCGACCTGATCTTTCAGCAGGTTGATATACTTCACGGTGGCCTGCTCGGTCGGATTAAGGTTGGGCAGGATCGCCTCGCGCACGGAAGGCGATAGGGGCACGCCACGCTCCACGCCAAGGATCTTGCCAGCCTCGACATCATTGACGAAGAAATCGATGAACTTGGCCGCAGCCTCGCCGTTCTTCGTGGTTCCGCCAACGCTCCAGATCAACGCCGGGCGATAGTAGTGGCCGGACGGACCACCCTTCTTTTCACGCGGCAGGAGCGTGATCGCGAGCTTGTTCTTGGAAATCAGCTGATAGCCGACAAGCTGGTTGGAATAGGCCATACCCATCGCCGACTTGCCGAGCGCCAGGCAGTTGGTGTCGATCGTATTCTGATCGAGCGTCTGCACGTCGGCCGCAACCGTGCCACCCTTCTTGCGTAGATCTTCCCAATAGGTGAACCAGGCCGTTGCGTCATCAACATTGAAGCCGAGCTTGCCGTCGGCATAGAGGCTCTTGCCGCGCTGGCGCAGCCAAGCATCGAAGACGTAGGCGTAGCGCGCGCCATAAGGGCCGCCCCAGTAGTTATCCTTGCCGCCGGCTTTCGTGAGTTCGACCGCGAGCTTGGCGTACTCATCCCAGGTCAGATCCGCCGTCGGCACCGGAATGCCCGCCTTTTCAAAGGCTGTCTGGTCAAAGAACAGTGCGAAGGAGTTGAGACCGAGACCGATGCCGTAGAGCTTGTCGTCCACCGTCGTCAGCTTCAGTATATCCTTGCCGAAGGAATCGACTTTCAATGTCGAGGGGACGAATTCGTCCAGCGGCAGGCATGCGCCGCGCTTGGAATAGTCCGAGATTGTTCCCGGCTCTAGCTGGAAGACGTCGGCGATGGCGCGGCCGGCCATCTGCGTGGAGAGCTTCGTCCAGTAGCCGTCGCCGCTCAGCGATTCGCCGACGATCGAGACGCCGGGATTCTTGCTTTCGTAGAGCTTGGCGACATCGAGCGTGCGCTTGGCACGATCGTTCGATCCCCACCACATGGCACGCAATTTGGCGTCGTCCGCAAAGGCCGGAATTGCGCTTCCGGCCCCGAAGGCCAGCCCGGCAGCGACACCTGCCGAGCCCATCAGAAATGAACGGCGATTGACCTGCATGTTTCATCCTCCTCTTTCATCGCCCCGCCATCCTCCAACAGCTGAACGGGCCATGCAGCGTAGATTACGCAAAAAAATCTCCTATGCAACAAATTATCTTTCTCTTGCAAATTTGCATTATTTGCATAATTTCGTTGTCATGAACGAGATCAAGACCAAGCGACTGAGGCAGGCCGATATCGCCGCAATGGCGGGCGTGTCCGTATCCACCGTGTCCCGCGTGCTCGCCAACGAGCCCGGCATCAGCGAGAGCGTGCGCCAGCATATTCTCAAAGTGGCGGCCGAAAACGGCTATTCGGCCCGCGCCGTGACCGGGCCGCTGCGCGGCGGCCTGGCGCTGATTGCAAGCGACGGCGTAACCGGCGGGCTGAGCGTCTTTTACGAAGGGATCGTCGAGGGATTGCGCGCCGGCGCACTTGACGCCGGCATACCCTTCGAGGTGCGGCTGATCCGCGAGAACCGGGCGACGCCCGATGTCGTTCACGAATACATGCGGACGGCAAGCGCCGGTGGGCTGTTCCTGGTCGGGATCGATCCGAGCGCCGAGTTGCGCGCCTGGTTGGAGGACGCGGCAATTCCGACAGTGCTTGTCAACGGCACCGATCCGCGGCTGCGGCTCGATGGCGTTTCACCATCGAATTTCTTCGGCGCATATGAAGCGACGGCGCGCCTGCTGAACGCCGGCCACCGCCGGATCCTACATCTGACCGGCTCGCATCGTCACACCATTCGCGAACGCGTGCGGGGTTTCAAGGCTGCGATCGCCGAGGTCGAAGGCGCCGAAGGGCGTCTCGTGTCGATGACCTTCCAGGGGAGCGCCAGCCATGAGGCGCATGAACTGACGGCCGCCGTGCTCGGCGAGAATGCTGGTTTCACCGCCGCCTTCTGCATGAACGACTTCATCGCCGTCGGCGTTCTCGAGGCCGTAACCGAGGCCGGGCTACGCGTGCCTGATGACTTCGCCATTGTCGGCTTCGACGACCTTCCCTGCGCGCTGATGACCAACCCGCCGCTGTCGACCATGCGTGTGGATCGCGTGACGCTCGGCAGGGAGGCGGCCGGTCTCATGGTTGCGCGCTTCAAGGACCGCACCGCCCCCGCCCGCCAGATTTGCCATGCCGTCGTGCCGATTGCCGGCGGCACCGTCCCGCACTCCTCAAAGAGCAATGCCGATGACCTATGACCCTGCCAGTGCAAATCCGCTCGCCAACAACCCGCTGAAAACGCGCGAAGATATGTCGCGCGCACTTCGCGACCTCTTCGATCCGCTGCTGTCCTATTTCTCGGCAGGCAATGCGCGCGTGCGGCTCGACGGAGCGGCTGCGCATTTCGACCGCGCTGCAGCGGATCTCGAAGGCTTTGCGCGACCGCTCTGGGGATTGGCGCCGCTAGGAGCCGGCGGCGGCGAATTTACGGAGTGGCATCGCTTTACCGAAGGTATCGCCAATGGCACCGACCCGAAACACCCCGAATATTGGGGAACCGTCAACGGCCGCGACCAGCGCATGGTCGAGCTTGCGGCGCTGGGTTTTGCCTTGGCGCTCGTGCCGGAGAAGGTCTGGGAGCCGCTTGGCGGCCGGGCACGCGACAACGTCGTCGCCTACCTCAAGCACGCGCGGCAGTTCGATTATGCCGACAACAACTGGAAATTCTTTCGCATTTTCGTCGACATCGCACTCGACCGCGTGGGCGCCAATTTCGACCGCACCTTGACCAAGCAATATCTCGAGGAGCTGGAGGGCTTCTACATCGGCGACGGATGGTACCGTGACGGCAATGTGCGCCGCATCGACCACTACATCCCGTTCGCCATGCATTTCTACGGCCTGATCTATTCCAAGCTCATCGATGACGATTACGCAAAGCGCTATCGCGAGCGCGCTCTCCTCTTCGCAAACGACTTCAAGCACTGGTTCGGATCGGATGGGGCGACGATTCCGTTCGGCCGCAGCCTGACCTACCGTTTCGCGTGTGCAGGCTTCTGGTCAGCCCTTGCCTTTGCCGATCTTGAAGCGCTGCCTTGGGGCGAGATCAAGAGCCTGTGCCTTCAGCATCTGCGCTGGTGGAAGGACAAGCCAATGACGAACCGTGACGGCATTCTGTCGATCGGTTTCGGTTATCCCAACCTGCTGATGTCGGAGAACTACAATTCCGCCGGTTCGCCCTACTGGGCCTTCAAGGCGTTTCTGCCGCTTGCCCTCGCAGAAGATCATCCCTTCTGGACGATCGAGGAAACGCCGCCTCAGCAGACGGCGAGTGTCCTGCCGCAACGCCATCCCGGCATGGTGATGATGCGCAATGCCGGCGACGTGGTGGCGCTCTCCTCCGGCCAGGAGAACCTGCAGATGCGGTTCGGCACGGAGAAATACGCGAAATTCGCCTATTCCAGCCGCTACGGCTTCAGTGTGGAATCCGACGAGCGCAACTTCGCTGGCGCGGCCCTCGATTCGACCCTCGCCTTCAGCGATGACGGCTTGCACTACCGGGTTCGGGAGAACAATCAGGAAGCCAAGCTTGCGGGCAACGTTCTCTACTCAAAGTGGTCACCATTCCGGGACGTGGAGGTCGAAACCTGGCTGGTGCCGGCAGCGCCCTGGCACATCCGCGTTCACCGCATCAACACGCCACGGCCGCTGCAGACGGCGGAAGGAGGCTTTGCGATCGCGCGCCGCGATTTCGAGCTCGATACGCTGGTCGCGGAGGGCTCGAGCGCCTACGCGATCGGCGAAGAGGATTTCAGCGGCATTCTCGACATCGGTTCTGAGGTGCCACGCACGGGCCTGACGCAGAAGGCGCCTCCGAATACCAACTTGATCGTCGCCAAGACGCTGGTGCCGCAGTTGCGCGGAGAAGTACCGGCTGGCCGGACGATCCTGATGACAGCCGTTCTTGCCGCAAACGACACAGGTACCGTGACCGGTGCCTGGACCACCCCACCGAAGGTCCCTGATATTGCCGAACTCGAAGCGCTTGTCGCGAAAGAGGGCATCAGGGTCAGTGCCATCGAGGCGCCGGGGCAGATGCCATGAAGCACCCCTCCATCGCGCTTGCGATGCAGCCTTCGCGGACGGAGCATGTCCTGCCCGCTGCGACACTGCGCCGGCTCAGCGAGCTTGGCGACCTGCTTGATACCCAACCCCTGCAGCGCTTTGATGATGATCGCGCCCGGCGCGTTCTCGCAGAGACCGAGATTCTTATCACGGGTTGGGGGTCCCCTTACGTCGGGCGCGAGGTGCTTGCGGCTGCTCCACGGCTGCGGCTGATCGCGCATGCGGCCGGAACTGTGAAGGGGATTGTCGACGAGCAGGTCTTCGATGCCGGTATAGCCGTGACGCACGCCGCGGAAGCAAATTCCATCCCCGTCGCGGAGTTTACGCTTGCGGCGATCATCTTTGCCGGCAAGCACGTGTTTCGCTTCCGCGACCTCTACGTCACTGAACGCAATCGCGACCGGACGCATGCGATGCAACGGTTGGCAATCGGCAACTATCGTCGCACGGTCGGCATTGTCGGCGCCTCCCGCATCGGTCGAAGGGTTATCGAGCTGCTGCGACCATTCGAGTACCGCGTGCTTCTCTTCGACCCGACCCTCGATGCCACCGAGGCAAAAAGCCTCGGAACCGAGAAGGTGGATCTGCCGACGCTCCTGCAGCAGTCCGACATCGTCTCCCTGCACGCACCCTCGCTGCCATCGACGCGTCATATGATCGGAAGCCGAGAACTGTCGCTGATGAAAGACGGCGCCACGCTGATCAACACGGCGCGCGGCGCCTTGATCGATGAAGCCGCACTGCTGGCGACGCTTCACACCGGCCGGATCGAAGCCATCATCGACGTGACCGATCCTGAGATACCGGAGAAGGCATCCGGCTTCTATGACCTGCCGAATGTCTTCTTGACGCCACACATCGCCGGCGCCGTGGGGCTGGAACGCGGACGCCTCGGTGACATGGCCGCTGATGAAATAGAGCGGTTCGTCAAGGGCGAACCGCTCCGCTATCAGATCCAGCGCCGTGATCTGGCACTGATTGCTTAGCCGGCTTTCAGATTGCCCGGCACACCGGCCGCGACTATGTCCGGCATCAGGTCGGAGATCTTTACGACCTTGCCGGTGCGCGAGCTGCTCAGAGCGGCAATGCCGCAGAGCACCGACATGGCGCCGGCGCGCGTCCCGGCGCGCTGACCGAGCTTGTCGTCCATGCCCTGCTTGAAGATCATGTTGCGCATCCGGTCGTCGCCGCCGTAATGGCCGCCAGGAGAGTGCGGCACGACGATTCGCTCGACGGCATCCTTGCCCTTCGGAAAGTTGCGCACGAGCAGGATGGTGTCCTCATCGGGTGTTTCCCACGGCTGCTTCTCGTATTGCCTCAACTCAATGCGCCCTTGCGTGCCGTTGAAAGCGATGTGGTGGCCTTCGATCGGCTGGAAGGTGTTCAGTGAATAGGAGACGTGGACATTGTTCTTGTAGCGGATGCTGACGACCATCGTGTCGGGGATGTCGATATCCTCGCGATAGACGCAGCCGTCGCGGAAGTAGCCGTCGATCTTCGACGGATCCTCGTACAGAGAATCGAGGAAGGGATCGGCCTCGAGATCGAGATAGTAGTCGCACTCGCCGGTATGCGGACAGAGCTTGCAGCGTGGGCCGCGGAACGGCCCCTTGCGGCCGTAATTCTGCAAATCGGCAAAAGAGGTGACTGCATCCGGGTCGCTGTCCAGGTACCAATTCAAGAGATCGAAGTGGTGCGTCGCCTTGTGGACGAAAAGGCTGCCGGAATTTTCCGTATAGGCGTGCCAGCGACGGAAATAGTCCGCGCCATGCTTGGTGTCGAGATACCAGTGGAAGTCGACCGAGGTCACGCGGCCGATCTCGCCGGCGTTCAGCAGTTCCTTGATCTTGGCGGCTGTCGGCGCATAGCGATAGTTGAAGGAGACGTCGACGCGCTTGCCTGTGCGCTTTTCGGCATCGAGGATACGGCGGATCTTGTCGACAGCGGTGGTCATCGGTTTTTCTGTGATGACGTCGATGCCGGCTTCCAGCGCACGGACGACGATATCGTCATGCGTATAGTCGGGCGTGCAGACGATCACGAGGTCGACCTGCTGTTCGGCGAGCATGGCGTCGATGTTCTCATAGATCGGCGCATTGCTGCCGATCATCGTGCGGGCCCGCTCGGCACGCAGCGAATTGGTGTCGACGATCGCGACGAGATCCACATGCTCGCGCCAGCCGGCAAGCAGTTCCTTGCCCCACATGGTGGTGCCGCGGTTTCCCGTTCCAATCAAGGCAAAGCGACGTTTCTCCATCCTATGATCCTCCTTCATTTGTCATGAAACGAAAATTGGTCTGGTGCCCAACAAGTCGCGGCTCCCCAATCTGCGGACCATATCAGGCTGTAACTAAATAGTTACCTGATGACAGACGCCGTCCACTGTCAATAGGCGATTGCGAATTTCGCGGATCAGGCGGAAATCGACGCGAGCGTCACATGGACGATGTGCCGTTCCCAGGCGTCGAGATTGCCCGGTTCGACCAGGTCACGACCGAAGATCGTCGAAAGCGTATACTGGTTGGAGAGGTAGAAGTACCCGAGCGAGGCGATCGTCAGGTAGACATTCAGCGGATCAGCGCTGGCAGCAAAGACGCCAGCCTTCTTGCCGCGCTCCAGCACCTCGGCAAGTTCTCCGATTAGATGCGAATGCAGTTCCTTGAGCCGAACGGATTGGCGCAGCCAGCGCGCGCGATGAAGGTTTTCGGTGCCGAGCAGGCTGAGGAATTCGGGGTGTTTCAGGAAATAGCGCCAGGTGAACAGCGCCAGTTCGCCAATCCCTTCCTGCGGCGTGCGATCGCCGATGTGAAGCTCGCGCTCCGCCGTACGGATGCCGACATAGGCCTCCTCAAGCACCCGCAGATAGAGTTGCTCCTTGTCGCCGAAATAGTGGTAGAGCATGCGCTTATTGGTGCCGGCTCGCTCGGCGATCGCATCTACGCGCGCCCCGCCCATGCCGTTTTCGGCGAATTCCTTTGTCGCTGCTTCGAGGATTGCCGCGCGCGTCCGCTCCGGGTCTCTTTGCAAGACCCGCTCGGATGACCGACGCCTTGCTGTCTTCTTTTCCCTATTTCCGCTGGCGCTGTCCATCGACCCACCTTTCTTAATTCCCCAACGCGCTCATAGTACGTTGTGAGCAAATTGTAAAAAACGAGAACCGCGAAGAGCACTATCACATCAGCGCTTGACAGGCTCGAAGCTTGTCCATAGCTTGTAACCAATTGGTTATTTGTTGCAAGAGAAACCAGCAAGGAACGTGTGGAGGCGTTCCCCAAGGGAGGAGGAGAACAGATGACACTACGCGTAAGCAGACGTAATTTTATGGCGGGGGGAGCAACGCTTCTTTCGTTGTCCGCACTGGGATCGAAGGCATTTGCCGCAGATACCCGCCTGCGGCTTCTGTGGTGGGGTTCGCAGCCGCGCGCCGACCGCACCAACAAGGTTTCGCAGCTCTATCAGACGAAGAATGCGGGAACGTCGATCACCGGCGAATTTCTCGGATGGGGGGACTATTGGCCACGCCTGGCGACGCAGGTCGCCGGCCGCAATGCGCCCGATGTCATCCAGATGGACTACCGCTATATCGTCGAATATGCGCGGCGCGGCGCGCTCGCCCCGCTCGAATCCTACATGCCGGCCAAGCTCAATCTTGGCGATTTCGACCCGGCGCAGATCGAGGGCGGCAGTGTTGACGGACACTTCTACGGCGTCAGCCTCGGCGCAAACGCCGCATCAACGGTCTTGAATACCACCGCGTTCCAGGAAGCCGGTGTCGACCTGCCGACACAGGCAACCACCTGGGAGGAATTCGGCAAGATCGGCGCCGAAATCACCAAGGCCGGCAAGCGCAAAGGCTTCTACGGCTTTGCCGACGGTAGCGGCAACGAACCGCTACTGGAAAACTATCTCCGCCAGCGCGGCAAAGCACTCTACACGGCCGATTCCAAGATCGCTTTCGGCGCCGAAGAGGCTTCCGAATGGTTCGACATGTGGAGCAAATTCCGCGAGGCGAGCGCCTGCGTACCGCCCGACGTTCAGGCGCTCTACAAGGACACGATCGACACCAGCCCGCTCACCCTTGGCAAGGCTGCGGCCGATTACGCGCACAGCAACCAGTTCGTCGGCTTCCAGGCCATCAGCAAAGACAAGCTGGCGCTGACCAACTACATGCGCATCAAGCCGGATTCGAAGGGCGGCCACTATCGCAAGCCATCGATGTTCTTCTCCGTATCCTCGCAGTCGAAGGTGATTGACCAGGCGGTCGACTACGTCAATTTCTTCGTCACCAATCCCGATGCTGCTCTCGCGCTCGACGTCGAACGTGGCATTCCGGAATCGAAGGCGATGCGCGACGTCGTGGCCGCCAAGCTCGACGAAACGGGCAAGGTCCCGCTCAACTACGTCAGCGGTCTCGGCGACCTCGCAGGCAAGCTGCCGCCGCCACCGCCCTCAGGCGCCGGCGAAGGCCAGGTGGTGCTGCGCACCATCGCCGAGCAAGTCGCTTTCGGCCAGCTTTCGCCGAGCGACGGTGGCAAGCAACTGGTCGATGAGATCAGCCGCCTGCTCGCCAAAGGCTGACGCGGATGAGTGATGTGATGCGCACGACCGCCCCGGACGCCATCAAGAGTGAATATGGGGCGGCGGCCCAGGGGCGTTTCAAGCGCCTCTGGACTGCCAATGCTCCAGGCTATCTCTTTCTCCTGCCGTGGCTGATCGGCTTTTTCGGGCTGACGCTCGGACCGGCGGTCATCTCGCTCTACCTCTCGTTCACGGATTTCGACATGATCCGGTCTGCTGAGTGGGTTGGAGCGGCGAACTATGTGCGCATCGCAACCGCCGACCCGAAATTTGCCGCGGCAATGACGGTCACGCTGACCTATGTCGTGCTGTCGGTGCCGTTCAAGCTAACCTTCGCACTCCTGGTCGCGATGGCGCTCAACAAGGGCGTTCGCGGCCTGCCGCTCTACCGCGCAATCTTCTACCTGCCGTCACTGCTCGGCGGCAGCGTGGCGATCGCCGTCCTCTGGCGCCAGCTCTTTGCCGGCGATGGTCTGGTCAATGCGGCGCTCGCCCATTTCGGGATCGAAGGCCCGAGCTGGATCTCGCACCCGAGCTATTCCATCTATACGCTGGTGGCGCTGAGCGTCTGGCAGTTCGGTTCGCCGATGATCATCTTCCTCGCCGGCTTGCGTCAGATTCCGACCGATATGTACGAGGCCGCCAGCCTCGACGGCGCATCCAAGTTCCGGCAGTTCTACAAGATCACACTGCCCCTGTTGACGCCGGTCATCTTCTTCAATGCCGTCGTGCAGACGATCGACGCCTTCAAGGCCTTCACGCCGGCTTTTATTATCTCAGGCGGGACGGGCGGGCCGATCAACTCGACGCTGTTCTACACGCTCTATCTCTATCAGGAGGCTTTCGGAAACTTCCGCATGGGCTACGCCTCGGCGCTCGCCTGGATCCTCGTGCTGATCATCGCGATCTTCACGGCCTTCTCCTTCCTGACCTCGCGTTACTGGGTGCACTACGATGACTAACGGGATCACCACCGCGGTTGCGGCACCGCCATCCGACATCACCAAGCGCAGCCTTCCGGCGTCTGTTGCGATCCACACGCTGCTGATCCTTGGCTCGCTGCTGATGCTCTATCCGCTGCTGTGGATGGTCTCGGCCTCGGTCCGCCCGGAAAACGAGATCTTCTCGTCGACCTCGCTCATTCCGTCGTCGATCGACTTTTCATCTTATCTTCGCGGCTGGACCGGGCTCGACATCACCTTCGGTCGCTTCTTCTGGAACTCGCTCGTCATCTCGGTGCTGACCGTCATCGGCAATGTCGTTGCCTGTTCGCTGGCAGCCTATGCCTTTGCGCGCCTGCACTTTGCTGGCCGGAACTTCTGGTTCGCGATCATGCTCGGCACGCTGATGATCCCATACCACGTGACGCTCATTCCGCAGTATGTGCTGTTCCTCAATCTCGGCTGGGTCAACACCATCCTGCCACTCGTCGTGCCGAAGTTCCTGGCAAGCGATGCCTTCTTCATCTTCCTGATGGTGCAGTTCTTCCGCGGAATCCCACGCGAACTCGATGAAGCCGCCATGATGGACGGCTGCAGCCCCTGGCGGATCTACTGGAAGATCATGCTGCCGCTGTCGCTGCCAGTGCTGGCGACCGCCGCGATCTTCTCCTTTATCTGGACCTGGGACGACTTCTTCGGCCCGCTGATTTACCTCAACGACATGAACACCTACACGATCCAGCTCGGTCTGCGCACCTTCGTCGACTCGACCAGCGCCTCGGACTGGGGCGGTCTGTTTGCCATGTCCACGCTGACGCTGGTGCCGGTGTTCTTCTTCTTCCTGTTCTTCCAGCGATTGCTGATCGAAGGCATCGCCACGACAGGCATGAAGCGCTGATGCAGTTACGGATTTAGGTCAATGAGTATCAAGAATGTTGCCATCGTTGGCTGCGGCATCGGCCGTTCCCACATCGTTGAAGGCTACCTGCCGCATCCCGACAAGTTCAAGGTCGTGGCGATCTGCGACCTGAATGAAGAGCGGCTGCGCGAGATCGGCGACGAGTTCGACATCGCCAAGCGCACGACCTCGTTTGCCGATGTGCTGGCCGACGGGAGCGTCGACATCGTCGATATCTGCACGCCGCCCGGCACTCATCTTGAGCAGGTGGTGGCGGCGCTGGCTGCGGGCAAGCACGTCATCTGCGAAAAGCCGCTGACTGGCTCGCTCTCGGGCGTCGACACGATCATGGAGGCGGAAAAGGCGGCCAAAGGCACGTTGATGCCGATTTTCCAGTATCGCTACGGCGACGGCATCGAGAAGGCGAAGCGGATCATCGAGGCCGGCATCGCCGGCAAGCCTTACATAGGCTCGGTGGAGACCTTCTGGCTGCGGACGCCCGAATATTATTCCGTGCCGTGGCGCGGCAAATGGGCGACCGAGCTTGGCGGCGTGCTCGTGACCCACGCACTGCATCTGCACGACATGCTGCTGCACCTGATGGGCCCGGTTTCAAAGGTATTCGGCCGTGTTGCGACCCACGTCAACGACATCGAGGTCGAAGACTGCGCCTCGGCAAGCCTGCTGATGCAGAATGGCGCCTTCGTGTCGCTCTCCTGCACTCTTGGTTCGCAAGAGCAAATCAGCCGCCTGCGGCTGCACTTCGAGAACGTCACCTTCGAGAGCAATCACGAACCTTATTCGCCGGGCAAGGACCCTTGGAAGATCATCGCCGCGAATGACGACGTGCAGGCGCGCATCGATGCCGTCATCGGCGACTGGCAGCCGGTCGCACCGCGCTTCACCACGCAGATGGAACACTTCCACGCCTATCTCAGCGGCAACGGGCCGCTGCCGGTGACGACCCAGGATGCCCGCCGTGCACTGGAGCTCGTCACCGCCATCTATCAATCGTCCGATACCGGCAGCGAAGTCGTCTTGCCGATCGGATCGGACAGCCCGAAGTACGCCGACTGGCGTGCTCACACGAAATAACGGACCAGGGAGGATCCTGAGATCATGGCAACAAGCGTCGTTCTCCAGAAGGTCGAGAAGCGTTACGGCGCCCTGGACGTCATCCACGGCATCGACCTGAAGATTGATCCCGGCGAGTTCGCGGTCTTCGTCGGCCCCTCCGGGTGCGGAAAGTCCACGCTGCTTCGCATGATAGCCGGACTTGAGGAAATTACCGGCGGCGCGCTTCTGCTCGACAACGAGCGAATGAACGAAGTGGCGCCGGCCAAGCGCGGCATCGCGATGGTGTTCCAGTCCTATGCGCTCTATCCGCATATGTCGGTCTACAAGAACCTTGCCTTCGGGCTTGAGACGGCCGGCTACAAGAAGACCGAGATCCAGCCGAAGGTGAAACGCGCTGCCGAGATCCTGCAGATCGAGAAACTGCTGGAACGCAAGCCGAAGGCGCTTTCCGGTGGCCAGCGCCAGCGCGTGGCGATCGGTCGCGCGATCGTGCGCGAGCCGCGCATCTTCCTGTTTGACGAACCGCTCTCCAACCTCGACGCGGAATTGCGCGTGCAGATGCGCGTGGAGATTTCCCGCCTGCACCGCAGCCTTGGCAATACGATGATCTACGTCACCCACGACCAGGTCGAAGCCATGACCATGGCCGACAAGATCGTCGTGCTGAACGCCGGCCGCATCGAGCAGATCGGCGCGCCGCTCGATCTCTACAACAATCCGACCAACCGCTTCGTAGCAGGCTTCATCGGTAGCCCGAAGATGAACTTCCTGCAGGCGCGCGTTGAGCAGGTTGGAGAGGCCGAGACGACCATCAACGTCTGCGGCAACTCTGTTCGCCTGCCGCGGCGACTGAAGGCAGAAGCCGGCCAGACTGTGACCTTCGGCATCCGTCCAGAGCATCTTTCGGTTCTTGGGAACAGCGGCATCACGCTTGCGACGGTGAACATTGACCTCGTTGAAAACCTGGGCGGTGCGACCATGCTCTACGCGACGACGGCGGATGGGCAGCAGATGACGATCGCGCTCGACGGACAACAGAAAGTGGAACGCGGAACGAACGTGAAGGCCTCCTTTGACCCAGCGCGCTGCCACGTCTTCGACGCATCAGGCGCCGCAATCTAGCCGCGCTTGACAGCCGATCCCGCTCTGGCCATGATTTCAATAGGATAGGCCACGAAAGGGAAAAGCGTGACGCCTGAAGATCGGATTCATGCGCTTGGCATCTGGCAGGGTCCGATTGAAATTGTGCCGATCCCCGGCGGCATCACCAATCGGAACTATCTGGTGCGGGATCGCGTCGTTCGCCGCGTGGTTCGACTGGGAGAAGACATTCCGGTTCACCATATCAGCCGGCAGAACGAGCTTGCCGCTAGCCAAGCTGCACACGCAGCCGGGCTTTCGCCGGCGGTCATCTATCATGCGCCAGGCGTGCTGGTTCTCGACTACATCGAGTCGAGGGCGCTTTCACCTGATGATCTGCGACGCTCCGAGACATTGGCGCGAGTCATCCCGCTGGTACGGGCCTGCCACCATGACATCGCCCGTGAATTTCGCGGCGCGGCGGCGATCTTCTGGGTCTTCCACGTCATCCGCGATTACATCGCCAATCTGGAGGCCGCCAGCAGCCCCTATCGCGGGCTTTTCCCGGATTTTCTCGCGAAGGCCGAAAAGCTGGAGGCGGCGGGTGGCCCCTTCGAGATCGCCTTCGGCCATAACGACATGCTGGCCGCCAACTTTCTCGATGATGGCAAGCGCCTATGGCTGATCGACTGGGACTACGCGGGGTTCAACACGCCGCTTTTCGATCTGGGCGGCCTCGCCTCCAACAGCGAGTTCTCCGAGGCGACCGAGCGATCGATGCTCGAGACCTACTATCAGCTGCCGCTGACTGCGGATCTCGGGCGGCGCTATCACGCCATGAAATGCGCCTCGCTGCTGCGCGAGACACTGTGGAGTATGGTGTCCGAAATCCACTCCACCATCGATTTCGACTATGCCGGCTATACGGCCGAGAATCTTGCGCGCTTCGAGCGCGCCTACGACGCATTCGAACAGGATCGATAATATGACGAAGGAATTGCCAAAGACCGCCAAGGCGGTTGTCATCGGCGGCGGGATCATCGGCTGCTCGACGGCCTATCATCTCGGCAAGCTCGGCTGGACGGATACGGTGCTGCTCGAGCGCAGGAAGCTGACCTCGGGTACGACCTTCCACGCCGCTGGGCTCGTTGGCCAATTGCGCACCAGTGCCAACATCACCCAGTTGCTCGGCTATTCCGTCGATCTCTACAAGAAACTGGAGGCCGAAACGGGGCTCGGGACGGGCTGGAAGATGAATGGCGGCCTGCGCCTCGCCTGCAACGAAGAACGCTGGACCGAGGTCAAGCGGCAGGCGACGACCGCGCAATCCTTCGGACTCGAAATGCAGTTGCTGACACCACAGGAGGCGTTCGATCTCTGGCCGTTGATGACCATAGACGATCTCGTCGGCGCGGCCTTTCTGCCGACTGACGGCCAGGCCAACCCCTCCGATATTACCCAAGCGCTGGCCAAAGGCGCCCGCATGTCCGGCGTCTCGATCTTCGAGGATACCGAGGTTATCGACCTCGAAATTGACAAGGGCCGAATTCGCGCGGTCATCACCGAGCATGGACGCATCGAGTGTGAACGCGTCGTCGTCTGCGCCGGGCAATGGACGCGGGCCTTTGCGGCGCGCTTCGGCGTCAATGTGCCGCTGGTTTCCGTCGAGCACCAGTACATCATCACCGAATCCTTCGGTGTTCCCTCGAACCTGCCGACACTGCGCGATCCAGACCGGCTGACCTACTACAAGGAGGAGGTCGGCGGCATCGTCATGGGCGGCTACGAGCCGAACCCGATCCCCTGGGCAAAGAATGGCATCCCCGAGGGTTTCCACTTAACGCTGCTCGACAGCAACTTCGATCATTTCGAGCAGATCATGGAGCAGGCCCTCGGCCGCGTCCCGGCGCTGGAAAATGTCGGCGTCAAGCAGCTGCTGAACGGACCGGAGAGCTTCACGCCTGACGGCAACTTCATTCTCGGGGAAGCGCCGGAGCTGAAGAACTTCTTCGTTGGCGCCGGCTTCAACGCCTTCGGCATCGCCTCCGGCGGCGGCGCCGGCATGGCACTCGCCGAATGGGTCGCCAAGGGCGAACCACCCTATGACCTCTGGCCGGTAGATATCCGCCGCTTCGGGCGCCCGCATTTCGATACGGATTGGGTGCGTACCCGCACCCTTGAAGCTTACGGAAAGCACTACACACTGGCCTTCCCCTTCGAAGAGTATTCAAGCGGACGGCCATGCCGCAAATCGCCGCTCTACGACCGGCTGAAAGCACAGGGCGCTTGCTTCGGCGAAAAGCTCGGATGGGAGCGGCCCAACTGGTTCGCCGATCTCTTCGCCAACGAGGAGCCGAAGGATATCTACACCTACGGCCGCCAGAACTGGTTCGAAGCCGTTGGTCGCGAGCACAAGGCTGTGCGCGAGGCCGCCGTGATCTTCGATCAGACGTCCTTCGCCAAATTCGTGCTGAAAGGGCGCGATGTCGAGGCGGCGTTGTCGTGGATCGCCTCCAACGACGTGGCAAAGCCGGTTGGCTCGCTTGTTTACACACAGATGCTGAATGACAAGGGCGGCATCGAGTGCGATCTCACCTGCGCCCGCGTGGCTGAAGACGAGTATTACATCGTGACCGGCACCGGCTTCGCGACGCATGATTTCGACTGGATTGCACGCAATATTCCCGATGGAATGCATGCCGAACTCGTCGATGTCACTTCCGCTTATTCCGTCCTGTCCCTGATGGGACCGAATGCCCGCGCCGTGCTCGAGAAGGTCACGACGAGCGATGTTTCCAACGCCGCGTTCCCCTTCGGCCGCGTCAAGACAATCGGCGTTGCCGGTTGCCCGGTTCGGGCTTTACGCATCACCTATGTCGGGGAACTCGGCTACGAGTTGCATGTACCGGTCGAATACGCAACGACGGTCTATGACGCGCTGATGGCGGCGGGCGGTCCGCTGCAGCTTACCAATGCCGGTTATCGCGCGATCGAAAGCTGCCGCCTCGAAAAGGGTTATCGCGCCTGGGGCTCTGATATCGGTCCGGATCACACACCTGTTGAAGCCGGGCTTGGCTGGGCGGTGAAGACTCGAAAGACCACGCCGTTTCGCGGCCGAGAGGTGATCGAACGGCAACTGACTTCGGGCGTCAAGAAGATGCTTGCCTGCTTTGTGCCAGAGGATCCCGATGTCGTGCTGCTTGGCCGCGAGACGATCTATCGCAACGGCAAGCGTGTCGGCTGGCTCTCCAGCGGCGGCTTCGGCTACACGATCGGCAAGCCGATCGGCTACGGCTATGTCCGCAACCCGGAAGGTGTGAGCGAAGACTTCGTACTGTCCGGCTACTACGAGCTTGACGTGGCGCGCGAGCGCGTGCCCTGCCGGGTCGCGCTGAAGCCGCTCTACGATCCAGAGATGGTGCGCGTGAAAGGATGATCGGCGCTGAGCCCTTAGGCCTTCATTCCTGTGCTTGTCACAGGAACCCAGCCATCGCGCGTCGGCGCGATGAATGACTTATGGAAGAGTCTTCCGCGCCCAAGGACTTGGGCGTGCTGGATCCCTGTGACAAGCACAGGGATGACGGGCTGAACGCGGGCAGCCGCCCATCGATCACCCCGGTTGCGCAGTCGCCAATAACCTGCCCGGAAAAACCATGCTGCGACGAGCGCGCCCATCGCCGCGCCTTTCTCAAAACAGCGGCAGCTTGTTGTCCTGGATCAGGATCTCCAGCTTGTTCGCCACATCCTCCGTCCACGCGAGATTGCCGGACAGCGCCGCCGGGAAGAGACCCGGCAGCCCGAACAGCGCTTTCGACACCGCGCCGCCGTTGCGCGGCACGTCGGCCAACAGCGCAGCAATTTCCGCCGCGCGGGGATCGCGCAATTCGTAACTTTTACCGTTCCTGTCAACGCCAAGGGCATAGCGCATCCAGGCTGCCACGGCGATCGCGTAGGTCTCAGCCTTGGCGCCATGCGCCAAAGCCTCGGTCGCGGGCTCCAGAAGACGCTGCGGCAGTTTCTGCGTGCCATCCATGGCGATCTGATAGGTGCGGTGGGCAATCGCCTTGTTTGCAAAGCGTGCGATCAACTCGTCGGCATAGGCTTCGAGATCGATGCCGGGAACGGGATCGAGCGTAGCGGCTGCCGCGTTCATGTGGCGACGCGCAAGGGCTGCCAGACCGGTATCATCCATGACGTCGCGAATGAGTTCATAGCCGGCGATATAACCGAGATAGGCGAGCAGCGAATGCGCGCCGTTCAGCATGCGCAGCTTCATCTTTTCGTAAGCGGAGACTTCCTCGACCATCAGGGCACCGGCCTGTTCCCATTCCGGGCGGCCGTTGGCGAAGTGATCCTCGATCACCCATTGCGTGAACGGTTCCGTCTCGATCGCCGCCAGATCCAGCCTGCCGGTGAGCCTTTCGGCATCGCGATAGGTGGCATCCGTGCTTGCCGGCGTGATGCGATCGACCATGGTCGATGGGAAGGGTACGTTGACTTCGATCCACTGTCGAAGGTCCGGATCGATGCGACCGGCAAACTCGAGCACGAGCCGCTTCAGCACGGCGCCGTTGCTCGGCAGATTATCGCAGCTGAGTGGAGTAAACGGCGCAATACCTTTGGTGCGGCGGCGCGCAAGACCTTCCACGAGATAGCCGATGACGCCGCGGGGTGCATGCCGGTTGGCAAGGTCGGCGTCAATGTCGGGATGCTTCAGGTCGAGCCCGCCCGTGGCGGGGTCGAAGCCATAAGCCTTCTCCGTCACCGTCAGGCTGACAATGCGGATGGCAGGATCCTCGAGCCTGGCGAACAGATCGCCGGGGTTGCGGGTCGCGACATGGGCGCGCAGGATCGGGCCGACGACATGCGCCGTCGTGCCCGACGTGTCGCGCACGAGCATGGTATAGAGACCGTTCTGCTCGTTCAGGTGATCGGCGACATCGGCCGTGCGCAGGCTCGCGACCTCGATGCCCCAGTCGCCGCCGGCGACCGCAATCGCGGCATCGGTGAACGGAGCGAAGTGGGCGCGAAAGAATGCGCCCGGACCGAGATGCAGGATACCCGGCTTCAGCGCCTTGCGATCATAGCCGGGAAGCTTTGCTGTCGGCGCGAGGCCGGAAAGGCTCGTCAGACGTTCGATCACAGCTTGTATGCCTTCTTCGCGTTTCCGTAGGAGAGTTCGCCGGCGACAATCTCGGCTTCCTTGCGGGACATTCGGTGTTCCGTCACGAACTGCGCCAAGAAGCGGCAAACCTCGCGGCGCCAGACATCATGGCGAGCCGGGATCGACAGAAGAGCACGCGTATCGTCGTTAAAGCCTGCCAGATTGGCGAAACCGGCCGTTTCCACCACCTGATCGAGATAGCGGCGAATGCCGTTCGGGCTGTCGTGGAACCACCAGGGCGGGCCGATCATCAGGCACGGCCAATGGCCGGCCATCGGCGCCAGCTCGCGGGCATAGGTTGTCTCGTCGAGGGTGAATAGGAGGACGCGAAGACCCGGCGCATGGCCGTACTTTGCGAGCATGGCAGAGAGACCGCCGACCCAATCGGTCGGCGTTGGGATGTCCGCCCCCATGTTCGGACCACGGGTCTGGAACAGTTCACGATCGGTGTTGCGGCGCGAGCCGGCATGGATCTGCATCGTCATGCCGTCTTCGGCCGAAAGTCCGGCCATCTCGGTCAGCATCTGTCCCCGGAAAAGCTCAGCGTCCTCGGCGCTCAGCGTACCCTTATGCGCCTTGTCGAGCAGGCGTTGCTTGTCGGCAAGCGGCAGGTCCGCCGTGAAGGCCGACGGCACGCCATGGTCGGTAGCGGTCGCGCCGTATTTGCGGAAATAGGCGCGGCGCTTGCGATGGGCATCGATCAGCCCATCCCACTTCGTCACGTCGCAATCGGTCAGTTCACCAAGCCGAACGAGATTTTCGCGGAAGCCGACGGCATCCGGGTCGGTGACACTATCCGGCCGGTAGGTGGTGCGGACGCGGCCGATCCAGCCGTCTTCCGCCATCTTCTGGTGATGCACCAGCGGGTCAAGCGCGCCTTCGGTCGTGGCGATCGTCTCGATACCGAAACGTTTGTGCAGGGCGCGCGGGCGAAACGCGGGAAGCGCCAGCTGCGCATTGATATGGTCGTAGAGCGCATCCGCATTTTCAGGCGTCAGCGGTTCCTCACAGCCGAGGACGGCCGACATTGCGTGATCGACCCACAGGCTGGAGGGCGTGCCGCCGAAGAGATGGTACTGCGTGGCGAAAGCGCGCCAGATGTCGCGGCCCTTGGCGACCGGCTTGCCGTCGAGGCGCGGTACGCCGAGATCGTCAAGCTTGACGCCGACGCTATGCAACATGCGGAAGAGATAATGATCTGGGATGACAAGGAGCGAAGACGCATCCTCGAATGGCTTGTCTTCGGCAAACCACGACGGTTCCGTATGCCCGTGCGGGCTTACGATCGGTAACGTGCGAACCGTCTCGTAAAGGTCCCGCGCGATCGTTCGTGTTGTCGGATCGGCCGGAAAGAGCCGGTCCGGATGAAGAAAGCCGTTTCCAACATCCATGAGAATTCCTCCCTGAAGGGCTACCGGCCTACCCCACAAGTCGGAATGCGGCAAGGGCTTTTAGTAACCAGACAGTTCGCTTTCGCAAATCGCCCTGCCCAACCCTCGAAATGATTGACCGCGCGGACTATTTCCGCTTTTCAGATGCGGATGAGAATTGGCCGCTTGCGGCAAGGAGGTTCCATGTCCGAAGAGACGAGCCGCGTGACGAAGCTCGAGGAAACCGTCGCCCATCAGGCGAAGACGATCGAAGAGTTGTCCGATCAACTGGCCGAACAGTGGAAGGTGATGGAGCAGACACGCGCCAAGCTCGACAGGCTGACGGAGCGGTTTCTGTCGCTCGAGGAGCAATCACTGGAAGCCCCCGCCATTACGCGACCACCGCACTACTGAACAAAGCCCCGACCCTTGTTTTCGGCGGCCGGAATACCTATTAAAGGGTCGTGAGGACGACCTCCCCCAGTACGGGCATTAACTCGGGACGACCCGAGCATTCCCGTTGGGGGTAACTATGCGTAAAACCGCAGACCGTATCCGTCACGCCATCAGCTTCGAACTCATTGGATTAGCGCTCGTCACGCCGCTCGGTGCGCTGACCTTCGGCATGCCCATGGCCGATATCGGCGTGGTCGGCGTTGCCGGCGCAACGCTGGCGACGATGTGGAACTATATCTATAATCTCGGCTTCGACCACCTGATGCAGCGCCTGACCGGCGGCACGCAGAAGAGTGTCGCGACCCGCGTGCTGCATGCTGTCATGTTCGAGGTGGGATTGCTGTTGGCGCTGCTGCCGATGATTGCGTGGTACCTCGGCATCAGTGTCGTTCAAGCGCTGATGATGGACGTATCCTTCGCGCTTTTCTACATGGTCTACGCCTTCGTCTTCAACTGGGCCTATGACCGTGTCTTCCCACTGCCGGATTGGCAGCCTGCCACGCAAGCATCGCAAACCTAGGCATCACGCAGCCAAAGAGAAAGGGATCGCCGCTGCCGGCGATCCCTTTCTTGTTGTCTCAACGCATCTGAGCCAGATGTCGCTCAGATATTGCCCATGCAGAGATACTTCATCTCGAGATAATCCTCGGCGCCGTGACGCGAGCCTTCGCGACCGAGGCCGGATTGCTTGATGCCGCCAAAGGGCGCCGTTTCCGTCGACATGAGGCCGGTGTTGATACCGACCATGCCGTATTCCAGCGCCTCGGCGACGCGCCAGACCTTTTTCAGATCGCCAGCAAAGAAATAGGCAGCAAGACCAAATTCGGTGTCGTTCGCCTGAGCAATCACATCCGCGACGGTATCGAAGCGGAACAGCGGGGCAACGGGACCGAACGTCTCTTCACGCGCGACTTTCATTTCGCGGGTGACGCCGGTGAGCACGGTCGGGGTGAAGAAGGTGCCGGCACCTTCGACGCGCTTACCGCCCGTCAGGATCCTGGCCCCTTTCGACACCGCATCCGCGACGTGGCTTTCGACCTTCGCCAGCCCCTGCTCGTCGATCAGCGGGCCGATGCTTACGCCTGCCTTGAAACCGTCCCCGACCGCCATCGTCTCGACCTTGGCGGCAAGCTTGGCGGCAAAGGCGTCATAGACGCCCGACTGCACGTAGAGGCGGTTGGCGCAGACGCAGGTCTGACCGGCATTGCGGTACTTCGACGCCAAAGCGCCCTCGACGGCTGCATCGAGATCCGCGTCGTCGAAGACGATGAAGGGTGCATTGCCGCCGAGCTCGAGGCTGATCTTCTTGATCTGATCAGCACACTGACGCATCAGAATGCGGCCAACCTCGGTCGAGCCGGTGAAGCTGATCTTGCGCACCTTGTCGTTGCCGCAGAGTTCCTTGCCGATCGCCGGGCCGTCTTCGCCGACGATGACGTTGAAGACGCCGGCCGGGATGCCGGCCTGCTCGGCAAGAACCGCGAGCGCCAGCGCCGACAGCGGCGTCTGCTCGGCCGGCTTGGAAACGACGGTGCAGCCGACGGCGAGCGCCGGTGCGATCTTGCGGGTGATCATAGCGGCTGGGAAATTCCAGGGCGTGATCGTGCCGACGACGCCGACGGGCTGCTTGATGACGATCATGCGCTTATCGTTCGACGGCGCGGGGATCGTCTCGCCATAGATGCGCTTAGCTTCTTCTGCGTACCATTCAACATAGGCGGCGGCGTAAAGGATTTCGCCACGGGCCTCCGCGAAGGGCTTGCCCATTTCAGCGGTAAGGATGGCGGCCAGCTCATCGGCATGGGCGACCATAAGGTCGAACCACTTGCGCAGGATACCGGCGCGTTCCTTGGCAGGACGCGCGGCCCAGGCCGGCTGCGCGGCATAGGCGGCATCGATCGCTTCTCGCGTTTCGGCGCCGCCCATGTCGGGCAGCGAGGCGAGAACCTCGCCCGTGGCAGGGTTGAGGACGTCGAAGGTCTTCGTCGCGCCACCGGCTGTCCAGACACCGTTGATGTAACCGGCGTCGCGCAGGAAGGGCGAGGAAAACGGAACGTATTTTGTCAGTGCAGTCGTGAATGCCATGTCATGTAACTCCGGGCAAAGAAGCTATCGCCTTACTTGCCGCTTGCTTCGAGGATCGAGGCTTCCAGAATGTCGAGCGCTTCACCGAAAACGTTGTCCTGGATGGTGATCGGGGCGAGGAAGCGGATGACGTTTCCGTGGACGCCGCAGGTCAAAAGGATCAGGCCCTTATCGAGCGCGATCAGACGCACCTTGTTGGCGAATTCCGCGCTCGGCAGCTTTGTCGTCTTGTCGTTGAACTCGACCGCGTTCATGAAGCCCGGGCCACGGATATCGACAATCTCCGGCGCCCTTTCGCGCAACGATTCCAGACGCTGCTTCAACCGGCTGCCGAGCTGATTGGCGCGGTTGCAGAGATCTTCGTCCTTGATGACGTCAAGAACTGCGTGAGCAGCCGCGATACCGAGCGGATTGCCGCCATATGTGCCACCAAGGCCGCCGGGTCCAGGCGCATCCATGATCTCGGCACGGCCGGTGACGGCCGCCAGCGGGAAGCCGCCGGCGAGGCTCTTGGCCATGGTCATCAGGTCGGGCGCGACTTCGTGCTGATCCATAGCGAACATCGTGCCAGTCCGGGCAAAGCCGGTCTGGACCTCATCGGCAATCAACAGGATACCATGTTGATCGCAGAGTTCGCGCAGTGCCTTCATGAACGAAACCGGCGCCGCGTAGAAGCCGCCCTCGCCCTGCACCGGCTCGATGATGATTGCGGCAACGCGCTGCGGATCGACATCGGCGGCAAACAGCTTCTTCAGCGCGGCCAGCGACTGATCCGGTGTCACGCCATGGAGCTCGACCGGGAACGGGACGTGGAAGACATCGCCCGGCATCGCGCCGAAACCGACCTTGTAGGGCACGACCTTGCCTGTGAGCGCCATGCCCATAAAGGTGCGGCCGTGGAAGCCGCCACCGAAGGCAATGACGGCCGAGCGACCGGTTGCGGCACGCGCGATCTTCACGGCATTCTCGACGGCTTCGGCCCCTGTCGTGACGAAGATCGTCTTCTTGGTGAAATTACCCGGCGTCAGCGCATTCAGGCGCTCAGCAAGATGCACATAGTTTTCGTAGGGCACGACCTGATGGCAGGTATGGGTGAAGTGATCGAGTTGATCCTTGACGGCGGCGATCACGCGCGGATGGCGATGGCCGGTATTGAGAACGGCGATGCCGGCCGCGAAGTCGATATAGCGGCGACCTTCCTTGTCCCAGATTTCGGCATTCTCTGCGCGGTCGGCATAGATCTGCGTGGTCATGCCAACGCCGCGCGAAATGGCGGCATTCTTCCGGTCTGTGAGGGTGGTCGCGGTCATCGGTGCGTTCCTGCGCTCTGGAATGGATGAACTATCTTGCATAACTTCGGCAAGACGTGTAGAAAATTCCTACATTTTTCCTGCAAGAAAGCAAGCGGCATTTTCCGCTTCAAACCGTTGCTGTTTTCGGCGATGGTCGCTCAAGAAAAGAAGGGCCGGGAGACGGCCTCCAGAAGACAAACGAACCGGGAATATTTGGCTTATGAGCAATGGGACGGCCGTGCGCTACAAAGTGGCGGAGGCGGCGAAATCAGCGGGCGTTTCCGCATCCACCTTGCGCCTTTGGGAAAGCCAGGGCCTCGTCGTGCCGGACCGTTCAGAGACCGGACACCGACAATACAGCGCCGAAGACGTGGCCAGGTTGAAAAAGATAGCCTGGTATCGAACCGAGCGTGGCCTCAATCCGGCGGCCATTCGCGAGGCGCTGGAAGGCGAGGAACCGTCGGAAAACTCAGACACAGCGGACTCGTCGGATCTCGGGCGGCGGCTGCGCAGCCTTCGCCATGGCGCGGGAAAGACGTTGGATCATGTCGCAGGTGATATCGGTATTGCCGCCTCGACGCTGTCGACGCTTGAGCGGACCTCGCAAGGCGTGAGCTTCAAGACGCTGCACGACCTTGCCGAATATTACGGCACAACGGTTTCCCGCTTGTCCGGCGAAGAACGCGACGACGTGCCTGTGGTCGTCCGCGCCGGCGCCTGGCGCACATGGCCGGAGACGACGCCTGGTGTCTCGGTCCAGCTTCTGGCCGAGGGCCGAACCATGATGGATTGCCACCGGTTCGTGCTCGCGCCCGGCGCGACAAGCGAGGGCGCCTACCGGCACGAAGGGGAAGAGTTCATGCACGTGCTGTCGGGACGGCTCGAAATCGTGCTCGATTCCGACCAGTTTTTCGACCTCGGGCCTGGCGATTCGCTTTACTTCGAGAGCCGCCGCTACCATTCCTGGCGCAACCGTCATGACGGCGAAACCATTCTCATCTGGATCAATACACCGCCGACATTCTGAGCCTTGGCGGTATCGCCCGCCATGGCTTTGCGCTATAGCGCCACAAGTGACAGTTTGAGTGAGAGACGAGATCGATGGCAGCCACCATACGTTACCATGAAGGTGATATATCCGCGGCGGATGCTGCGCGCTACACCGGAGCCATTGCCATCGACACCGAAACGCTCGGGCTTGTGCCGCGCCGCGACCGGTTGTGCGTCGTGCAGCTTTCGTCGGGCGACGGTTCAGCCGATGTAATCCGCATCGCTGCGGGCCAAAAGGACGCGCCGAACCTCGTTGCAATGTTGGCCGACCCTTCCCGTCAGAAGATCTTCCACTATGGCCGCTTCGATATTGCCGTCCTGTTTCATACCTTCGGCGTCACCGCCCAACCGGTCTTCTGCACGAAGATCGCCTCACGCCTCATCCGCACCTACACCGATCGGCACGGCCTCAAGGACAACCTCAAGGAAATGTTGGACGTCGATATTTCCAAGACGCAACAGTCGTCCGACTGGGCAGCCGCGACGCTATCTCAGGCACAATTGGAATACGCCGCCTCTGATGTGCTCTATCTGCATGCGCTGCGCGACAAGCTGACGGAACGGCTGGTGCGCGACGGCCGCATGGATCACGCCAATGCCTGCTTCGAATTCCTTCCGACACGCGCCAAGCTCGATCTGCTCGGCTGGGAAGAAGCCGACATCTTCGCGCATAGCTGAGACATTTCTGGATTTTGCAAAGATAGAACCGGGCGTGGCCATCCGCGCACCGGCCATTAGCAATTCGTTAACCGTCGCTTCGTTAAATTCTTTACCAATTTTTATGCATTCGACGGCGCGATGGAGCGTCACGTCGCGCAGGAAGGAACTGCCGGGGAATGCGACGGGCCGGATGAGCGCGGCCTTCTTGTAACCTGCTTTCATCGCACTTTACGAAAGAAGGAGCATGGCATGTTGACTCCGGTTCGTTCAGCGTCAAATGCGAGTTTATCCACCCAGAACCAGACGACCGTCGTCAGCACCGACGGCCTGATGCGCGCTGCCAGCGCCGTTGCTCCGGTCAGCCAGATCCAGGGCGCGGATCTCAACTCCTCGGTTGCCGGCAAACTCAACATCCTCCTGCTGGCCGTGCGTGCACGCATGGTCGATGCCCTTCTTGATGTGCTCAATGCGACCAGCGAGGCGCTTTCAATCCCGCGGGAGGACGACGAAACAGATCTTGCCTTTGCCTCCCGCCTTGCGACCGCGATACAGAAGTTGCCGCCGGCGAAAATCGAGCAGGTAGAGCGTCAGCTTGCAATGCAGGGCCATGCAGTCCCGCTTCGCCAGCTCGCTGAGGCGCTCCGAAACCCGGCCGGACCGGAGGCCGCCCGCATTGCCACCTATCTCGAAACCATTCGCTACAAGGATCGCGATCTCGCGGCGCGCGCCGTGGTTCGCTCCTACGGCCAGAATGATGCCTCGCCGCTGCGCCAGGAGCAGCGGACCGAAATCAGCATCCATCGGGACAATCTGGCTGGCGCTGCGCGAACTCCTGTCGCAACGAGGCAGGAGCCGGAAGCTCTGCGGCCGCAGACGGCGCTCGTTGCCGCCGCCTATCTCGATGCAGACGGCGAACAGGTCCAACTCATCAAAGGATCTGTCCCTGTCGACGAGCCTCTCGCCAAGTCGGCTGTCGAGGCAGCCGGCGAAGAAGTGTTCCCTGAGCTCGGCGAAGACTTACAAGAGAGTGTAGCGTTGGAGGAAGAGGTCGAGCTGGCGCACGTAGCAGTGCAAGCGAACACGCACGGGCCAGCATCCAAGGTCAATCCCATTATTCCAAAGAGTTGGCCGGCGATACCTGCATCCCTCTCGGACGATACGACGAAGCTGATCGTAACAATCATTCAGGACCAGGAAACAGAAATATTGCTCGAGGCAGCCGAACCGGATCCGGCAGTCGAAATCGACATCATCCTCGATGAGACTATCCTGACCGATCTACCAGAGGAGTTGACTGCACTGCCTGATCGCGCCTCCCTGCCGGAAAGCGTGGCGCGCCAATCGCCGCTTCTCGCGGAACAGCCGGCAGGCGAAGCCGCTATCGCAACAGCGAAGAAACATCCGGCTCCGGAAATCCCAATACCCCTGATCGTACAGCAGGCCATCGACGAAACCTATGTGCCGGTGCTGATGAAGATCGTCGAGGGCGTTCCCTACGCGACGCAGCCTTACGAATTCTCAAAGGACGAGGCCGACGATAGCGGCGCCCGTGAGATGTACCGCGAAGATCACAACGGCGGCGAGCCGTCGGAGGGGGATGCGGACCAGCAAGGCGAGCCGCCGAACGAGGACGAGACGGGTGTCGCAGTCGACGACGAAGCCGCCGCTGCCGTGGCCGCCCGGGAAAGCCAGATCAAGGCTGGGACGCCGCCTCACCGTCCGGCACCGGCCCTGCCAATGGCTGCGAGCGCAGACGAAGCCTATACGCGCTATCGGCGCAAGGTCGACTGGGAATAGCCCGCGACCCTACACCAGCAGCGGAAATGCAAAGAACCCACCGGATCGCTCCGGCGGGTTCTTTTATTCTTCAAGCCTGAGGCTGGCGATTATTCGCCGCCGCGGTTCTTCAGAGCCGCGCCGAGGATGTCGCCGAGCGAAGCGCCGGAATCGGACGAACCGAACTGAGCGACAGCTTCCTTCTCTTCCGCGATTTCCAGAGCCTTGATGGACAGCATGATCTTGCGGTCCTTCTTGGAGAAGTTGGTGACGCGGGCGTCAACAACCTGGCCAACCGAGAAGCGTTCCGGACGCTGCTCGTCGCGGTCGCGCGACAGGTCTGCGCGGCGGATGAACGAGGTGATGTCTTCGTGGTCGACGAGCTTCACTTCGATGCCGCCGTCGTTGACTGCGATAACTTCGCAGGAAACGACTGCATTCTTGCGCAGGTCGCCCGAAGCTGCTGCTTCGCCGACAGCATCCTTGCCGAGCTGCTTGATGCCGAGCGAGATGCGCTCCTTTTCGACATCAACATCGAGAACGACAGCCTTGACGACGTCACCCTTGTTGAACTCTTCGATGACCTGCTCGCCCGGACGGTTCCAGTCGAGGTCGGAGAGGTGCACCATGCCGTCAACATCGCCGTCGAGGCCGATGAACAGGCCGAATTCGGTCTTGTTCTTGACTTCGCCTTCGACTTCAGTGCCGGCTGGATGGTTGCGAGCGAATGCCGCCCACGGATTTTCCAGCGTCTGCTTGAGGCCGAGCGAAATACGGCGCTTGGACGGATCGACTTCGAGAACGACGACTTCGACTTCCTGGCTCGTGGACAGGATCTTGCCGGGGTGTACGTTCTTCTTGGTCCAGGACATTTCCGAGATGTGGATCAGGCCTTCGATGCCCGGCTCCAGCTCGACGAACGCACCGTAGTCGGTGATGTTCGTGACGGTACCGGAAATCTTCTTGCCTTCCGGATACTTGGCCTGGATGCCATCCCACGGATCCGACTCGAGCTGCTTCATGCCGAGCGAGATGCGGTGGGTTTCCTGGTTGATGCGGATGATCTGAACCTTGACCTGCTGGCCAATGGACAGGATTTCCGACGGATGGTTCACACGCCGCCATGCCATGTCGGTGACGTGCAGCAGGCCGTCGATGCCACCGAGGTCAACGAACGCACCGTAGTCGGTGATGTTCTTGACGACGCCGTCAACAACCTGGCCTTCTTCGAGGTTCTGAACGATTTCAGAACGCTGCTCGGCACGGGATTCTTCCAGAACCGTACGACGCGATACGACGATGTTGCCGCGGCGCTTGTCCATCTTGAGGATTTCGAAGGGCTGCGGATTGTGCATCAGCGGGGTGACGTCGCGGATCGGACGGATGTCGACCTGCGAACGCGGCAGGAAGGCGATCGCGCCGTCGAGATCGACCGTGAAGCCGCCCTTGACCTGGTTGAAGATGACGCCTTCAACGCGCTCGCCAGCTTCGAACTTGGCTTCGAGCTTGATCCAGCTTTCTTCGCGGCGAGCCTTCTCGCGCGACAGAACAGCTTCGCCGAGAGCGTTTTCGATGCGCTCAACGTAAACTTCGACTTCGTCGCCGACCTTGAGCGAGCCGTCCTTGGCCTTGGCGCCGAATTCCTTGAGTAGGATGCGACCTTCGACCTTCAGGCCGACGTCGACAACGGCAGAGTCCTTCTCGATTGCCGTTACGATGCCCTTGGTGACATAGCCTTCAGCCAGGTCGTGCTTGGCAAAGGACTCTTCGAGAAGGGCCGCGAAATCTTCGCGAGAGGGAGTAGCTACTGACATGTAATCTCCTGCATATCCGAATCCGGATACGTATGCGCCGGTTGGTTCGTGTTGAACGGGCCTGAACCCAGTCCGCCTCCTGTCGGGAAGCAATCCGGCGCTTGGACGGAATTTCAGGCTTAGTCTTCAAAAGCGACCCAGGCAAAGCTTGGGCAAATCGCTCGAATTCAGGTACTTCGGCTCAAAGCTGCATCGATGATCGATTTCGCAGCTTGAAACGCGGCCTCTATACTCATTTCCGACGTATCAAGCAAGTGCGCGTCTTCGGCTGGTTTCAAAGGGCTGTCGGCCCGTCCCATGTCGCGTTCGTCGCGGCGCTTGACGTCGTCGAAAATGGCATCGAAATCGGCAATTCCTCCCTTGCCTCTTATTTCGTCGTAGCGGCGCTTCGCCCGAACCTCGGGACTTGCCGTCACATAGAGCTTCACCGGCGCTGCCGGGCAAACGACGGTGCCGATATCACGGCCGTCGAGCACCGTTCCGGGCGCCTTTTCCGAAAACCGCCGCTGTGCCTCTACCAGTGCACGCCGCACCGCGGGCATGATGGCGATCTTCGAGGCCGCCTCGCCGATCTCGTGCTTCGAGAGTATATCGCGATCGAGTCCGGCCAGTTCAACCTCGCGCGCCATCTTTTCCGCCACGGCCTCGTCGTCGAGCGTCAGGCCAGCATCCAGCAAAGCCTTGGCAGTCGCACGGTAGGTCAGTCCCGTGTCGAGATGATGAAATCCGTAGGTCTCCGCGATGCGGCGCGAGAGTGTTCCCTTGCCGGCCGCGGCAGGTCCATCGATGGCAATCGTAAACTGTTTGGAGCTCATCTATCCGTTCATTTCTGTGCCAGTCCGCCGTAACGACGGACGAGATCGACCATGTCTGCCTGACCGGCCTCTTCGCCGAGACCGGCAGCAACGCCCTGGCGATCGGCAACGGGTCGGTTCTGGCTTACCTTCCATTTGCCTTCGATCGCGGCAATCTCGATCTCGACGCCGATAATGCCTTTCAACTGCGCGCGAATGAAATCATCCGGCGCGTCGCCGACCGCCCAGGGCCTGTCACGTGGCCCTTCCTGTTGCGTGGTGATCGCGTTGATCTGCTGAAGCAACCAGGCCGCATCGTCGATGACACGCGCCCTGCCCCTCACCTGCACGATGGCATAGTTCCAGGTCGGCACGACTTTGCCGGTCTCCTGCTTCGTCTGGTACCAGGACGGGGTGATGTAGGCATCGGCACCCTGGAACACTGCAAGCACGTCGGCGCCCGCCCCGATATCGCGCCACTGCGGATTGGCCTTGGCGAGGTGAAGGCGCAGCGTGCCCTTCTCGCAAGCTGCCGCATCGAGATGAAAGGGAACCG
The DNA here is from genome assembly GCF_014193145.1 of Rhizobium sp. BK060. Lineage (NCBI taxonomy): Bacteria > Pseudomonadati > Pseudomonadota > Alphaproteobacteria > Hyphomicrobiales > Rhizobiaceae > Rhizobium > Rhizobium sp. BK060. The sequence continues at coordinate 97,101 of NZ_JACHYW010000013.1, forward strand.
AATTCGCCATGAGACCCGCAGCACCCGCGGTGATCAGCAAGCCGAGCGGATGCGCCCGGATCAAGGCGTGCTGGACGCTTAGGTCTTCCTCACGAAAATGCGGCGGCTGGTACATTGCCTTACACCCATTCCGGCAGTCGGTGACACGCCGATCTGCCTTGCAAACGAACAATCGCCGGCTCACTACCACAAATGGCGGCGCCGGTCATCCGGCGGGCATGAGCGATGCATGAAGTTTGGCTTTGACATGCCGTGCTGCAACGATTATGGGGACCGGCTTATAAATTCCGAATAGAACGCCGGTTTTCACGGCATTTGTCGAATCTTGATTCGGCCATTCTCATGAGGCTTACAGTGGCGAAAGCTGAACTTGGAACGAAGCGTACCGATCCGGAAACCGGCAAGAAGTTCTACGACCTGAACCGGGATCCGATTGTTTCTCCTTACACCGGCAAGTCCTATCCCCTTTCCTTCTTCGAGGAAACCTCTGCTGCTGCAGCGGCTGAAGCCCAGGATGAAGAGGAAGTGGCGGAAGTCGATACCGAAAGCACGGAAGTCGAACTCGTTTCGCTCGAGGACGCCGATGAAGGCGCATCCGGCGACGACATTCCAGATATGGGCGATGACGATGTCGAAATCGAAGGCGATGACGACGACACCTTCCTTGAAGCCGACGAAGATGATGATGACGACGACATGAGCGACATCATCGGCGTCACCGGCGACGAAGACGAAGTCTGATCCGATTAAGTGTCGGCCCGGACGAGAAAATTTCGCCGGGCCGATTTTTTTGGCTTGCTATCTCCAAAAACCGGAAGTAAGAAGCCGCCACTCCGCGAGGCAAGCCTTCGCGAAGCATCCCAGGACCGGCTCGCCGGACCGCCTTGATGGGGCTATAGCTCAGCTGGGAGAGCGCTTGCATGGCATGCAAGAGGTCAGCGGTTCGATCCCGCTTAGCTCCACCAAATTTCTCCTGCAAAAACAACCGCATAGGGCGCCACCTTGGCCCTAACCCAGATTGACCTCGTCCCAGGGGAAGCACCAGGGAAGTACGAACGCTTATTTTTGAAATCAGTTATCCTCCTCTGCGTTCATAAGGTCGGCACCAACCTACGCAATGATAAAAATCCAGAAATGGTTTCAGCGCATTAGCGGAAATGGAACTTTTTCGGTAATTGAAAATTATAGAAACGTATTTACATTGACCACACATGGTCGTATTCGAACGTTCATCGAGTACGTCGCACAAATCAAAAATCAACTGTGCGATTGATGGAGAAGTATGATGTCCGCTCTTAGGAAAACCAAAACCGTCAATCTTCGGATTGAACCGGAAACGCATGATCTAATTGCACGTGCTGCTGAGGTTTGTGGAAAGAGCATAACTGCGTTCATGACCGAGGCCTCAGTATATACCGCGCAAGAAGAGCTGCTAGATCAACGATTCATAGGCGTATCCGCTGACGTGTTTGAAGCTGTAAGCGACCAGCTTGCCGCTCCGGGCGTGGCCAGAGACAACTTGGTCAAGCTTTTTCAGACCAAATTAGATTGGATGGACTGACGTTTGTCGTATCGGAAGCCTTGCCCTATTACCAATCAGCACATCATTGAGGGCTTCTCATCGGGGAAGCCCTCATTGGATTCATGGCTAAAGGAAATGGCCTTATATAATCAGGAGCAGGGGTATGCCCGCACATTTGTAATTGCGGATGAAAACTTCAGAGTGGTGGGGTACCATTCGGTTTGCGCTGGCATGATACACCGAAACGATGTTTCTCGATCGGTGAAAGGGTCTAAATCTCCAACCGAGATTCCGATTGCGGTTCTAGCCCGACTTGCCGTTGATGCCGACCATCAAGGTAACGGCCTTGGCAAAGCACTCCTCAAAAACGCGCTCATGAGTGTGGTGTCCGCCGCGCAAGTAGTCGCTTTTCGCGCCGTGACAATTCACGCTCTCGATGATGATGCCGTGAGTTTCTATAAAAAATTCGGCTTCCAAGAAACGAAGAACATGGAACGGCGTCTCATTCTGCCGACTAAGGACATTGCAGCTTCCTTGAACGAGGCCCCGGGCTGATCTGGACACGTTTTTGACTTCCGAAAACCTACATTATCGGAACTTACAGCGTCCATCCGGTGAGCTGACAGCGGCGTCCTAGTCCAGGTACGCCATCACTTCCCATTCCAGATCGGTCATCACGCTCGCTTCCAGATCCGTGTAGTCGTTGAACAGCTCCGCGTGCCGAACGAGTAGTTTTCGTGTGGCGACAACCGCGGCGTCTCGTCCATCACATCGCTCATGGTAGACTTGTATAGTTTCCGAAAACCCTTCCGGGCGCGTCATGATGACCTCCAGGACAGCGTACCAGATGCCCTTCCCAGTCTTCTGCCTCTTCAGCAATTCCAAACGGTCGACGGCCGCCTCGGCAAGAGCATTATAGAGGTGCCGATGTTCCAGATCCTCGCTTGCGCGTTTCCTCGCCTCGAACGCGAAGCCTCTTAGGCTCGGTTCCTTCAATGCCTCAATCGCGTGGGATATCTCCCAGAAGCCGGCGGAAATCTTGTCCAGTGTATGTTTTGCTTCAAAGGTCAGAGCTGGCTTCCGTTGAGAGACACCTTTCGCCTCCTTCAAGCGATCTGCCTTCTGTTTCGGCCATAAGTCCTGGATGACCCGATTAATATCCGCGGCCGAAGGCTCCCATCGGAATTTCTCGGCAAAGCGCTTTTTGCTGAGTTGTGGACGCCTCGAACACCGCCTCTTGGAGACCCTCCCTAATCTCGCCGTCCTCGTTGAAAGTCCACATCGTTCCATAGGTGCGATCGAGATGGGTAGGTTTCCCATCCTCATTCTGAACGACAACACCCATGACGCGTTGCCTGGTGTCCGCATATTGCGGCATGGCGTCTTTGCCATGCGTGAGTCCTTCGACGAGGCGCTGCGAGAGACGCAACGGATCAGAGCCCTCCGGGAACAGATAGTACCTGACTGACAATGCCATTGATGAAGGCCCCCCTGGAGATGTTCTGACATCAAAGCGGATCGCACTTCATCAGGCAAGGCCGCCCAGAAAGGACGGCCCGCGCGGTTGAGCATCGACAATTGATTACAGAAGGTCTCTGAGAAGCTTGGTCGCTTCCTCTTCGTCCATCGCCTCACCCATCTCGTCGAGGTGATCTGCGATATAGGACACCTTTGCGCGAGCCTCTTCTAGGGTCGCCGGCCTTTCGGAGATCAGCTTCGAAAAGATATCGCGATGCGCGGCATCCAATTCTCGGCCAGTCGCTTCTAAGGCGTTCAAGCCGGCGCCTTCCTTGATCTCGTTTTCCTTCTGTTGGAGGTCGCGGATCTCGGTGAGGAACTTGTCACGCAAGGCCATGAAACCCGTGCGCTGGAATTCGTTGAGGGCTGCGCGAATATGACGTTCGGTTTTTTCTAACACGTCGTTTTCACTATACGCCCAGATATCCTCTTTACCCCCTGAAGCGTGAAGCGTCCCAACACGAACGCGCACGTTGGGTAACAACTCCTCGATGCCGTCTTGGACCTCGTAGCACTTCTGCCAATGCTCATTTCCGGCAGCGAAAGCTGAACGATGCTCGGAGAGTAACGTCGGTACCGCAGATCCAGGTGTTGCGCCTGCTAAAGTTACCTCTCCCGAGCCGATTGAGACGGCGGTTGCCTTTTCGAGATACGCAAGCGCTGCACCCACCATGGCAACGACGGTGGGATTGGATTCAAAATTTCGATTCTCTTCATTTGCAAAGCGAAGAGCATCTACAGCCCCTTTCAGCGACAACGCGGGCTGGTCCCAATTTTCAAGGACTTCCAGCGGCCGACCATAGGTATTGGCGATTACTGCTTCTTCGCCGCCATGAGCAGGCCAGTCCTCCTCCTTGGTGGCGCAAAACGCTGCATTGCCAGCGCGGAATGCTTCGATAGCGGTTGAGATCGGATCATCGCTCGTCTCCACCTTGTGATTGGCGAGCGCCTCTAGCTGGACTCTCGCCAGCGTCGCCACGCTCGCCACCACAGTTGCCTCGGTCTGAGCTTGAGAAGTCTGCCTGTTGCTCTTCATAACATCGCTCCTAACACAATGAATTTCTGGTTCTGTCTGCTAGTGATCTGCTGGCGCCTAAGCCGCAGCGGCCACGGGAGATGCGACGCTAATGACCGACTGAACGAAGCTGGCTATGTCGGCCATAATCCCGCTTGAAGCCTTGAACGCGTCGAAGATGCCGCTTGCTTTGATCGCCTCGGCCTTGATGCGAAGCCCCTCCGTGGTGAACGCTTCAGCCTCGGAGATGTACCTGCACGCATCAGTAACCGCGGCCTCAGCCTTGCTGACACGCCGCTTCGCCTGATCGACGCCTGCAGCAATCCGTAGGCGGGTCGTCTCGGCACGATATTCGCGGGCGAGAGCAAGTTGACGTTCGCTTTCGGCGATGTTCCGCTCCTTCTGTGCTCGATTGGCGGCTAAGGCCTTTTCCGTCCGTCCCTTCGGAACATAGGTTTTCGCCCATTCAAGCTTCTCTTGGGCATACTCCGGCGAGATGACGACAAAGCAGGCTGTAGGGTTGCCCTGCCGAAACTTCGCGGCAAGCCGTTTAGTGAGAGGGCTTGTATCCCTCATCATAAAGCGGCCGATGATGTCCCGCTCTGCGTCGCTGCCCGAGCAGCTTTCCGATGATCTGCAGGCTTAGGTTTCCCTGTACTCAGGATCCTATCCGAATGGATAGGCTGCCTATACGCGCGTGCGATTCATTTCGCGGAGCAATCATGGTCTTCTTACCGGGTGTTCAAAGGTTCTGCGCCACCACCCAATTCTGCGCGGAAGCCTGGCGATAGTGGAAAGCCGGAGGATTTTCCCATGGAAGCCCAGAGATACAGCCTGCACAAGAACCTCAACATCTATTGGACAGTGTTTGACGACGTCACCGGCCAGAAGGCCGTGCTCGACGGGTTTGTCATGGATATGGTGACCGCTGAAGAAGGCGGCGAATTGGTAGGCATGCTGAATCGCAAGGAGACCGAAGACAAGTTCCTTCTGGACACCTACCTCCCAGCCCTCACGGGTTTGGCTTGGCCGACGAGCCACCGTGACCCGATAGAGCAGCACTACATGTTAAGTGCGCCGAATTCGGGCAGAGTCACGATCAACTGAAGAAACAGCTTGCCGCGGCGCTTCGCACGCCGATGCTTTGCCAAATTTTTAGCAACGGCGGCTATGGTTTCCATGCCGACTTCCGGCGGATTGGAGCCTTGGTTCAATGACACGAGAAAGACGACGGCGGCTTATCCATACACGCAGAACGGCAACGGGCCTGACTCTTGCCGGCGCGATCTCCTTTCTGGCCGGTATGACCGATGCGACCGGCCTTGCACTGACGGGAGACTTCGTGTCGTTCATGACGGGAAACACGACCCGTGCTGCCCTGTCGCTCGGAAATGGGGATTTGCGTCATGCAGCCATTCTTCTCTCGGCGATCATGGTCTTCGTGCTTGGCAATGCCGTTGGCATCGTGATCGCACATTTCTCGGACCGGCGCACCTTCGCCGTGCTTTCATGCGTCAGCATCGCGCTGGCAACGGCCTCCCTCATGGCGGGCGCGAACCTGGCGATGCCGCGCTTTTATCTCATCGTTGCCTCCATGGGGATGGTGAACGCGGCCGTGGAGCAGATCGAAGGGCTGCCGATCGGGCTGACCTATGTGACAGGGGCACTTTCGCGTTTCGGACGCGGTCTCGGACGCTGGATCGTTGGCGACAGGCGATCGGATTGGACGATCCAGATCGTACCTTGGGTCGGCATGCTGGGTGGGGCTATCGTTGGGGCGCTGCTGACACATATCGCCGGGGCAGCGGCGCTCTGGCTGATTGCCGTTTTTGCGATGCTGGTTGCGCTCGCCACCCTTTTAATTCCGAAACGCACGCAACGCCGGTTCAACGCCGCGCCACGTTCGCCAGTGCATATGAAGTCACGGTCGCAATAAAACCCCATCGAATCAGATAGAGGGCACGCGGAAACCGCTAGAGGAAGGCATCCTTGTTTCTCTTTTCAAAGCTCGTCTGGGTGTTCGGGCAACCTTTGTCGCTCGCTTTTCTTTTCGTCGTGTTTGCCCTGGTAGGGGGTCTTTTCCGCTGGCGCGCGACAAGCCTCGTTTCCTCCGCGATTGCGGGCCTCATCCTGTTCGTCACGCTCTACACGACCGCCGGCAACTACCTTCTGCAGGGTCTGGAGGATCGGTTTGTTAAACCGCAGGATCCGGCAAATCTGCAGTGCATGATCGTGCTCGGCGGCGCTTTCGAGAACGAGGTGAACACCGCCCGCCACGGCATCGAGCTCAATGCCGGTGGCGATCGCTTCGTCGAGGCGCTGCGTCTGGCACAGAAATATCCGCAGGCGCGAATCTTGATTTCGGGCGGCGATGGATCGATCTCCGGAATCTATGAAGGCGACGCGGTGATTTCGGCGCGCTTCTTCCCGATGTTTGGTATCGGCGGGGAACGCCTGGTCGAAGAAACGACGTCGCGGACGACGTTCGAAAACGCCATGAACACCAAGGAACTCCTGGCGAGCCAAGGCCTTTCGAATTGCCTGCTGATCACCTCAGGCTATCATATGCCGCGGTCGGTCGGCATTTTCCGCAAGCTTGGCATCGACGTCGTGCCCTGGCCGACCGACTACCGGACCGACGGGCGGGAGAGCCTTAGCCTCGATTTCACACAGCCGAGCCGAAACGCTCAGAACCTGGCGACAGCAATCCGCGAATGGTTCGGGCTTGTCGGCTACTATCTTGCCGGCCGGACCTCAGAATTCTATCCCGGCTGAACCGCTATTTCTTGGAGATCGTCACGAACTTGGTGCCGCGCACACGGGCCGTGACGATACAGGGCTCCTTCTCCTTGTCGACATCCGGGCGATCGCAGAAGCGCGGGTGCATTTTCATCGCCAGCACCATGTTGCCGAAGCGCTTCACAAAATCATAGCCGTAGATCTGGGCGGTCGCGATCATGAAATAGCCGCCCTCGGCGACCTGCAGATAGAAATTGTAGGTGCAGCCGTCGTCATTGCACTGCGGCCCCTTCTCTCCGTCGCAAGTCAGCTCGCCCTCGTTGACGACGGCGTCTATCAGGCCGTCGTTGTTGATATCCTGGCGGATGACGTAGCCATCCGAAAACTCGGCCTTGGTGCACTGCTCCCGAAAGTGCTTCTTCTCATAGATCTCCGGGTCCGAGATAAGCGACTGTTGGGCGAAGGCCGCAACCGGGGCGGCGAGCAACGCGGCAATGTTCAGAGCGATCAGGAGCGTTTTCACGAAGGGCTTCTCTTTTGGTCGGATAAGGACGCTGTTGGCCGCGCAGTTTGCTTGATCCGCCTTGCGCCGCCCTTGCCGCCGTGATTCATTTCGCAAAGATACACGTCGGTTCTGGAGGACTGCATGCCGCTGTTCGTCTACGTGGATTATGCCGGCGTTGCGCTCTTTGCGGCAACAGGCGCGCTCGCGGCTTCGCGCAAGCAGCTCGACCTGATCGGCTTTCTCTTCTTTGCGATCGTTACCGGCACTGGCGGCGGCACGGTGCGCGACATTGTCCTTGGCCGCGTGCCGGTATTCTGGGTTCTGAACCCGACCTATGTCATCGTCTGCTGCGCCGTCGGCATCCTGGTGTTCTTTACCGCCCACCTGGTCGAGTCGCGCTATCGCTTGCTGATCTGGTTGGATGCCATCGGGCTCTCCGCCTATTGTGTGATGGGTGCGGCAAAGGGCCTCGCGGCCACCGGCTCGCCAACGATTGGCATCGTCACCGGAACACTGACGGCAACCTTCGGCGGGATCTTGCGCGATCTTCTGGCCAATGAGCCGTCAGTATTATTGCGGCCGGAAATCTATATCACGGCAGCACTCGTCGGCGCCGGCCTGTTTACAGCTGCGAACGCGCTCGACCTACCGCTTTATGCAGCCTCCGCGGTCGGTGTCATCGCAGCCTTCTCCGTGCGCGGCGGCGCGCTGTATTTCGGCTGGACCTTCCCAACCTACAAAGCCAAGCCCGGCCGGCACCCTGATGATGTGATGTGAATCAGCGCCGCTTCTGGCGCAGGCGGATCACCACGTCGACATGCGCGATTTCGAGGCCTTCCGGCGGCTCCGGCAGATTGCCGATGGTCAGGTTGCTGACCGGAATATCGAGCACATCGTTTTCGCCTTCGATGAAGAAGTGGTGATGGTCGGAGATGTTGGTATCGAAGTAGGTCTTGGCGCTTTCGACCGCAAGAACCCGGATCATGCCGGCCTCGGTGAACTGGTGCAGCGTGTTGTAGACGGTCGCCAGCGACACCGGCACGCCCGCCTGCACAGCCTCCTCATGGAGTTCTTCAACCGTCAAATGCCGATCGCCCTTAGCAAAGAGCAGGTCGCCGAGCGCGACGCGCTGGCGCGTCGGACGTAGGCCGGCGTGCCTCAGCCGTGCCTCAATGGTAAGCGGGGCCTCTGCCACCATCCAACGAACTCCGGTTAATCTAGCGTCAAGCAATCAGGTTTCATTAGCCATATAACTTTTGCGCAAAAGCGTTTCAATAGTTTCAATGGGGACAAAGAGTGCTAAAGCGCCGTAAAATCGGGCTTTTGACGCAATTAGTGCTGGCCGGGGGCTTGGCCTTCCTGTATGCGACCACCAAATAAGGCGCGCAGCCGGTCCTCCCAAGGTGGGTGAAGCTCAGTCATGCTTATGCTTCATTTTCCGCTGAAGTTGGACTAAACGTTCACATCCATCGGCATAGTTGCGGGGGGAATTAGAGTTTTCATGGCGACGAAACAATCCAGCTTCAACTACGAGGAAATTCTGGCCTGCGGCCGCGGCGAACTGTTCGGTCCGGGCAACGCGCAGCTTCCCCTCCCCCCGATGTTGATGGTTCATCGCATTACCGACATTTCCGAAACCGGCGGCACCTTCGACAAGGGCTACATTCGCGCTGAATACGACGTGAAGCCTGACGACTGGTATTTTCCCTGCCACTTCCAGGGCAACCCGATCATGCCGGGCTGCCTTGGCCTTGACGGCATGTGGCAGCTGACCGGCTTCTTCCTGGGCTGGCTGGGTGAGCCCGGGCGCGGCATGGCGCTTTCAACAGGCGAAGTGAAGTTCAAGGGCATGATCCGCCCGACAACGAAGCTCCTTGAGTACGGCATCGATTTCAAGCGCGTCATGCGCGGCCGCCTGGTTCTCGGCACCGCCGATGGCTGGCTGAAGGCCGACGGCGAAACCATCTACCAGGCCACCGACCTGCGCGTCGGCCTGTCCAAGGACAAAGAAGCCTGATTGCACCGGGCATACATGCCCGGTTTCCAAGTTAGAAAAAACGAAAAGGTCGAAACACATGAGACGGGTAGTTGTCACGGGTCTGGGCGTTGTTTCCTCGATCGGCAATGATGCTGCCGAGGTCACTGCCTCGCTGCGCGATGCCAAGTCCGGCATTTCCTTCTCCAACGATTTTGCTGAACACGGCTTCAAATGCCAGGTATGGGGTCGCCCGACGCTGGATCCGACCGATCTGGTCGATCGCCGCGCCATGCGATTCCTGTCGCAGGGCGGCGCCTGGAACCATGTCGCCATGAAGCAGGCGATCGCGGATTCCGGTCTGGAAGAAGGCGATATCAGCAACAACGAACGCACTGGCATCATCATGGGCTCCGGCGGCCCGTCGACGCGCACGCTGATCGAAGCGGCCGACATCACCATCAAAAACAACAGCCCGAAGCGCATCGGTCCGTTTGCCGTGCCGAAGGCGATGTCCTCGACGGCATCGGCGACGCTTGCCACCTGGTTCAAGATCCATGGCGTCAACTACTCGATCTCGTCGGCCTGCTCGACCTCGGCGCACTGCATCGGCAACGCCGCGGAAATGATCCAGTGGGGCAAGCAGGACGTCATGTTCGCTGGCGGCCACGAAGACCTCGACTGGACGATGTCGAATCTCTTCGACGCCATGGGCGCCATGTCTTCCAAGTACAACGACACGCCTGATACGGCTTCGCGCGCCTATGATGTGAGCCGCGACGGCTTTGTCATTGCCGGCGGCGCGGGCGTCCTCGTCCTGGAAGAGCTAGAGCGTGCCAAGGCGCGTGGGGCGAAGATCTACGCCGAAATCGTCGGCTACGGCGCGACCTCCGACGGCTACGATATGGTCGCTCCGTCGGGTGAAGGCGCGATCCGCTGCATGCGCCAGGCGCTCGCGACCGTTAAGGGCGATGTCGACTATATCAATACGCACGGCACCTCGACCCCTGTTGGTGACAGCAAGGAGATCGGCGCGATCCGCGAAGTCTTCGGCGACAAGATTCCTCACATCCAGTCGACCAAGTCGCTGACGGGCCACTCGCTGGGCGCAGCGGGCGTGCAGGAATCGATCTACTCCTTGCTGATGATGCAGGCCGGCTTTATCGGCGAAAGCGCGCATATCACCGAGCTCGACCCGGAATTCGACGGCGTTCCGATTGTTCGCAAGCGCATCGACGATGCCAAGATCGACATCGCCCTTTCCAACTCTTTCGGCTTTGGCGGCACTAACGCCACGCTCGTCTTCCAGCGCTACAACGGATAATAGTATGACGGGAATTATGCAGGGTAAGCGCGGCCTCATCATGGGCGTCGCGAACAACCATTCCATCGCGTGGGGAATTTCGAAGGCTCTGGCAGCGCAGGGCGCCGAACTCGCCTTCACCTATCAAGGTGACGCTCTCGGCAAGCGGGTCAAGCCGCTGGCCGCTGAAGTCGGATCCGAATTCGTTCTGCCTTGCGACGTCGAGGACATCGCCTCTGTCGATGCCACCGTCGATGCTATCAAGGAGCGCTGGGGCAGCCTCGATTTCATCGTTCATGCCATCGGTTTCTCCGACAAAAACGAGTTGAAGGGACTTTACGCGGACACGACACGCAACAACTTCAGCCGCACGATGGTGATATCCTGTTTCTCCTTCACGGAAATCGCCAAGCGCTGCGCACCGCTGATGAATGAGGGCGGTTCTATGTTGACGCTGACCTACAACGGCTCGACGCGCGTCATCCCGAACTACAATGTCATGGGCGTTGCGAAGGCCGCTCTCGAGGCGTCGGTACGCTATCTGGCTGCGGACTACGGCCCGAGCGGCATCCGTGTCAACGCGATCTCCGCCGGCCCGATCCGGACGCTTGCCGGCGCCGGCATTTCCGATGCACGCGCGATCCTTTCGTGGAACCAGCGCAACTCGCCGCTGCGCAAGACGGTGACGATTGATCAGGTCGGCAATTCCGCCCTCTACCTGCTGTCAGACCTTTCCGCTGGTGTGACCGGCGAAATCCATTTCGTCGACGCCGGGTTCAACATCACCTCGATGCCGACGCTCGACGCGCTGCGCAGGGCAGACGTGGAATAAAGACGGAAAGCCGGGCTTGAGGACGAGCCCGGCTTTCCTTCAAAACCCATCCTCTAGGGATGCGTGACCTGCCGCAAGATAGCCGCAGAATCCCTGGCGCCCCAGCGGGTCGTAGTCTTTCCGTTTTCGACGACGAACCATTCCATCGCAGCGACCTCGTAGCTTTTGCCGGTCGGGTCATGACCAACGAGACCACGAAAGAAGCCGGAATAGCGCCCGCTTTAAGCGGACCACGACATTCCTTCCCTCGGCGGCGATATCGAGGATCTCGAGATCTGTATTCATACCCTCATGGAGCTCACGCCAGATGGGTTCGACGTCATCCAGGCCCCCATATCCCAAGACACCGTAAACCCGCGCATCGGCGGCAAACAGCTCTCGCCGTGCCGCCATGTCGAAGCGATTGAATGCCTCAACATACGCCCTCACGAGCGTCTTGTTGGCTTCCGTCTCCATGCCTCTTGCCCGTTGTCTCTCCATCTGCAGCAAGTCTGGCAGATCTCCCAAGGCTGCCTATGCGGACAGCTTACTTCTTCGCCCAAAGTACCTTGAAGCGGGCATTGCGGCACGTCTCGCCGCTTTCCTTAAAGTTCGCAGCCAGCACGGGCTCATAGGGCAAGCCACGATTGGCAACCAGCAGCAGGCGGCCGCCGCCGCGCAGTGCAGACGCAGCCGTCTTTATCATCGCCTGACCGAGCGACGGCTCCGCCGCATGGCCCTCATGGAAGGGCGGGTTCATGATGATGAGGTCGTACTTGTCCTTGACCAGTTCGCCCGCCAGATCAAGCCAGAAGAAGCGTGCAGGCACCTCGGGGCAGTTCTCCGCCAGATTTGCCTTGGCGGCCTCCAGAGCGGCGTGATTGGCTTCGTAGAGGTCGAGACGGCTGACACCGGGCGAGCGCTGCGCCAGTTCGACCGAGAGATAACCCCAACCGGCGCCGAAATCGGCGACATCGCCGGTGAAATCAGAAGGCAGGCGCGAGGCGAGCAGCTCGGATCCGTCATCGATGCGGTCGTGCGAGAACATGCCCGCCGCGGCCACGAAGCGACCGTCGACACGAACCGGCGGTTTGGCAAACTTGCCGACGATCTCACTGATATCGGCCGGCCGCGCGAACCACAGTGCGACGCCGTGATACTTCGGCATATGCTCGATCTCGAGGCCGAGGCTTTCCATCCGCTTGCGCAGCGACTGGATGCCATCCTCCTTGCCGCCGGCAATCACGATGAGGCCGTCGACCTTAACACGCTGAAGGGCAGCCGCGATATTCGCCTCGTTCTCGCCCTTATGCTTGTTGCACAGCACCAGAACGGCGTCGTAGCCCTCGCCTTCGATCTCAGGTGCGGTTTCGATGCGCTGGGCGAGCAACTGCCGGTAAAGTGGCCGGAGGCCCTGTACCGCGCTCAGCGAGGCGGCAAAGGCTTCCGGCAGCGCGAAGCCCGCCTCGGCACCGAGGAAAAGCACGTGCTCGCCCTCGCCAGGCGCCTCGACGGTACCGCTTACAAAGGGGTGGAACAGTGTCTTCAGCGTCTCGCTGCTCATGGATCTATCTCGTCCTCGAATACAAAAAGGGCGCGGAAATTACCCCGCGCCCATGACGTCTTGGGAAGGCGCAGCTTACTCGGCTGCAGCTTCTTCCTTCTTCTTGTCGGCAGGGATTTCCTGGCCGGTCGCCTGATCGACAATCTTCATCGACAGGCGGACCTTGCCCCGTTCGTCGAAGCCGAGAAGCTTGACCCAGACCTTCTGACCTTCCTTGACGACGTCCTGCGTCTTGGCAACACGCTCGGAAGCAAGCTGCGAGATGTGGACGAGGCCGTCGCGGGCGCCGAAGAAGTTGACGAACGCGCCGAAGTCGGCGGTCTTGACGACCGTGCCTTCGTAGATCTGGCCGACTTCCGGTTCTGCAACGATCGAGTGGATCCACTTGCGGGCCGCTTCGATTTCCTTGCCGGAAGAAGAGGCGATCTTGACCGTGCCGTCGTCTTCGATGTTGATCTTTGCGCCCGTCTTTTCAACGATTTCGCGGATGACCTTGCCGCCGGAGCCGATGACTTCGCGGATCTTGTCGACCGGGATGTTCATGACTTCGATGCGCGGAGCGAATTCGCCGAGCTGGCCGCGGCTCTCGGTGATGGCCTTTGCCATTTCGCCGAGGATGTGGGCGCGACCGCCCTGAGCTTGGCCGAGAGCGACCTTCATGATCTCTTCGGTGATGCCGGCGATCTTGATGTCCATCTGCAGCGAAGTGATGCCGTCGGCCGTACCAGCGACCTTGAAGTCCATGTCGCCGAGGTGGTCTTCGTCACCGAGGATGTCGGAGAGGACCGCAAAGCGGTCGCCTTCGAGGATCAGGCCCATGGCAATACCGGCAACCGGCTTAGCGAGCGGAACGCCGGCGTCCATCAGAGCAAGCGAGGTGCCGCAGACGGTTGCCATCGAGGACGAGCCGTTCGACTCGGTGATCTCGGAAACGACACGCAGCGTGTAGGGGAATTGCTCAGCAGTCGGCAGCATCGGACGGATAGCGCGCCATGCGAGCTTGCCGTGGCCGATTTCGCGGCGGCCCGGGGAGCCCATGCGGCCGGTTTCGCCAACCGAGTAGGGAGGGAAGTTGTAATGGAGCAGGAAGCGCTCCTTGTACATGCCCGTGAGCGAGTCGACATACTGCTCGTCTTCGCCGGTGCCAAGCGTCGCAACGACGATCGCCTGTGTTTCACCGCGCGTGAAGAGCGCCGAGCCGTGGGTGCGCGGCAGGAGGCCGACTTCGGAGACGATCGGGCGAACGGTTTCGAGATCGCGACCGTCGATGCGGCTCTTGGTGTCGAGGATGTTCCAACGAACGATCTTTGCCTGCAGGTGCTTGAAGATCGCGCCGACTTCTTCGGCCGTGTACTTGGCTTCGCCTTCTTCCGGCAGGAAGTGCGCCTTGACCTTCGCCTTGACCGCGTCGACGGCAGCGTAGCGCTCAGCCTTCTGCGTGTTCTTGTAGGCGATGCGAAGCTCGGCTTCGAAATGCTTCAGCATTTCGCCTTCGAGTTCGGAATAGTCTTCCGGCTGGAAGTCGCGCGGCTCCTTGGCGGCCACTTCGGCGAGCTTGATGATCGCGTCGAGAACCGGCTGGAAGCCGCGGTGGCCGAACATGACGGCGCCGAGCATGACTTCTTCGTTGAGTTCCTTGGCTTCGGATTCAACCATCAGAACAGCATCGTGCGTGCCAGCAACGACGAGGTCGAGGATCGACTCGTCCATCTCGTCGAGATGCGGGTTGAGGACGTATTCACCGTTGATGTAGCCGACGCGAGCGCCGCCGACCGGGCCCATGAAGGGGACTCCGGAGAGGGTCAAAGCTGCCGAGGCAGCAACCATCGACAGGATGTCCGGGTTGTTTTCCAGGTCATGCTGGATGACGGTGACGACGACCTGCGTGTCGTTCTTGTAGCCTTCCGGGAAGAGCGGGCGGATCGGGCGGTCGATGAGGCGGGAAACGAGGGTTTCGTTTTCGCTCGGACGGCCTTCGCGCTTGAAATAGCCGCCGGGGATCTTGCCGGCTGCGTAGGTCTTTTCCTGGTAGTTGACGGTCAGCGGGAAGAAGTCCTGGCCCGGCTTCGGCGCCTTGGCGGAGACAACGGTGGCGAGAACCACGGTTTCGCCGTAGGTCGCGAGAACGGCGCCATCAGCCTGGCGGGCGATCTTGCCGGTTTCGAGCTTCAGCGGGCGGCCTGCCCACTCGATTTCCACACTATGAGTATCGAACATATGTCTTGTCCTTCAATGCAGGAACATGCACGTCGCCTTCCAAGGCACGGCGCACGGTCAACTGCAATCGGTGTGACGCATCATGGGCAAGACAACGGGAGGCTTTGCATCATCGATCTCCGAAGAGACCGGGCCAAAGCTTGTGAAGCTCTGGCCAAAAGCATCCGGCAATCCTGCCCCATGACAGGTCAACGGTTGGTTTGGCAGAACCGGCCCATCCGGGTCTGCCGGGCAGTCCGCCACGCGTGGCGGGATGGGGAAGTCTCCCCGAAAAAATCCGGCGGGCGTCCGAAAGAGGAGCGCCCGCCGGGAAGCCTTAGCGGCGGATACCCAGGCTGCCGATCAGCTTGGTATAGCGGCCTTCGTCCTTCTTCTTGAGATAGTCAAGAAGCGAGCGGCGGCTCGAAACCATCGTCAGCAGGCCACGGCGGGAATGGTTATCCTTCTTGTGACCCTTGAAGTGTTCCGTGAGGTTGTTGATACGCTCGGTCAGGATGGCAACCTGAACTTCCGGAGAACCGGTGTCGCCTTCGAACGTTGCGTATTCCTTGATGAGAGCCGTCTTGCGCTCAGCAGTAATCGACATCGGATGTTCCTTTCTATGAGAGGAGATTAGGTCGCCAAAAGCCGGGATGTCGTCCAGCTTCGGCCGCGAATGCATCCGGGCAGAGCCCGATTGCTGGCGCTGCGTATAAACCAAATGCGCTGCAATGGAAAGAGGCATGCCGCAGATGGCCGATTCGTCACCGGCCGGCCATCGCCTCGCGTATCATTGCGTTGTACCCCTCGGGATCCTGCAGCATGGCGAAGTGGCTCGCGTCTTTGAGGATGACCAGATTCGACCCTGGAATCTGTTTGGCCATCATCTCGGTGTGGTCAAGCTTGACAGCCTCGTCATGATCCCCAATCGCCAGAGTGACGGGTACTTTGATCTTGCCGAGGTCATCGGCAGTCCACGACGGCTGGCTCGCCCACATCGCCGAGATCTGGGTGACGAAAGCATCGTAATCGTTCGGCGTCGGCGAGAGCTTCTTGTAAGCCTCGCCGGCCGTATTGATGTAGTCGCTGAAGGTCTTATTGGTCATAACGTCGGGCTTCACGCCATCGGTCGTCACGTTCGCAGCCTGCGCAATCACGCGCGTCAACTTCTCCGGATTCTTCATCGCCATATCGATGCCGATGATGCCGCCATCCGACCATCCGACCAGTGTCACCTTGTCGAGCTTCAGGTATTCGAGCAAAGCGACATAATCTGAGGTCATCAGATCATAGTCGAACGGCTGCCCGTTGCGCGTCGAACGACCGTGTCCGCGACTGTCGGCCACGATCACGCGATGATCCTTCGCAAACTCAGCCACCTGATAGCCCCAGACATCGGCGCTACCGAGCCCGCCGTGAATGAACAGGATCGGATCACCCTCGCCGTATTCGGCATAATACATCTTGATGTCGTTGACGGGGGCCATGCCACTAGTCTTTGCAGTGGGCATTGCCGGAAAGGCTGGCAACGTCGCCCAGCGCTCCACAGCGTAAGCGTTGGCGGCCATCAAAACCGCTGCGAAGAACATCAGGATGCCGGCTGCAAGTCTGCGCATGACTGTCTCCAATGAAAGAACACAAGGGGCAAGGCGCCTCGAACTGGCGGCTTTTCCTTGGGTTCGGTTGGTTTTTGACCGGCGTTCTCGCCGATTGGTCGGCCTGCAGCGGGCCGAAACCGGAGGTTTATCAAACCTCAGCCGAAGACGCGCTTCGGACGGAACTCGCCCTGGCCGATCTCGCCGATCGCGATCAGCTTGCCACGGGACGTGGCGTAGGCTTCGCTTTCGGCAACCGGCGCGTCGCGACCACGCACGAGGATCGGATTACCCATCTTCAACCGATGCGCTTGGTCGTCATTGACAACGAGATGCGGCAGCGAGGAAAGCGCTTCGCTGGTATCGATCAGCAGAGCATCCAGGGCAGCAAGCCGCTCATCCGTGTCTTCGATCGCCTCAAGCGCGACGAGATCGGCGAGCGGTACCATGGTCTCTTCGGCAAAGGGCGCAACGAAGCTGCGGCGCAGACCTGATATATGACCATAACAGCCGAGTTCACGACCAAAATCGCGCGCCAGCGCGCGTACATAGGTACCCTTGCCGCATTCGACTTCGAAATGCGCGGTATTGGCATCCTGGCAGGACAACAGCGTCAGACGGAAAACCTCGACCTCGCGCGAGGGGATCTCCACGGCTTCACCATCGCGCGCCAGATCGTAGGCACGCTCGCCGGCAATCTTGATGGCAGAAAACTGCGGCGGAACCTGGCTGATGACGCCGGTATACTTGGGCAGGAGGTCGCGGATCTGCTGTTCGCTCGGGCGCTTGTCGGAACTCTCCGTCACATCGCCCTCGAGATCGTCGGTTGCGCGCTCCTCGCCCCAGGTCACGGTGAACTCATAGATCTTGCGACCGTCCATCACGTAGGGAACAGTCTTCGTCGCATCGCCAAGGGCGATCGGCAGCATGCCCGAGGCCAGCGGATCGAGCGTACCGGCGTGACCGCACTTCTGCGCCTTGAACAGCCACTTGATCTTGGAAACGGCTTCAGTTGAGCCGAAATCGACCGGCTTATCAAGGATCAGCCAACCCGAGACCGGGCGGCCTTTCGGTTTACGTGGTTTGGACATCAGTCTCTTCTACTATTCGTCTTCAGTATCGTGATCGAGGTCGCGGCTCACCTCTGGCGAGCGCAACAACTCGTCGATCTTCTTGTAATTGTCGAAGCTCGTATCGTCACGGAAGCGAACTTCCGGCATGTATTTCATCTGCCGCAGCTGCGGGCCGAGCCGGCCGCGGATGAACTTCGCATTGCGGTTCAGCGCGCCAATTACCGCATCATGATCCGTCACGCCGAGCGGCGTCACATAGGCCGTCGCGATCTTCAGGTCGGGCGACATGCGGACTTCCGAGATTGAAATGACGGTCTTCTCGATCACGTCATCGCGCACTTCGCCGCGCTGCAGAACCTGCGTGATAGCGGCGCGAACCTGCTCGCCGACGCGCAGCATGCGCTGCGAAGGTGCGGAGGTTGTTGGTCTTGTTGCCATTTTTCTTTGCCTCAAAAGGTTCGGGCGCCGGCCTCACATGATCCGGCGCCCGTCCAAATTTCCGATATCACACGATCAGAGCGTACGAGTGATGTGCTCGACGCGGAAGCACTCGATCGTGTCACCGGCGCGGATGTCTTCGTAGTTCTCGAAAGCCATACCGCATTCCTGGCCGGAATGCACTTCCGAGACTTCGTCCTTGAAGCGCTTGAGCGTCTTGAGCTTGCCTTCGTGGATGACGACGTTGTCGCGGATGAGGCGGACGCCGACGCCACGCTCGACCTTGCCTTCGGTAACGCGGCAACCCGCGACCTTGCCGACCTTCGTGATGTTGAACACCTCGAGGATCTCGGCATTGCCGAGGAAGGTTTCGCGGCGCTCCGGCGAAAGCAGACCCGACATCGCCGCCTTCACGTCATCAACGAGGTCGTAGATGATGTTGTAGTAGCGGATTTCGATGCCCTGGCGCTCTGCCAGCGTGCGAGCCTGCACGTTTGCGCGGACGTTGAAGCCGATGATCGCGGCGCCTGATGCCTCGGCAAGCGAAATATCCGATTCCGTGACCCCGCCGACGGCGGAGTGAACGATGCGGGCGCGAACTTCGTCCGTGCCCAGCTTTTCGAGAGCACCGGCGATCGCCTCGATCGAACCCTGCACGTCGCCCTTGATGACCAGCGGGAACTCCTTGACGCCGGCGGACTGCAGCTGCGTCATCATCTGTTCCAGCGAGCCACGCTGGCCCGAATGGCGGGCCGCGGCCTTGTCGCGGGCGAGACGTTGGCGGTATTCCGAGATCTCGCGGGCGCGGCCTTCGTTTTCGACGACGGCGAACTTGTCACCGGCCTGCGGCGTACCGGAAAGGCCGAGCACCTCGACCGGCATGGCCGGCGGGGCTTCCTTGACGTGTTCGCCCTTGTCGGTGACGAGCGCGCGAACACGGCCCCAGACATCGCCAGCGACGATGATCTGGCCGGGCCTCAACGTACCGTTCTGGACAAGAACCGTGGCGACCGAACCGCGGCCGCGGTCGAGCTGGGCTTCGATGACCGTACCTTCCGCCGTGCGGTTCGGATTGGCCTTGAGATCGAGGATTTCGGACTGCAGCAGGATGGCTTCCAGCAGCTTGTCGAGGTTCAAGCCCGTCTTGGCCGAAACTTCGACATCGAGAACTTCACCGCCCATCGATTCCACGAAGACTTCGTGCTGTAGGAGCTGCGTACGCACCTTCTGCGGATCGGCGCTCGGCTTGTCGACCTTGTTGATCGCCACGATGATCGGAACACCGGCCGCCTTGGCGTGGTTGATCGATTCAATCGTCTGCGGCATGACACTGTCGTCAGCTGCAACGACCAGGATCGCAATGTCGGTCGCCTGCGCACCGCGGGCACGCATTGCCGTGAAGGCGGCGTGGCCGGGGGTGTCGATGAAGGTAATCTTCTGACCGTTCTGTTCGACCTGATAGGCGCCGATATGCTGCGTGATACCACCGGCTTCGCCGGCAACCACGTTGGCATGACGGATAGCGTCGAGCAGCGAGGTCTTGCCGTGGTCGACGTGGCCCATGATGGTGACGACCGGCGGACGCGAAACGCGATCGCCTTCCTGGTCGGCAACATTGAAGATGCCGAGTTCGACGTCGGATTCGGAGACGCGCTTGACGGTGTGGCCGAATTCGCCGGCAATGAGTTCAGCAAGGTCGGCGTCGATGACGTCGCCCGGCTTCATCATCTGGCCTTCCTTCATCAGGTACTTGATGACGTCGACGGCACGTTCGGACATGCGCTGCGACAGTTCCTGAATGGTGATGGTCTCCGGCAGGATGACTTCGCGAACAACCTTTTCGCGGGTTTCCTGCATCTGGCTGCGGCGGAATTTTTCCTGGCGGCGGCGCATGGCCGAGAGCGAACGGCCGCGTGCGCTGCCGTCATCGTCAACACCCGCGGTGCTGATCGTCAGCTTGCCGCGACGACGCTCCTCGTCGGTCTTCGGACGGGTCGTTACGGGCTTGGCCGGTTCGGGACGAACGACGCGGCCACGAGCCGGTGCACCACGTGGTGCACCGCGGTCATCATCTTCGCTTTCGCGACGACCACGAGCGGCGGCCGGTGCAGGGGCGCCGGCCGGAGAAGGCCTTGCCGGAGCCGCGGCTGGCGCAGCATCAGGCCGGCGCGCGACCGGGACCGATGGCTGAACGCGCGGCGTTTCCGTACGTGCTTCGACCGCAGCCGCAGCCGGAGCAGGAGCAGGAGCAGGAGCAATAGCCGCTTCGGCAGCGCGCAGAGCCTCTTCGGCAGCGCGGCGCTTGGCCTCTTCCGCTTCCGCGGCCTGGCGTGCAGCATCTTCGGCGGCGCGACGTTTTTCTTCCTCGGCGCGGCGGACCGCATCCTCGGCATCGCGAACCTGCGCCATGGCAAGTGCGCGACGGCGTGCATCCATTTCTTCCGGCGAAAGATGATTCAATACCACCGGACGCGGACGATCCTGCTGGCGCGGCGGCTGCGAAGACGGCGGCTGCGGACGTGACTGCTGGCCACCCGGCGGATGAATACGCGGCTGCGGCGCCTGCGGTGCGCGCGGCTGGTGCGTGCTCGGAGCAGCTTCGGTGCGAGCCGGGGCGGAGCCTACGGGCGTGATCGGGCGTTCGTCTTCCGGACGCATCGGACGCCGCTTGCGGGTCTCGACAACGACCGCCTTGGTGCGACCGCGGCCCATGTCCTGGCGCACGGTGCCCTGGCTCATTCCCGACGGCTTCAGGGTCAGAGTTTTCTTGCCCGGTCCGTTCAGTGTCTTGTCGTCATTGCTATCGGTCATTCGTTCCCGTTCCTTCGGACAGGGAGCGATGACGTCATCAGACCCTGTCGTTCAAATACTGTCGATCAATGATGTAGCAGCCGGCCGATGCCGGTGACCGTATCATTGTTTTTGCCGGCCAGCGCCGCCCGGTGCCCGGGACTGACCGCCACTACGGTACTGTTCGAGCATCTTTGCGCGCTTCACTACACCCTCACCCGCCTGCCCTGCAAGCACTGCAGCATGGATAAAAGTGTTCTGGCCCATCACCCCTTCCATTTCGTCCTCCGAGAAGAGACGGAAGGAAGGTATTTCTTCCTCGGTTTCCATTCCGAGATGCCAAGCCTTGCGAGCCTGGTCTATTTTTCTCACGCCATCCTCGGCGGCATTCGTTGCGTGGAACACGGCGATCGCGGCTCCACTCCTGACTGCGGCATCCACTTTCGCGGAGCCTGTGACGAACTGGCCCGCCTTGCGAGCCATGTTCATCATCTGCATCAATTGCTGCCCGAGCAGCGTCTCGACGGTTTCGCCGAGATCGGCTGCCGCCTTCACATCCGCCTTTAAAGCGCGGGCGAAGAGCTTCTTCGCCACCGCCTTGTCGACCAGCGAACGGTCGACTTTGACCCAACAGCCGCGTCCCGGAAGCTGGCGCTTCAGGTCGGCGACGACAGTCCCATCGGGAGCTGCGACGAAGCGGATCAGCTCATCCGGCGATCCGCTTTCGCGCGTCACGATGCACATGCGACCATTCACGTCATATCCTGCAAGATCGTCGTCCTCAGGAGAAACGGTCGGCTCACGCGCGGACATTATACTTCCTGCTCGGCCTCGGGAGCTTCTTCAGCTTCCGCGTCCTTGGCGAGGTCTTCTTCGGTGATCCAGCCTGCCGCAAGGCGAGCCTGAACGACCATCTGTTCGGCCTCGACGCGCGAAACATCGAATTTGGAGAACAGGCCTTCGAACTTCTTGGTCTCACCGTTTTTGCGTTCGCTCCAGCCGACGAGATCATCAGCGGCGCAGCCGGCAAAGTCCTCGATCGTCTTGATGCCGTCTTCGCCCAGCGCGACCATCATCTGGGCGGTCATGCCGTCGATCTGGCGCAGCTCGTCGGAAACGCCGAGCGCCTTGCGCTTTTCGTCCATTTCGGCTTCCAGGCGCTCAAGGTATTCGCGGGCGCGCGTCTGGATTTCCTGTGCCGTGTCTTCGTCGAAACCGTCGATCGAAGCAATTTCGTCAAGGTCGACGTAGGCAAGCTCTTCGACGGCCGCAAAGCCTTCCGACGCCAGAACCTGGCCGACCATTTCGTCAACGTCGAGCGAATCCATGAACAGGTTGGTGCGCTCGTTGAATTCCTTCTGACGGCGCTCGGACTCTTCGGCTTCCGTCATGATGTCGATGTCCCAGCCGGTCAACTGCGAGGCCAGGCGAACGTTCTGGCCGCGGCGGCCGATGGCCAGCGACAGCTGTTCGTCCGGAACCACGACTTCGATGCGCTCTGCATCTTCGTCGAGAACGACCTTGGCGACTTCGGCCGGCTGCAGGGCATTGACGACGAAGGTTGCCGGATCCTGCGACCACGGAATAATGTCGATCTTTTCGCCCTGAAGCTCGCCAACGACGGCCTGAACGCGCGAGCCGCGCATACCGACGCAGGCGCCAACCGGATCGATCGACGAGTCGTTGGAGATCACAGCGATCTTGGCGCGCGAACCCGGA
Organism: Rhizobium sp. BK060; assembly: GCF_014193145.1. Classification (NCBI taxonomy): domain Bacteria; kingdom Pseudomonadati; phylum Pseudomonadota; class Alphaproteobacteria; order Hyphomicrobiales; family Rhizobiaceae; genus Rhizobium; species Rhizobium sp. BK060. The sequence goes on from NZ_JACHYW010000013.1 coordinate 119,864, forward strand.
TCGCGGGCGACTGATTTCACCTGGATGATGCCATCGTAGATTTCCGGCACTTCCATGGTGAAGAGCTTGACCATGAACTGCGGATGCGTGCGCGACAGGAAGATCTGCGGGCCGCGCTGCTCTCTGCGAACATCATATACGTACGCACGGACGCGATCGCCATAGCGGACGTTTTCGCGCGGGATCATTTCGTCGCGGCGGATGATGCCTTCGCCACGGCCGAGGTCGACAATGACGTTGCCGTACTCGACGCGCTTGACCGTGCCGTTGACGATCTCGCCGACGCGATCCTTGAATTCGTCGAACTGGCGATCACGCTCGGCTTCGCGAACCTTCTGGACGATCACCTGCTTGGCGGACTGGGCAGCGATCCGGCCGAAATCCATCGGCGGCAGCGGATCGGCAATGAAATCGCCAAGGGCAGCATCCGGGTTGCGGTCGCGGGCCAGCTCGAGCGGGATCTGGGTCGAATAGTCCTCGGCCTTGTCGACAACTTCCAGCAGACGCTGAAGGCGGATTTCACCGGTCTTCGGGTTGATGTCGGCGCGGATGTTGGACTCGGTGCCATAGCGGGAGCGCGCTGCCTTCTGGATCGCGTCTGCCATTGCGGCAAGCACGATCTCGCGGTCGATGACCTTTTCGCGCGCCACTGCATCTGCGATCTGCAGGAGTTCGAGCCGGTTCGCACTGACTGCCATTGTCTTTTCTCTCCGTCTAGGCGTCCCGGGTTCCCGTCCCTGGAGCCACAAGTTGATCGGTTTATTCTTCGTCTTCCGCTTCGTTCTGGTTCGCGGCCTCTGCCTTCGCCAGCTTGTCGGCGCGCAGTGAATCACGGATCAGATCGTCGGTCAGAATGAGCTTCGCATCGCTGAGCGCGGTGAAGGGGATAACAACCTTCTGCTCTTCGCCATAGGCAACCTGGTCACGCTCGAGCGTGAAACTATCCGCATCGCTCTCCACGATCTTGCCGCGGAAGCGCTTGCGGTTGGCGATCATGATCGACGTTTCGCACTTCAAAAGGTGTCCCTGCCAGCGGGTGAAATCCGATTTCCGCACCAGCGGACGATCGATACCCGGCGAAGACACCTCGAGATGATACTCCCGATCGATCGGATCTTCCACATCCAGCACCGGAGAAATGGCCATCGAGACCGCCTCGCAGTCCTCCACAGTCATCGTTCCGTCGTTGCGCTCGGCCATGATCTGTAGCGTGGCGCCGTTCTGGTTGAGCATCCGCACGCGGGTCAGGCGAAACCCGATATCCACCAATACGGGCTCTATAATGTCGGCAAGACGCTGGTCGAGACCGGTCTCGGTGATCAACCGCGGCTCAAATTCATTGTCTGCTTTCGTCGGATCCGACAAGCGATGCGCTCCTCGCAATTTCATGCATTGTGGATGATCGCAGTAATAAAAAAGAGCGGGTCCTTGCGGCCCACTCTTCATCAAAACGATCAAGATTTGAGAGCCATATAGGCCGATTTTTCTAGAATTGCAAGCTCCGTCGCCAACCTTCCGGATGCGCCCCGGCGCTAGCCAGAGGCATCTTTCGCCATATATTGGCTTTGAGGGACCGGCATCGGGAGGGATCGTGCCTTACACTTCGTCAACACTGGCGCCGTTGCGGCACGAAACCTACCGGACGATCTGGTTTGCAAGCCTTGCCTCGAATTTCGGGGGATTGATACAGGCGGTCGGCGCCGCCTGGATGATGACGACCATCACGGCATCCGAGAATATGGTCGCGCTGGTTCAGACGTCGACAGCGCTGCCGATCATGCTCTTCTCTCTCGTGTCGGGTGCCCTTGCCGACAGCTTCGACCGGCGCCGCGTCATGCTGACGGCGCAATACTTCATGCTCGCGGTTTCTGCGCTACTCACCGTCTTAGCCTATCTCGGCTGGCTTTCGCCGTGGCTGCTCCTTTTCTTCACGTTTCTGATCGGATGCGGTACGGCGCTGAACAATCCGTCGTGGCAAGCGTCCGTCGGCGACATGGTGCCGCGCGCCGACCTGCCGGGCGCAGTCACGTTGAACAGCGTCGGCTTCAACATCACTCGCAGCGTCGGCCCCGCGATCGGCGGCGTCATCGTCGCCGCAGCCGGCGCGGCAGCGGCTTTTGCCGTCAACACCCTGAGCTACTTCGCGCTGATTTACGCGCTGATGGGCTGGAAGCCGAGCCTGCCGGCCTCCACCCTCCCGAGGGAGACGCTGGGCAGCGCGGTGTTTGCGGGCCTTCGCTATGTGGCGATGTCACCCAACCTGCAAAAGGTGCTCCTGCGTGGCCTGATCTTCGGGATCAGCGCCAGCTCGATTCTCGCCCTGCTGCCGATCGTGGCGATCAACCTCGTTGTCGGCGGGCCGCTGACCTACGGTCTCATGCTCGGCTCTTTCGGCATCGGCGCAATCGGCGGCGCGATGCTGAATGATCGGCTGCGCGAACGCTTTTCGAGCGAGACGATCGTGCGGATTTCCTTCGCAGGCTTTGCGCTGAGCGCCGCGATCGCCGCCTTCAGTGCGATTGCCGTCCTGACCTGTGCCGGACTGATGATATCGGGCGCGTGCTGGGTATTGGCGCTGTCGCTGTTCAATACGATTGTGCAGCTGTCGACGCCGCGCTGGGTCGTCGGTCGCGCCTTGTCGCTTTATCAGACGGTGACCTTTGGCGGCATTGCCGGCGGCAGCTGGCTCTGGGGCGTGGCCGCCGACCGCTATGGTGTCTCCGACGCCTTGCTGGCCTCCGCCGTTGTCATGCTCTTCGGCATCGTAGTCGGGCTGCGCTTTGCCATGCCGGCCTTCGCCTCGCTCAATCTCGATCCGCTGAACCGCTTCACGGAGCCGGCGCTCGGCCTTGATATTACGCCGCGCAGCGGCCCGATCGTCGTCCAGATCGATTATGAAATCGCGGATGCGGATGTTCGCGAATTTCTGGCGCTAATGGGCGAGCGGCGGCGCATACGCATTCGCGATGGCGCCCGCAACTGGGCGCTGATGCGCGATCTCGAAAAGCCGGGCCGATGGACGGAGACCTATCACACGCCGACCTGGGTCGAATACATCAGGCACAATCAGCGCCGCACGCAGGCTGATGCGGAAAACATCGAAGGGCTGCGGGCGCTCCACCGCGGCGAGCAACTGCCGCAGGTGCACCGGCTGATCGAGCGCCAAGCCATTCCACCCAATGATGACGTCTTCTACAAGGCGCCGATCGATCTGCACCATTGAGGCAAGACATGTATTCCTTCCGCCCTGCCCGTCATTCCGATCTGACTGATATCATCGGCCTGCTTTCAGATGACGATCTCGGAGCCACGCGCGAAATTGTCTCGGATCCACCAGATGCCAGGTATGCTGCCGCACTCAAGGCAATCGAATCCGATGCCAACCAACTGCTCGCCGTCGCGGCGGATCAGCATGATCGCGTGATCGGCTGCTTGCAGTTGACGTTCATTCCCGGCCTGTCGCGGACAGGTATGTGGCGCGGGCAGATCGAAAGCGTGCGCATTGCCAGAGATGCACGCGGCTTAGGCCTCGGCTCCGATTTCATCGAATGGGCTATGGCGCGCTGCGCCGAGCGCGGCTGCGGTCTAGTACAATTGACCTCCGACAAATCACGGACGGATTCGATCCGGTTCTATGAGAAGCTGGGGTTTGTCGCGAGCCACGAAGGCCTGAAGCGCAACCTATAGACTTACTTCAACTTGCCGATCATCGACGCCTCCGGATAGCAGGTCGGCTTCATGCCGTTCTTTTCCTGCCACTGGCCGATGGACCGACGCGTCTTGTAGCCGGGCAGCCCGTCAGAGCCGCCGACATCGTACCCCTTTTTCTCCAACGCCTTCTGCATGGCTGCGACGTCGGAGCGCAGCATCCTGCCGACATCACCCCACGGCCCCTGAAAGGCGCCGGAACCGTACGCAATCCGATCCGCGAGGTTGCCTATATAGAGCGCGTAGAGGTCGGAGTTGTTGTATTCCTTGATCACGTAGAAGTTCGGCGTAACGACGAATTCCGGCCCGTCGCGGCCGGCCGGAACGAGCATCATGCCGGACGCCTTGCCTTCGTCGGAAGGGAAGGCATTGCCTGATATGCGCTCGATACCGAGCAAGGCCCAGTGCGAGACGGGCTTGGCGAGATCCGGCCCCTCCTGCGCGCAGGAAACCTGAGCGGGAATCGTTACTTCATAGCCCCAGCCACGGCCGCGATGCCACCCCTTCTGGACGAGGAAATTGGCGATCGAGGCAAGCGTGTCGGGCACCGAGGTCCAGATATTGGGATGGCCGTCGCCGTCGAAATCGACGGCATACTTCAGATAGCTGGTCGGCATGAACTGCGGTTGGCCGAGCGCGCCGGCCGATGATCCTTTGAATTCAGCTGGCGTCGCATCACCGCGATCGATGATGTGCAGGGCGGCGAGCAGTTCGGTGCGGAACATTTCCTTGCGCGTCGACATGAAGGCCTTCGTCGCCAGCACCTCAATCGCAGAGTTCGGGATCTTGGCGGCCCCGAAGCCTGTTTCACGCCCCCAGACGGCCAACACGATCGAACCGGGAACTCCGTAGGTTCTTTCGATCTTCTTCAGCGTCGAGGCATATTGCGAAGCAAAACTACGACCGGTAGCGGCCAGCCGCTTCAGCCGATCCTCGTTGAAATACGGTGCCGGGGAAGAAAATTCGGCCTGCGTCTGCTTCTGCTGCTTCGGCGGCGGGAAGCCAGGAGGAGCGAGATCGGTGAGGCCCCAATTCAGTTCGACGCCCGCAAAGGCTGCGCGAAACGCCTTCTCGGAAATTCCATTCTTCTGCGCCTCCGGCCAAAGATCGGTCTGCACCCATCTTTCAAACTGCGCCTCGACATCGGCTTTGGATGCAGAGAGCGCCGGCGAGCACAGCAGCGGCAGCAGCGCCGCCGTTGCGATCAAAAGGCGCCCGAAAATGCGCTTGTTCATGCTTCCCCCTAGATTGCCGTGCGTGCCCTGAGCGCCGCCTGGAGCGTCCCTTCATCGAGATAGTCGAGTTCGCCGCCGACCGGGACGCCGTGGGCGAGGCGCGTGATCTTCACGTCCAGGCCGCTCACCTGGTCGGTTATATAGTGTGCTGTTGTCTGTCCCTCGACGGTCGCATTGACGGCAATGATCAGCTCTCGGATGCCGCCGGCGCTGACGCGCTCGATCAGGCCGCGGATGTTGAGGTCGTCGGGCCCAACGCCATCCAATGGCGACAGGGTGCCGCCGAGGACATGATAGGCCGCGTTCAAGGCGCCCGCGCGCTCCAGCGCCCAGAGATCGGAGACATCTTCAACGACGATGATGACGGACTGGTCGCGCCGGTCGTCCGTGCAGACCGTGCAGGGATCAACCGTATCTACATTGCCACAATGGGAGCAGATCTTGACCTTGTCATAGGCCTCACCCATCGCATTCGACAAAGGGCCGAGGAGTTGGTCCTTCTTCTTGATGAGGTGAAGCGCAGCCCTGCGCGCGGAGCGCGGCCCGAGGCCGGGCACCTTTGCCAGAAGCTGGATCAGTTTTTCGATTTCGGGGCCGGTGACTCGCTTTGCCATGAGCGGTTATTAGCCCATATGCTACAAAAACGGAAACATGTTGGGAGCGCCGCTCGATGAAAATCCTCGCCGTCTGCATCGGCAATGCCGAGCGGCTGCCCGGCAAGAGCTACAAGACGGGCATCTGCAAGCATCGGGTCGGCGGCAGAGTGCTTGTCGACGCCGAGGGGCTTGTGGGCGACGCCATCTGTAATCGGAAGCACCATGGCGGTGTCGACCAGGCCGTCTATCTCGAGGGATCGCTGACCCTTGACTGGTGGACGAAGGAGCTTGGGCGACCGATCGAGCCGGGCACTTTCGGCGAGAACATGGTGATCGACGGTCTCGATAACCGCATCGTGTCTGTCGGCGATCGATTCATAGCCGGCGATCTTGTTCTGGAGGTCACCAGCGCGCGCATTCCTTGCTCTACATTTGCCGCTCGCATGGGCGACCCCCGGTTCATCAAGCGCTATACGCAGGCAGCGCGGCCAGGCGTCTATTGCCGCGTTCTTCACGGTGGCCCGGTCGCGGCCGGAATGACGGTCGATTATCTGCCCTATAACGGCGAGAAGGTCACGATGCCGGAGATGATCGCCACCTTTGGTAGGATGCTCACAGCGCAAGATCGCAGCCGCTATCTTTCGGCTCCGATTCACTACAAGCTGCGCAATATTCTGGAGGCACAGTCTGGCGCCTAGCGCAAGTGTGTCTCAAACTCCGCCAAAGCTGCCCTCCCCTCGGGCCAATCGCCCAGCCCACTCGCCCCGTTGATGTGACCGCGGGCGCCGATATCGACGAATTGGCTGCCCCAATCATCAGCCTTTGCTCGCGCGTAGTCGATCGAGCCGAAAGGATCGTTGCTGCTGGCGATGACAAGCGACGGGAATGGAAGGGCCGCGACAGGTGGATCGGCAAAGCCGGCAGCCTCCGGGGGGAAAGCCGCCGAGCGCGGGTCCGGCGGCGCAACCAGGAAGGCACCGCCGGCGCCATGCGTGGTACGCTGTGCCCAGTGCGCAACCAGCAGGCAGGAAAGACTATGGGCGACGAGAAGCGGTTCGGCCTTCGATCGGCCGACAGCCCGGTCCAGCGCAGCAATCCAATCGTCAAGATCCGGCAGATCCCAACTCGAGGGCGAAAAACGACGCATGCGCGGGTCGGTCGCCTCCCATCGCGACTGCCAATGTGTTTCGCCAGATCCGCCAATGCCAGGCACCATGATGATATCTTTCATCGCTTCCTTCCTGTTGCTCCGCGCATAAGCTGCGTGAGATAGTCGGCAAACGACATAGGAAATCATCGGAGAAACCATCGTTCAACCGATGAATTAAAGGCGAATAAAGATGGCCGATTTCGTGAACCGACAACTCGACCCGACTGACATGCTGATCATCGAGATCATGCAGGCAGACGGGCGCATTTCCGTTTCCGAACTGGGGCGCAAGGTCGGTCTTTCGCAGCCGGCCGCGTCCGAGCGGCTGAAGCGTCTGGAAGAACGGGGAATCATCGAGGGTTATGGCGCCCGCGTCAATGCTGCGGCACTCGGGCTGGGCATGATGGCAGTCATTCGGCTGCGTACCACCCACGAACATATCCGCGCCTGTCTTAAGCAATTCTCGGAAATGCCACAGATTGTCGAGGTTCTCAGACTGACAGGCGAGGATTGCTTCGTGCTCAAGGCTCTGGTCCCTTCACCATCCGAGCTTGAAATCATCGTCGACAGCATCGCGCGTTATGGCGCGGTCACGACCTCCCTCGTATTGCGCGGCGAACCGATGAAGCCGATCGGCCGCGAACTGGTGAAACTGGCGCGACACTACCTCTAACGTGATTTCGACCACTGCCACTTGTTGACGAGGCCGAGGGTCCTAGATTTTCACGCACGGGGTGTAAATCGAAGGAGGCTCGCATGTCCATCGCACGATTTATCGCGGCTGCAGTTATCGCCGCAACAGCCACGACCTTCCTATCAGCAACGCCGGCGGCAGCCCGCGTCAAGGTCGGCTCGCTGGGCTGTGACATTTCTCCTGGATTCGGCGTCATCATCGGTTCGAAACGGACGCTCAACTGCATCTTCACTCCATCTTCACCGGGACGGCCGAGCGAACGCTATACTGGTACCATCACCAAACTCGGCATCGATATTGGCACTCTCGCCGGCGGAGGAATGATTTGGCTCGTCTATGCACCGACCAACCGGATCGACGGGGCTCTGCAGGGCAGTTACTCCGGCGTTGCGGCCAACGCGACGGTCGGCCTCGGTGTCGGAGCCAATGTCCTTATCGGCGGCTTCGAAGGCTCGATCGCTCTGCAACCGGTCTCGGCGGAGGGTACATCCGGGCTCAATATTGCGGCCGGCGTTGCCAATATGATCCTGACCTGGGTACCGCCGGCACCACCGCCACCGGCCCCCAAGCGGCACATCTCACAGAGATAGCCTAGCGCATCGCGATTGCCATTGCAGCGCCGGCCATCGTGCCGGCGCTGGCGCGATTGGCCATACGCACGGCGCGGCGGCTCTTCAGGAACCCCCTCGCCTTGGCTGCAAGCAGTGCCCAGCTGATATCGATGACGATCAGCACCAGAAACATCGTCACCACGAGTTCGGCCCAGCCGACAATGGTCACAGCGCGGATATCGATGATCGACGGCAGCAGCGCCATGTAGAACATCATGATCTTCGGGTTGCCGAGCGTCACCGTCATGCCGGCAAGGAAAAGCTTCAAGGGTGATTGCGCATCAGGCAGCGTTTCACCGTCACTATCCGGCGAGGCGAACCACATCTTCCAGGCGAGATAAAGCAGATAGCAGACGCCGAGCCACTTGATGGCCACAAAAGCATAATGGAAGGTTTCGGCAATTGCGGCGAGACCGGCGACGGCGCAGGTCAACCAGATCGCCTCGCCAAGCCACATGGCCGCCAAGAAGGGAAGAACGTCGCGCGCGCCCTTGGAGATGACACGGGCAACGAGCGCAGCGACGCTCGGGCCCGGAGAGCCGGCCGCCACGAACAACGCGCAGGCAAAGACAAACAGACTGGTCAACGTCATCTGCAATCCTCCTTATTGCGTGATGGAAGCGATGCCAGCGCAACCGACGCCGCCCTTTTTGATCCACTGGCGGGGTCAGAACGGCATCTTGAAGCCGGGAGGAATCGGCAGGCCGGCGGTCAGCGCCTTGGTCTTTTCAGCAGCAGCAGCTTCCGCCTTGTCCTTGGCATCCTTGTGCGCGGCAACAATCAGGTCTTCGAGAATCTCGACATCGTCTTCCTTGAACAGCGACGGGTCGATCTTCAGGCTCTGCATCTCGCCCTTGCCGTTGAGAATCACGGTGACGAGACCGCCACCCGATTTGCCTTCCGCATGGAGTGCGGCGATCTCCGCCTGCATCTTCTCCATCTTGGCCTGCATTTCCTTGACTTTGCCCATCATTCCCATGATGTCGCGCATCGTCTCGCTCCTTCTCGATACTTTAGAAAATTATGTCGTCGCCTGGTAGGATATCGCCCTCGTCGGATTCGGCAGCGGCGGGCGCTTTAACCTCCTCTTCCTCATCGGGCTCCGGCGCCCGCACGCGAACGTCGATGATCTTGGCGCCCGGAAACTGTGCGAGGATCGCCGCCACATCCGGATCCTGGCGGGCGTCGCTGACCTGCTGCGCCTTGGCGCTGGCTTCGGCCTCGACAATCGTCGGCTGCCCCGCCTCGCGGCTGAGGCTGACAATCCAATGGATGCCAGTCCACTCCTTGAGCTTGACCGCCAGTTCATTCAACAGCGTACCAGGGGCGCCTTCCGTCAAATTGACGTCGAGGCGGCCGGGCTCAATGCGAACAGGGCGAACGAAGTTGCGCACCAGTGCCTTGATCTTGGCGTCGCGCTTTTCGCCGGCCAGATTGGCGATATCAGAGATGGAATTGACCGGCACCGATGGCTTCGGCGCCTCGGTGGGCTTTGTCTCAACGCGACCGACCGGCATGCTCTGGGGATCCGGATTGGGCACCGCACGCAGCATGGCGGTCGGGCCGGCGGGCTGCGGACGCGGGATCGACTCCGTCGATCGTGCCGCCAGATTGCCCTGATAGTTCACCGTTGCGCCGCCACCGCCATTGCCCGATGGGGCGGACGGACGCCGGTCACCGTTCGTCTCGGAAAACTCGGCGAGACGACGAGCAGCATCCTCAGGCGCCGGCAGATGCGCGGCGTGCGCCAGTCGGATCAGTACCATCTCAGCGGCTCCGGCCGGGCGCGAGGAGCCTTCGGCCTCCGGAATGCCTTTCAGCAGCATCTGCCAGATGCGCGACAACGCGGTCACTGCCACGCCCTGTGCGAATTCCGCAGCCTTGGTGCGTTCGATTTCACTCAGCGAAGGATCGTTCGCCGCATCCGGCACATATTTCAGCCGGGTGACCAGATGCGTGAAATCGGCAAGGTCGGTCAGCACCGCAACCGGGTTGGCGCCGGCTTCGTACTGGCTCTCGAATTCGCTGAGCGCTGCTGCGACATCGCCTTTGACGATGTGATGAAAGAGATCGACGATGCGGGCGCGGTCGGCAAGGCCGAGCATGCCACGCACCGTTTCAGCCAACACCGCGCCACTACCATGGGCGATTGCCTGATCGAGCAGCGATAGGCCATCACGCGCCGAGCCCTCGGCGGCACGGGCAATCATCGCCAGCGCATCGGGCTCAGCCTCGATGCCTTCCTTCAATGCGATCGTGGTGAAAAGGCCGACGAGATCAGAGGCGCTGATGCGGCGCAGGTCGAAGCGCTGACAGCGCGACAGGACCGTGATCGGAACCTTGCGGATCTCGGTGGTGGCGAAGATGAACTTCACATGTTCCGGCGGCTCTTCGAGCGTCTTCAGCAGGCCGTTAAAGGCCTGCGTCGAGAGCATATGCACTTCGTCGATGATGTAGACCTTGTAGCGCGCCGAAACCGGGCGGTAACGCACCTGCTCAATGATCTCGCGGATGTCATCGATACCGGTATGAGAGGCGGCGTCCATCTCGATGACGTCGACATGCCGGCCTTCCATGATCGCCTGGCAATGCTCGCCGGGGATGCGCAGATCGATCGTCGGCTTGTCGATCTCGCCCGTCTTGTAGTTCAGGGCGCGAGCAAGGATGCGGGCAGTCGTCGTCTTACCGACCCCGCGAACGCCGGTCAGCATGTAGGCCTGCGCGATACGGCCGGTCTCGAAGGCGTTGGTCAGGGTCTGGACCATCGGCTCCTGGCCGACCATCAGATCCGTGAAATCCTTGGGGCGGTATTTGCGTGCCAGCACCCGGTATCCGGTGCCCGTCGAGGCGGCATCTTTTGACTGTCGCTCGGTGTCGCTCATCGCCCTGCTTAGCGCCCGGACTAATCGGGCAAAGGATGGAGAGAAGGGTGGGAGGCTGGCACGATGACCCGTGCCGGGCTCGTTAGGGCTGCTTCCTTCCGGACCTGACCCGGTTGGCGAGTGGCTCGTCCACCACCAACCTCCCGGATGCACATATCGGCAATATCGCCATCAAAAGCAAGCCAAGCTCAAAAAAAACTGCTAGCCTCAAGAAAACATGGAGGAATGCCTGTTGGATGATTTCAAGCTCGACCGTCGGTTGGAAAGCGACAGCGACAGCGTCATGCAGACGGGGCTGTGCGATCTCCGGCTGTCGAAGGATGCCCGCTGGCCGTGGCTGATCCTCGTGCCGCGGAGGTCCGAGGTCACCGAAGTGTTCGAGTTGACCCCACTCGATCAGGTGTTGCTGACGTTCGAGACCGAGATGGTCGCCGCCGCGCTGAAGAAGACGACCGGCGCCACAAAAATCAATATCGGGGCTCTTGGCAACATCGTCCGCCAGCTTCATGTTCATGTCATTGCCCGCTTCGAAGGCGATGCCAATTGGCCAAATCCGGTTTGGGGCTTTGGCAAGGCGGAACCTTATGCGGCGGATAAGAGAGATGACCTTATAGAGAAGTTGCGGGAAGCCCTTTCATCATGAGCCGTTCGCTTTTCGATTCGGATGTTCCACATCCGGAACCCAGCAGCCTGACTGCCTTTGCTGCCAACGACCTGATCCGCGATTCCGAACATCGCGACGAGACGTCAGTCGACAAGGCCCTGGCCAAGGAAGGGACGCATATCTTCGCCTTCGCCGGCGACAAGCTGGTCCTCAAACATGACGGGCAGGTGCTCGATCCGCTGTTTGCACGCTATGAACTGAAGGACCTGCAGCCGAACTGGGACGAAACAGTGCTGCTCGGCTATCGCAAGACCGGGGAGCCGCGTCTCGCCGTGCCGGTGGGTGTGCCGGAAGAGGAACTCGCCAGCCATTACAAGCCCTCAGATGGGCGTTCGCTGTTCCGCGAAATGCTGATCGACGAAGTCCTGCTCGGGGAGTTCGCCCAGGGAGCAAGCCTCATCCGCTGGAATCGGGACAACAAGTTCTGCGGGCGCTGCGGCTCGACCATGGAGATCCATATCGGCGGCTACAAGCGCGTGTGCGCTGCCTGCGGACACGAAATCTTCCCGCGCACCGATCCCGTCGTGATCATGCTTGTCATCGACGAGGAGCGCGATCTCTGCCTTCTTGGCCGCAGCCCTCATTTTGCGCCGGGCATGTATTCCTGTCTCGCCGGTTTCGTGGAGCCGGGAGAGACGATCGAGAACGCCGTGCGACGCGAGACACTGGAAGAATCCGGAATTCATACGGGAAGAATCCGCTATCACGCCTCGCAGCCTTGGCCGATGCCGCATACACTGATGATCGGCTGCTACGCCGAAGCCAAGTCCAAGGACGTCAAGTTCGACAGCCAGGAGCTGGAAGACTGCCGTTGGTTCACGTGCGAGGAAACGCTGGAGATGCTCGAGCGCCCCAGCGCAACCGGCAAGGCACCGCCTCCCAAGGGGGCAATCGCCCATCGGCTGATGCGTGATTGGGTAGAGTGGAAAAGGCAATAAGGCCAGATAGAATAAGGCCAATGACATGGCGCGCTCCGAACGCCTTTTGACGCTGCTGCAAACCCTGCGACGCTATCGCCGCCCGGTCAGTGGTGCCGTGCTCGCAACGGAGACCGGCGTCAGCATCCGCACACTTTACCGGGACATTTCGAGCCTGCAGGCGCAGGGCGCTTTGATCGAAGGAGAGCCGGGCCTCGGCTATGTACTTAAGCCGGGCTTCATGCTGCCGCCGATGATGTTTTCACAGGACGAGATCGAGGCGCTCGTTCTCGGTTCGCGATGGGTCGCGCGTGCCGCAGATCCGCGGCTTGCCGCTGCCGGTGCAGACGCGCTGGCCAAGATCGGGGATGTGCTACCGCAAGAGATGCGCGACGAAATCGAAACATCGACGCTGCTCGTCCACCTAAAGCCGCCCGTCGCCGACAAGGCCGACCTCGGCGCCATTCGCAAGGCAATCCGCAGTGAACGCATCCTCACGCTGACTTATTCCGACGAGAGCGGCACCGTCTCCGTCCGCAATATCTGGCCTTTCGCGCTGAGCTATTTCGAACAGGTGCGCGTTGTTGTCGCCTGGTGCGAATTGCGTCAGGATTACCGTCACTTCCGCACCGACCGAATCGTCGAGATGATCCCGCAGGACGGGCGTTATCCGCGCCGACGCGCGGTGCTTCTGAAGGAATGGCGGGACCAGCAGGAAATTGCGCACTGATCTCGATGCTACTGCCATAAACTGACAGTGGTCAGCGCTACTATCGGTACCAATCCAACAGGAGGACCGATGATGACGAGCTTGAAACTCTCCCGATCGACGCGTGGAATTGATCCGGTCGAGGACAGCCCCGACCATACAGGATACCCGCAATCCACGCTCCTTCGCATGATGCTGAACGCGTCGCGCCAGATGGCACGGAGCAAGTATCCACGGCTCGATCCGGAAGCGTTGTCCGAGACGATGAAACGCGATCTCGGCTTTGTGGACTGGGGTCGCCCCTGCCACGAAGGATAGACTGCAAGAACGAACTCCCAAGACGCATAACCGACCGCCGCCGCTGCCGATGAGTGCAGCGGCATTTCTTCGCCTGCCATCATCTCACGACGAGGATCACCCGATGAATAGCCCGAACCTTATCATTCTCTACGTCAAGGACCCCGCCGAAAGCGCTAGTTTCTACAAGTCCCTGCTCAACCGCGAGCCGGTGGCCGAAGCCCCGAACTTCGTCGCTTTCGCACTCGACGGCGGCTTTACGCTCGGCCTCTGGCGCCTGAGCAAGGTTACGCCGCAGCCGTCCGCCACCGGCAGCCGCGCCGAGATCGCCTTCATGGTTCCCGGAGAGAACGGCGTGTCAACGCTTTACGAGGACTGGCGCAAACGCCAGCTGCCCATCGCGCAGGATCTAACAGACATGGATTTCGGTCCGACCTTCGTCGTTCTCGACCCGGACGGCCATCGCTTGCGTGTGTGTGAGCCAGATAAGTAAACAAAAAAGGGCGCCCGGAGGCGCCCTTTCATTTTTGTAGCTGGCCCCGCATCGGATGGCCCCTGTAGACGCCCAGGATGCGGACCTTCTCGGAGAAAAAGCGCAGTTCCTCCAGTGCGCGCCGGACGTTTGGATCGTTCGGATGTCCTTCGATGTCGGCATAGAACTGCGTCGCGACAAACTTGCCACCGAGCTGATAGCTCTCCAGTTTGGTCATGTTGATGTTGTTCGTCGCAAAGCCGCCGAGCGCCTTGTAGAGCGCGGCCGGGATGTTGCGGACGTTGAAGACGAACGTGGTGACAAGCTTCTCTTCGTCCGAGTTGCGATGCGCCCATTCCTCGTCGCGCGAGAGGACGACGAAGCGGGTGACATTGTTTTCGGTGTCCTCGACGTTCTCGGCCACGATGTCGAGGCCATAGAGATCCGCAGCAAGACGCGGCGCAAGCGCCGCCATCGAGCGGTCTCCGGTCTCCTGGACGAGCTTTGCGGCGCCCGCGGTGTCGCCGGCGATCACTGGCTTCCAGCCGTGCGAGCGAACGATCTTGCGGCACTGGCCGAGCGCATGGATATGACTGTGAACCGTGCGGATCTCATCCTTGGTGACGCCGGGAAGCACCATCAGCTGGAAGCGGATCGGCATGAAATACTCGCCGATGATGTGCAGGCGGGACTCCGGCAGAAGGTGATGGATGTCGGCAACGCGACCAGCGATCGTGTTCTCGATCGGGATCATCCCGATATCGGCATCGCCATTCTCAACCGCCACGAATGCATCCTCGAACGTCTGGCATGGCAGCGGTTCCATGGTCGGAAACATGTCGCGGCACGCCATGTCCGAGTTCGCGCCGAATTCACCCTGAAAGGCGATCCTGTTGGTCTTGATATTCATGGAAAATCCGTCACTTCGATCTTGCGGAGAGAATGCGCCGCGCCTTTTCAAGGTCGGCGGGAGTATCGACACCGAGCGGAACCGTGTCAACGATCTCGACATCGATGCGCATTCCAGCCTCCAGAGCACGCAGCTGTTCGAGCGACTCGCGCTTTTCCAGCGCCGATGGTCCAAGCGTGACGAAACGCTCCAGGGCCGACCGGCGGTAAGCATAGAGGCCGATATGGTGATAGAGTGGTCCGTCGCCGTAGGGTGCTGTCGCGCGCGTGAAGTAGAGAGCCTTCAGACGGCTTTCGGAGAGCGGTGAACCGACGACCTTGACGATATGCGGCGCGGTCTTGTCCGCCTCGTTATCGATCGCGATCGTGAGTGTTGCGATGTCGACGCTCGGGTCCTCCAGCGGGCGCAGTGCGGCACGAACGGTTTCCGGTTCGATAGTCGGCAAGTCGCCCTGCACGTTGACGACGAACTTGGCCTTCCCTTCCGGATCCACCTTTATGAGAGCCTCATAGATACGATCCGAACCGGACTGATGATCCTTGCTTGTCATGATGACTTCGAAGCCCGCCTCGGCGACGACATTGTAGACCTGCTGATCATCAACCGCGACGACAACACGACCGATCGCAGACTCCCTGGCACGCAGGGCCACCTGAACAATCATCGGCAGGCCGCAAATATCGGCAAGCGGTTTGCCCGGAAGACGGGTCGACGCCATGCGGGCCGGGATCAGCACGAGCACGTCATCTAAATTTGGACTGGTCATTGTTCAGGCCTTCTAATCCGGGCGGAAAGGTGTCAAAAAGTCTCACGCAGCAGCCCATTTAGACTGTTGCAACGAATAGCCAAAAGACATAGGTTCCGCGCGATTTCAAGATGGTCCGGTTTTATGTCTGCCGGCTGCAAGGGGAGCATTGCAGATGAATTCATACGTGAATACGGCGGTGGGGGCACTGCTCGGGACGGTTTTCGTCCTGATGTCTATCTCCATCGCGTCGGAGGGGATCTTTCATTCGGAGACGCCCGAGAAGGAAGGTTTCGCGATCGTCGCCGAAGAGGTCCCCGCCTCTGGTGGCGGCGAGGCCGCACCGGCTGCAGCCGTTCCGATCGCGCAGCTGCTTGCAAAGGCGGACGCCAAGGCCGGTGAGACTGTATTCAAGAAGTGTCAGGCCTGTCATGACGCGACCAAGGGGGGGCCAAACAAAGTTGGCCCGGGCCTCTATGGTCTCGTCGATCGTCCAATCGGCACACACGAGGGCTTTGCCTATTCGTCAGCTATGAAGGACTTCTCCAAGGGCGGCAGCGAGAAGTGGACTTTCGACCGTCTGAACCACTTCCTCACAGCGCCGAAGAAGTATGTTGCCGGCACGGCAATGGGCTTTGCGGGGCTTCCGAAGGACACGGATCGCGCCAACGTCATCCTCTACCTTCACACTCTGGCCGATTCGCCGGTTCCGCTTCCCGATGCAAACGCACCGGATAGCGCGACGCAGTAAGTGCTACTCGGTTCCAGAAGGAACATTGCAGCCCGGCCCCAAGCCGGGCTTTTTCTTTGCGCTAGGCGCCGAGCAAGAGCGCCCAGAACGATACGGAGATGGCACCAAGCGCCGTCGTCAGCGTGATCGTCGATGCCGCTAGGCTGTGGCCGACGCCGAAACGATTGGCGATCAGCCATGCGTTGACGCCCGTCGGAACGGACGAGATCAGTACAAGGGCGGCCGTCCAGTCGCTGGCGAGCCCGACCAGATGGCTGGTCGTCCAGACGCAGGCGGGCAACAGCAGCAGCTTGAAGGCAGAGGTGACGCTGGCGATGCCCGCGTTGCCGGATAGTCCGTATTTTTCGAGCGCCATGCCGAGTGAGATCAGCGCAACCGGCCCGGCGACGCCGGCAATCTGATCAACGATGGATTCCACGGGCCCCGGCATGGTGAGGCCTACAAGATGCATCGCAGCACCCCCGGCTAGGCCGATCACCAGCGGGTTTCTGAGGAGATTCTGAGCGATCTGGCGCACCACTTTGGCGATGCTGCGCTCCTGTTTGCCGGCGATCTTGTGTTCGGCGCGCTCCATCATGATGGTCCCGATGATCATCATCACAGGCAGATGGACCGCGATCAAGATGGAGAGCGGCACGAGGCCCTTGTCGCCTACCGTTCGCTGGACAAGCGGTAGGCCGATGAAGATTGTGTTGGCGAAGGCTGACGACACGCCGGCGAGCACGCCAATGCGGTCATCGCGCCCGAAGAAACGCGTCGCGGCGATATGGGCCGCGACCCATGTCACTGCAACACCGGCGAAGTAGGCGATCCAGAGGCGGAACGGCGAAGCACCGTGAAAATCGGCCTCGGCGATCGTGCGGAACAACAATAGCGGCACGGCGATCTTGAAGACGAATTCGCTCAGCGCATCGCCGATCTCCGCTTTCATCAGCCGCAATTTCACGGTCAACCAACCGATAAGGATCATGATGAAGATGGGAAGGACGTCGAAGATGATGGCTGTCATTCAATGCGGCTGCCTTGCGAGAGATGATTATGCGTAGCAGCAAATCGGACGGGATGACAAACACGCTGGTCACAAAAACAAAAAAAGCGGGCCTCGCCCGCTTTTCGCATCCGGCCTTGCCGGACAGCCGGTTCGCGATACTGCCAGTCCATCCGTGGTCAGCGTCGCTCCGGTCTCGTCGAAGGGCATCATCCCTTCTTCATTGGCTGCGGCCCGCAAGCCGCTCATGCCAATCTCGTTGAGGATTTTATAGGGACGGAAAATGACGCGGGGATGACATCAGGACGGCATTTTTTTGCGAAGAAGTCGGCGGCGCAAAGCGACTGCTTCCCACCAAAGGCACAACGCTGATCGACGCATGAAATGTCGCCGGCGCGGCCGGCCACAACATCCCTGTTGTCAACGCTCTTGTGCCGGCCGGCAAAATCGTGCGATGTCCCATATCGGCTGGGGAGACCAACATGGGGGTAAGTTTTGCCAACAGGTAAAGTCAAGTGGTTCAACCAGGACAAGGGCTTTGGGTTCATCACGCCGGATGACGGAGGCACCGATATTTTCTTGCACATCACGGCCGCTCAAAGAGGCGGAATCGACGCCGTGAAGGAAGGCATGAACATAGCGTTCGAAGTGGCGCAGGATCGTCGGACCGGCAGAACCTCTGCCGATAATATCCGGCAGCTTTGAAATGATCAGTGCGGCCGAAAGGCCGCACTGGCTTTGACGTGCGGAGACAATATGAAGCGTAGCTTTACTGTCGGCCTCTTCATGCTTGCGGCTACCGGACCGTCATTTGCCGATGATGCGAGCTCCAAACTTGCGTTTTTCTACGACAGCTGCGTTTCCTCCGGTCCAGATTTCGAGCGCACGTCCGAGCGCGCGAAGGCAGAGGAATGGCCTTCAATGGCACAGGACCTGGCGCTGACTTTCACACCGATGGAAAACCCGAAGACGCTGGAAGGATGGATCGTCAGTGGTGGCGAAGCTGAGAGCTTTCGAGCGCTCGTGATCTCACGGGCGGAGGTCGGCGGCAAGATCGTCGAAGGCTGCACGGTCGCATTGGGCGACGTCGACGCAGCCGTCTTCGAGACGGCCTTGGTCGAGAAGGCGAACGCTATCTCGGCAGGTCAAGAGCAAGGACAGGATCGCGTCTATAAGCGTTATACCGCCACCATCAATGGGCGCAGCGAAGCGATCACCTTGACACTTCCGCTCTATGCAAAGGGCTCCGATCAGATTATCGCCAGCGCTGTGGCAGAGCAGCAGATCGAGCACTAGATCGCCCGCCACAGGCCATGCGGCCGTTTCAGGTTATATGAGATTTTAATTCCGGGTGCCCGGCGTCCGAATGGCATGACTATGGCTTTGTCCCCATCCTTATGACGAGACGTGGCGAACGTCGGTCAACGGTCGACGGCATCTTCACATCGCCGTTTGCCAACCGGCAGGAACCGTACATGCGTCGCCAAAGGAAGCCATTTGTCGTGGAGATCAAGAAAACACGCCGGCTTTTTCCCAGGCCGCCATCAAAAAGCGACGTTCCTTTGGAGAAGGCCAACCTCGACGATGTGAAGCGCGTCCCCCAACGAGTTTGCACCGGGCGCGCGACCAAACGACGAAAGGCAATTAGGATGGTAAGCAGGAGCCTCCCTCATGAGTATTTTTTCCTCAACGGCTTGCGGTCCGACGGACCGGTTATCGGCCATATCGACGGCAAGCCGATCCCCGCTCGCGTGATCGACATTCGAGGCAGCCGCTATCGCTTCGTCGGCGTTGTCCGCCGCGATCGACGTGGCAGGCTCGATGTGTCCGCCTTGCGCAAGAACGAGTGGCTTGTGGTCCCCGACCTCATCTATGCAGCGGTCGCCTGAATAGCCTCTCGCCGGACCACTACAATGCCACGGAGGGCTCGTTGCATCGGCAGGAGCGGATTTTTGTGACAGGATGGACGCTCGAAGCGGCATTTCCGCTTCCCATGCGGCAAAAATTCGCTAAGACCGGTCACCGGCTATCACCAAAACCGGGACCTTCCCTTTCATGACCAAATTCGATGTTCTGACTGTCGGCAACGCCATCGTCGATATCATCGCGCGTTGCGACGACCAGTTCCTCATTAACAACGAGATCACCAAGGCGGCAATGAATCTCATCGACGCCGAGCGCGCCGAACTTCTCTATGCGCGCATGGGACCGGCAGTGGAAGCCTCCGGCGGCAGCGCTGGCAACACGGCAGCAGGCGTCGCGAGCTTCGGTGGCAAAGCGGCCTATTTCGGCAAGGTCGCGGAAGACCAGCTCGGCGAGATCTTCGCCCACGATATCCGCGCACAGGGCGTTCACTATCAGACGCAGCCGAAGGGGACGTTCCCGCCGACCGCGCGCTCGATGATCTTCGTCACCGACGACGGCGAGCGCTCGATGAACACCTACCTCGGCGCCTGCGTCGAACTCGGGCCTGAGGACGTCGAGGCCGAGGTGGTTGCCCAGTCCAAGGTCACCTATTTCGAAGGATACCTCTGGGATCCGCCGCGCGCCAAGGAAGCGATCCGTGAATGCGCTCGCATCGCTCATGAGAACGGCCGCGAGATGTCGATGACGCTCTCCGACAGCTTCTGCGTTGATCGCTATCGCGGCGAATTCCTCGACCTGATGCGCTCCGGCACCATCGATATCGTCTTCGCCAATCGCCAGGAAGCGCTGGCGCTCTACGAAACCGACGACTTCGAAGAAGCGCTGAACAGCATCGCCAAGGACTGCAAGATCGCAGCCGTGACGATGAGCGAGAACGGCGCGGTGATCCTGAAGGGCAACGATCGCTTCTATGTGGATGCGATCAAGATCAAGGAATTGGTGGATACGACCGGCGCGGGCGATTTGTTCGCCGCCGGCTTCCTCTATGGCTACACGCAGGGCCGGACGCTGGAAGAGTGCGGCAAGCTCGGCTGCCTTGCGGCCGGCATCGTGATCCAGCAGATCGGCCCGCGTCCGATGAAGTCGCTAGCCGAGGCCGGCAAGCAGGCGAACCTTATTTAAAGGCTTCGCCCGGATAAGCGCCCCAGATTTCCGACTGCGCCACCCAGCCTTCGGCGCCGTCGGTTTTGGCGAAGCACCAGTCGCCATTGCATTCACCGATGTTCATCATGACGCCGGGCTCCAGCTTGGCAACGACGCTTGCCGACGGCAGGGCGTCGCGGCGCATGTTGACGTAAACGGACTTGCCCTTACCTTTCATCCACGGGGCAGCGATCGCCGCACGCGAACCCGACAGCAACGATTGGTTGACCCAACCCTCGGTGCCGTCCGCATCGCGGATCTGACGCCAGTTATCGTATTCCTGGATAATCTCGACGGGCAGGCCGGCCTTCAGATACATCCACGAGGCGGCATAGTCCGTGCCGGGGCCAATGCGCAGGTTGACGCGCTTGGACTTGAGCGTGACGAAACGCGGCAGCGGCAGGCCGCTCGGTCCCTTTGCCGCCTGTGCGGTGGCCATTTCAGCAGTTCCCGCCGAAAGTACGAAACCGATCGCAAGGGCGAGGCAAGATTTCAGGACTTTGCTATGCATGGGGCTTCCGTTTGCTCAGAGGAGGGCAGGACTGCTGCCTGATTCCGGGAATTCGACATTCCTACGCACGCTGGACGAGTTTTGTTTGTCTTCGCGCGCGGGTCTGGTAGAAATTGCCCGGAACGGGAAAATTATCCCGCGTCTTGGTTAAGGACCTCTGAACAAGTTAGCGCCAGCGCACATGACGACGAAGAAAAAACCGAAGGTCTACATCACGCGGAAGCTGCCCGATGCGGTCGAAACGCGTATGCGCGAACTCTTCGACGCGGAACTCAATATCGACGATGCGCCGCGCTCCAAAGCCGAGCTGATTGCCGCCGTCAGAAGCGCCGATGTACTGGTTCCGACGGTCACAGACCGGATCGACGCGGCCCTGATCGAGGAGGCCGGACCACAGCTGAAGCTGATTGCCAGCTTCTCGAACGGCACCGACCACATCGACGTGGAGGCGGCAGCTCGCAAGGGTATCACGGTTACCAACACGCCGAACGTGCTGACCGAGGACACGGCCGACATGACCATGGCGCTCATCCTCGCCGTGCCGCGCCGGCTGGGGGAAGGTGCGCGCGTGCTGACCGATCGGCCGGGTGAATGGGCTGGATGGTCACCGACATGGATGCTCGGGCGGCGCATCCACGGCAAACGCATTGGCATCGTCGGCATGGGCCGGATCGGCACCGCCGTCGCCCGCCGCGCCAAGGCTTTCGGACTCTCAATCCACTACCACAACCGCAAGCGGGTCAACCCGGCAACGGAAGACGAGTTGGAGGCAACCTATTGGGAGAGCCTCGACCAGATGCTGGCACGTGTCGACATCGTCTCGGTCAACTGCCCGTCGACACCGGCGACCTTTCATCTGCTGTCGGCGCGTCGTCTGGCGCTGCTGCAGCCGACGGCCTATCTTGTCAACACCGCCCGTGGCGACGTGATCGATGAGGCGGCGCTGATCAAGAGCCTGCGGGAGGGCAAGCTGGCAGGCGCTGGTCTCGACGTGTTCGAGAACGAGCCGGCGGTCAATCCGAAGCTGATCAAGCTGGCCAATGAAGGCAAGGTCGTACTTCTGCCGCACATGAGTTCGGCGACGATCGAAGGCCGCATCGACATGGGCGACAAGGTGATCATCAATATCCGCACTTTCATCGACGGCCATCGTCCGCCGAACCGCGTGCTGCCAGGCCGCTAAAGCAGTTCAGTGCTTCGCGGAATCCCTGATCTGCTTATCCTATTGTTTTTACGCAATTCCGGACAGAAACCGCACCGCACTTTTCCTGGAATTGCTTTAGGCCGAGACCCGCTTGCGCATCTCGATCGAGGTGGTCCTGGTGAAGCCGGGATGTGCGTTTTCGGCGACTTTCTCAAATCCCCAGCGCGAGAAGACGTCGTGATTTTCGACGAGCTCGATGCGTGTCTCGAGCCGCAGCGACGCGAGACCGCGGTCCTGCGCCGCCTGTTCTGCCACCGCCAGCAGCCGACGGCCGACGCCCCGGCCTTGCGACTCCGGCGCGATCGCCAGCTTACCGATGTAAAGGCAATCCTCCTCCGGCCGCAGGAAGATACAACCGCTCAAGGTGTCGCCTTGCATCGCCGCATAGGCGATTTCGGCGCACGCCTTGTCGGCAAGCGTCGCCGGCGTGAGCTTCAAGGCAGAGGATGGCGGATCGATGCGATCGTTCATATAGGCGAACGACGACAGGATCAGTGCCAGCAGCTCGTCCCATCGCTGAAAGCCTTCGTCGATGCGGACGATCTTCATGACGCTTGGCTCTGCCTCGGGCGCCGCCGCTTATAGCGGATCGTGTCGAAGCGCGCAGCAAGCGCGTCGTAGAGCAGTAGCCGGCCGATTAGCGGTTCACCGGTGCCGGTAATCAATTTGATTGCCTCCATCGCCATCAGCGTGCCAATCACGCCGGTCAGCGCGCCGATGATGCCGGTTTCCGCACAGGCCGGGATCAGACCAGCCGGTGGCTTCTCCGGAAAGAGATCGCGATAGGTCGGGTTCGGCGTGCCATCCTCCGCCGTCTCATAGGGTTTGAGCACTGTAACGGAGCCGTCGAAGCGTCCGACGGCACCCGTCACCAACGGGATTTGTGCCGTCTCGGCGGCGTCGGCTGCAGTATAGCGGGTATCGAAATTGTCCGAGCCATCGATCAGGAGGTCGAAACCCGAGAGATGGCGGCGGGCAGAGTCCGGTGAAAAGCGCTCCTCGAAGCGGATCACATTGACGTGCGGGTTCAATCGGGCGATCGCGAAGGCCGCACTTTCCGTCTTCAGCTCACCGATCGTGCCGGAATCGTGGATCACCTGCCGTTGCAGGTTGGAAAGCGAAACCCGATCGTCATCGGCAATGCCGAGCGTGCCGATACCGGCGGCGGCGAGATATTGCAGGACCGGCGCTCCCAGCCCACCGGCGCCGACGACCAGCACACGGGCGGCTTTCAGTTTCTGCTGGCCTGCGCCACCGATCTCGGGAAGCAGGATATGACGCTGATATCGCGCGATTTCTTCCGGGCTGAGGGGTTCCATAAGCGCGATGCTAACACGGCCTTTGGCTGAGGGGGAAGCGACATCGGTCATTCGAAAACCTTTCCGTCGGCAACGGTGAAGAATTGCGCACGCTCACCGAGGGCGGAAAACATCGCGCGGTCTGTACCCGTCATGAAGGCCTGACCGCCCAGTGCGTCGATGAGGTCGAAAAGGGCAGCACGCCTGCCTTCGTCAAGATGCGCGGCGATCTCGTCGAGCAGCAAGATCGGCGCGTGGCCGGTGAGATTGGCAACCAGCCGGGCATGGGCGAGAATCAACCCCACCAATAGCGCCTTTTGCTCGCCGGTCGAACAGCGCGCCGCTTCCATCTGCTTTTGCCGGTGGCGGACGATGAGATCGCCGCGATGCGGGCCGTCGAGCGTGCGGCCGGCGCCGCTATCGCGATAACGGCTTTCGGCAAGCATGGCGGCGTACTCGTCCTCGAGATCGACAGCGGGCCGCGAGAACTGGCCGTCCATAAAGCCAGCGAGTTCGAGCGCCGCAGCCGGAAATGGGGAGGTATCGTGCGTTTCCTCTATGAGGCGGGCGAGAAGGCCGAGCATCTCCTGGCGCGCCATCGCCATGGCAATACCAAGGCTCGCCATTTGCTGTTCGATGCCGGAAAGCCAAGCGGGATCGAAGCGGCGCTCGTCGAGCAGCTTGTTGCGGCTGCGCATGGCGCGCTCGAAATCCCTGGCGCGACGGCCGTGAGCAGGATCAAGCGAGAGCACCAAGCGATCGAGAAAACGGCGGCGCTCGGACGAGCCGCCGGTGAAGAGGCCATCCATCGAGGGCGTCAGCCACAGGAGACGCAAATGGTCGGTCAGTTCGTCGGCCGACTTTGCCGGCGTGGCATTGATACGCAACCGCCGGGAGGCGCTATCGTCGGTGGTGTCGACGCCGGTACCGATCTCCACCTCGCCTTCCATGCCGTCGAGTTCAGCGAAAATCGAAAAGCCGCCATTCGCGCCGACGCGGGTAATGTCGCCATAGGTAGCACGGCGCAAACCGCGGCCCGGCGACAGGAGGGAAACGGCTTCCATCAGATTGGTTTTGCCGGCGCCATTGTCTCCTGTCAACACCACATGCCGACCGTCGAGCGACAGCGAGACCGACGCGTAGTTGCGAAAGTCGGTCAGCTTGAGACGGGACAGGGAGACCTTGCGCGGCATTCGACATCCGGATTCGTGATGCCCGAGAGCTAAGCGCAACGGGGGCGGATGGCAAGGGTGCGGGACGCAGTAGCGATGCCGATGTGCGCATGAGCGCACATGCGGACGCGATAGATGGTGCATCTCCGGAGGATCGTATGATAATGTCGAGACCGGGTGGGGGTGTGATGAGACGTTTGACGAGAACGCGGACAGCGATTGGCGGTGTAGCGGCCCTGTTGGTTGCGTATCTGGTTGTTGCCTATTTCTTCATTCCTGAAATATGGATCCATCGCGATGCCGGCCGCGTCGCGGAATTCGGTCCAATGGTGACAACCACCGAACAGGACATTCCCGGCGACCCAATCAATGTGGGGCTTGTCGGCTCGAGGGAGGAAGTGCTTCGAGCATTCGCAGCGGCAGGATGGGATCCAGCCGACAAGATCACGCTGCGAACATCGGCCGAAATCGGCTTGAGCGTCGTGCTCGATCGACCCGACCTCGACGCTCCCGTGAGCCCATTGCTGTTCGAGGGCCGCAAGCAGGATCTGGCGTTTGAAAAGGCCGTGGGCAAGAGCGCCGACGAGCGCAACCACGTCCGTTTCTGGGAAACGAAGAGTACCGGTGAAGGTGGGCGCCCACTGTGGCTCGGCTCGGCGAGCTTTGACCGCGGGGTCGGTTTCAGCCACGACACCGGCCAGATCACCCATCACATTGCACCCGATGTCGACGCCGAACGGGATCTGACCATCGGTGATCTTCAGACAGCCGGGCAATTGTCGTCGACCTACGAGATCGCGGGCATAGGCGCCACGAAGACCGGCCGCAACGGTGGCGGCGATCCCTATTTCACCGATGGGAAAGCGCTGGTCGGCGTGCTACGCGGCGTTGCCACACCCTAACCTCGCTTCCACGCAGCGTGAAATCGGCGAAAGATGCGGAGCGAATCACGAGAGGTGCGCCGTTGAAGATCGCCGCAGCACAGACCTCGGTTTCTCCCGACATCACGGCGAATGGCAGCGCAGTCCGAAGCATGATAGCAGCCGCGCCCGCCAGCGGCGTGCGTGTCATCAACTTCTGTGAAGGCTCGCTTGCGGGATATTCGAAGTTCCAGATGCTGGATCCCGACGACTGGAGGAGCTTCGATTGGCACAAGCAAGAGGCGGAACTGAGAGCGGTCGCGGATCTGTGCAGCGATCTTCGCATCTTTGCGGTCGTCGGTGACGCACATCGGTTGGCCGAAGCCACCCGCCGCACAATAGCCTTTATCTCTTCTCCGACACCGGGACACTTCTCACCCGCTACGACAAGAGGTTCTTGTCGAACAGCGAACTTGGCGGGTGGTATTCTCCTGGCACCGCACCGATCACCTTCGATGTTGACGGCTATCGATTCGGTTGCGCTATCTGCATCGAATCTACGTTTCCTGAGGTGTTCCAGGAATATGCGAATCTCGGTGTCGATGCCGTGCTCTTCTCCTCGTAGGGCATTGCCGAGTATTTCCGGATTGCGCTCCGCGCACATGCGGGGCTGAACTGCATCTGGACAGGCGGTGCGACGCCGGCGCAGAAGGCTGCCAAAGGGCCGGCCGGCGTCATCGGCCCGGGTGGAAAATGGGTGACGCAGTGTCCGCCGCTCCCGAACCAAGCTTGGCCATCGCCGTGCTCAATTGCGATGACCCTCTCTACGACATTCCGCTTCAGGGGGCCCAGCCATGGCGGCTGAGGGCGCGGCAGGGCGACATCTATCGCGAGAAGATGGTCGACGATCCCAGAAGCGAAAACAGAAGCGGCTATTGACGCGCAATGCTGCCTTGCGTCGCAGTGCCTTCATCTTCATGCGTCAGCCGCCTATATGAGCGAGGTCGCGGTTGCGACGTGCCGGAGTTCATGATGGGTACCGAAATACAGGGCCGTGCAGCGCATGTGGCCGCCATTCGCGAGCGCGCCGAAGCCGAAATGAAAGCGATGGGCATCGACGAAGCGTTCATTGATCGGCTGGTCGAGACGTTCTATGGCCGCGTGCTGCAGCATCCGACGCTTGGACCGGTGTTCGACGCCCGGCTTTCCGGCCGTTGGCCCGAGCATATGCAGAAGATGAAGAGCTTCTGGTCGTCTGTCGCGTTCCGCAGTGGCGCCTATGGCGGCAAGCCGGTTCAGGCGCATACCGGTGTTGCGAACATGTCACCCGATCTCTTCCCGCAATGGCTGGCGCTGTTTTCCGAGACGCTTAGCGATATCGCCCCGAGCCTGGATGCCAAAGCCTGGTTCATGGCGACCGCCGAACGGATCGCTAGGAGCCTGACGCTATCGCTGTTCTACAATCCCGCGCTCGACGACCCGCAGCGCAAGCCCGCCTAGGCGATTTCAAGCAACACGTTTGTAGAAAAGCGTCGTAGCGCAGAGGCCGCCTTCCGGCCACAGAGCATAATCCGGGATGACACCGACCCGCTGCCAGCCAAGCCGCAGATAGATCGCCTCGGCGTTACTGCCGGTTGCCGTGTCGAGCACGAGCAGCGTCTTGCCGCGCCCGGCGGCTTCGCGTTCCGCGGCATCCATCAGCAGGCGCGCCAGTCCCTTGCCGCGAGCGGAGCGATGCACCAGCAGCTTCTTCAGATCGCCACGATGCGGCTGGTTCGGCATCTGCGCCGCCCCGACCTGCACCGTGCCGACGGCCCTGCCGTCGATCTCGGCCACGAGGAGCAGCGTCGCGCCTGACGCAACGGCATCGGCGACGCCCTGCCAATAAGGTTCGGCATCGGCGTTGGTGTAGGGTTGCATGAAGCCGACCGAGGCGCCGCCATTCACGCAATCGGTCAGCACCTCGCAAAGGTCAGGAATCGCCGTTCGGGCTTCTGCCGCATCAAGCAGGCGAATTATTGCTGTCATCATTTTCTCCAATGAAATGAATTAGCGCCCGCGCCTGTCGAGCACGACGCAATAGCGGGCGGGAGTGTTGCCGGGGTTGTGAAAAACATGGCCTTCGCTGACCGGCATGAACAGGCAGTCGCCAGGCAGGAGACGGTAGACCGTTTCGCCTGTCGTCATCTCCATTTCGCCATCAAACAGCCAGATATGCTGCATCATGCCGCTACTGGCCGCATGCGGCGGGAAACTGACGCGGGCACCGGCTGGGAATTCGACGTCGACGATATCGACGTCCGAGGCGGTTCCCGGCGGCGAGACGGAGCGTCTGACATAACCCGTCTCCGGATCCCGCCAGACCTGCTGTTCCTGCCGGCGCGACAGCGGCGAAACCTCGCCCTCCTCTGCAAAGAAGGCGGAAAGCGATAGACCGAGTGCTGCGCAGACCCGCGCCAGCAGCGACGCGGTCGGGCTCGCCTCGCCGCGCTCGATACGCGAGATCATTGCGCGGCTGACGCCCGACTCGTTGGCGAGATCATCCAGCGTCAGCTTCTTCTGCACTCGCAGCTTGCGGATGCGAACGCCGATCGCGATTTCCAATCCCTGATCCATCACCGAATCCACTTTCTCCACTATAATAGAAATGCATAGTCTGATGATGGAATCAAGCGCTGCGTTTCCGTCCGAGAAACAGTCATTTATCGTAAACGAACTCCTGCTTTTCCGCTTTGCGGCAAGGGGCGGCGCTGCTATATGGCGCGCATGAGCACCAATCCGACGACTCCGCTTTCCCATATCCGCAACTTCTCGATCGTGGCCCACATCGACCACGGCAAATCCACGCTTGCCGACCGCCTGATCCAATCGACCGGCGGCCTGGCCGAGCGCGAGATGTCCGAGCAGGTGCTTGACAACATGGATATCGAGCGCGAGCGCGGCATCACCATCAAGGCCCAGACGGTGCGCCTGCACTACAAGGCCAAGGATGGCGAAACCTATATCCTGAACCTGATCGACACGCCCGGCCACGTCGACTTCGCCTACGAAGTCTCCCGTTCACTCTCTGCCTGCGAAGGCTCGCTGCTCGTCGTCGATGCCAGCCAAGGGGTCGAGGCGCAGACGCTTGCAAACGTTTATCAGGCAATCGACAACAACCACGAGCTGGTCACTGTCCTCAACAAGATCGACCTGCCGGCGGCCGAGCCTGACCGCATCAAGGAACAGATCGAGGAAGTGATCGGCATCGATGCCTCCGAAGCAGTGCTTATTTCGGCAAAGACCGGCCTCGGCATCCCCGACGTTTTGGAAGCGATCGTGCAGAAGCTGCCGGCGCCAACGAGCCCCGGCGGCGAAAAGGCGCCGCTGAAGGCACTGCTCGTCGACAGTTGGTACGACACCTATCTCGGCGTCATGGTTCTTGTCCGTGTCATCGACGGCGTGCTGACCAAGGGTCAGACGATCCGCATGATGGGCACGGATGCCAAGTACCAGGTGGAGCGCGTCGGCGTACTGACGCCGAAGATGGTCAATGCCGACAGCCTCGGCCCCGGCGAGATCGGCTTCATCACCGCCTCGATCAAGGAAGTCGCCGATACCCGCGTCGGCGATACAATCACCGAGGACAAGCGCCCGACCGCCGAAGCCCTGCCCGGCTTCAAGCCGGCCCAGCCTGTGGTTTTCTGCGGCCTCTTCCCGGTCGATGCGGCCGATTTCGAAGACCTGCGCGCGGCCATGGGCAAGCTTCGCCTCAACGATGCGTCCTTCTCTTTCGAGATGGAATCGTCGGCTGCCCTCGGCTTCGGTTTCCGCTGCGGCTTCCTCGGCCTGCTGCACCTCGAAATCATCCAGGAACGCCTTGAACGTGAATTCAATCTCGACCTGATTGCCACCGCGCCTTCGGTCGTTTACCAGCTGACGATGACGGACGGCAGCGAGCGCGAGCTGCACAACCCTGCCGACATGCCCGATGTCGTCAAGATTGACGAGATTCGCGAACCCTGGATCAAGGCGACGATCATGACGCCCGACGACTATCTCGGCGGCATCCTCAAGCTCTGCCAGGACCGCCGCGGCATCCAGACCGAACTCACTTATGTCGGCACCCGCGCGATGGTGACCTACGAACTGCCGCTCAACGAAGTCGTCTTCGACTTCTACGACCGTCTGAAGTCGATTTCGAAGGGCTACGCGTCCTTCGACTATCACCTCGAAGGCTATCGCGCCGGCAACCTCGTAAAGATGTCGATCCTCGTCAACGGCGAGCCGGTCGACGCTCTCTCGATGCTGGTACACCGCGCCGCCGCCGAAAAGCGTGGCCGCGACATGTGCGAGCGGCTGAAGGAGCTGATCCCAAAGCACATGTTCAAGATTCCGATCCAGGCAGCGATCGGCGGCAACGTCATTGCCCGCGAGACCATCTCGGCGCTGCGCAAGGACGTGACGGCGAAGTGCTACGGCGGCGACGCCACCCGCAAGCGCAAGCTTCTGGAAAAACAGAAGGAAGGTAAGAAGCGCATGCGCCAGTTCGGCAAGGTTGAGATCCCGCAGGAAGCCTTTATCGCTGCGCTCAAGATGGGCGACGAGTAAGGAACCATTTTCAGCCCGGCCGGCGCGACGCATGGCCGGGCTGCTACATGATCCCGCCTTGCCTCAGTTGCAGGCCATGTACTCCTTCACCAATCCTTCATAGGCGTCCATCTCGGGCAGCGCCTCATAGCTGCGGACGGCGCCGGTTTCGGCAAAGGGCAACTTTTCGCGCGTCCAGGTTTCGATAAACGGTTTGAACCAGCGCGGATCGTCCAGCATCGTCGGACGAAGGTTCACGAACCAATCCATTCCCTCCGACCGTGTGAACATCCACGTCATGCAGTGGCCACAGAAATAGTGATGCGCCTCGGCACCGTGCAGACCGCCGATCACGGGCTCCCCTTCCGTGATCGCAAAACCTTCCGCCGGAATCGCGGCGCTCAGCGAATAGGCGCTCGACGACATCTTCTGGCAACCCGTGCAATGGCAGGCCATGGTCAGCAGCGGCTTGGCGCTGATCTTCAGTCGCACGCGGCCGCATCGGCAGCCGCCCTCCCAAGGCAGAATGACTTCGCTCATCACGTCCTCCATTCGTCATGCTCAATCTAGCGGCAGGCAGTCCGGCGTCAAACCTAACAGCCGCGAACGGCAAACGTACCGACAGCCGCAGCGCTTCCTAGAGCATCGGGAAGTTGCGATCCCGCTCGGACATCTGCGCGACGGGCAACGGCCAGGCTATCGCGATCCTGGGGTCGAGCGCGTTGACCCCGCCTTCGGCCCCCGGCGCGTAAGGCTTGTCGTGCAGATAGATCAGCTCGCAGTTTTCGGTCAGCGTCTGGAAGCCATGGGCAAAACCAGGCGGGATCATCATCGAACGAGCGTTCTCGCCGGAGAGAACCTCACCATGCCATTGGCGATAGGTCGGCGAACCCGGCCTCAGATCGACAGCCACATCGAACACGGCTCCGGCGAGGCAGGAGACGAATTTCGCCTCGTCGTGCGGGGCCTGCTGGAAATGCATCCCGCGAATGGCCCCCTTTGCCTGTGTCATCGTGTGATTGATCTGCGCGATGCAGCCGACGCCGAAATCGGAAAGCTCCTTAGTGCAGAAGAAACGCGAGAAGAAGCCGCGCTCATCGCCGAGGCGCTGACGCTCGATGACGACGAGGTTGCTGAGGGCAGTGGGGATGCGGGTGAAACGGGACATCTGTTCGCGACCGAGAAGCAAGCACGCTATCTAGCGTCATACTCCATAGCGCCGGCAATTCAAGACGTACACCAAGTTCGCCTCAGACCATTGAGTTGGCTACGCACATCTGTATAAGCGAGCAGTCCCCTGCGCGAATCGAGAACGAGAAACGCTGTGATCATTATCCATCCCACGGCACGGATAAGTGCCTTGGCCGATATCGAGGATTCAACACGAGGAACTTCGATTTCCATCGGTGAAGGATCCATGATCGACAGCTTCGTCAAGATCAAGCCGGCCGGTGGAACGGGAGATCTCCAGATCGGACGTTTCTCCTACGTCAACAGCGGTTGCGTGTTCTACACCGGTAACGGCATCTCGATTTCAGACAATGTTCTTATTGCCGCTAACTGCACGTTTGCGCCCGTCAACCATGCCTATAA
The DNA here is from genome assembly GCF_014193145.1 of Rhizobium sp. BK060. Lineage (NCBI taxonomy): Bacteria > Pseudomonadati > Pseudomonadota > Alphaproteobacteria > Hyphomicrobiales > Rhizobiaceae > Rhizobium > Rhizobium sp. BK060. Next base: position 151,469 of record NZ_JACHYW010000013.1, read on the forward strand.
GGATAGCGGGAAACTGATTCGGGAGCAGGGATTTCTGCCGAGCCGGGGAGGTATCATTGTCGAGGATGATGTCTGGATTGGCGCAAACTGCGTTATCCTGGATGGAGCGATCTTGCGTCAAGGCTGTGTGATCGCAGCCGGATCATTGGTTCGCGGCGAAGTGGCGCCGTTTACCGTTTGCGCGGGCAATCCGCTGAAGGTCGTGGGGCAGCGAAATTGAACTTTTCCATTCTGGGAGGAACTGGCTTTGTCGGCAGCCACGTGGCGCGCTACCTCACAGGATTGGGGCATACTGCTCTCGTGCCCGATCGCTCCCAGTCCCTGGTGGATGCCTGCAATGGGGCGCACGTTATCTACGCCATCGGCCTAACGGCGGATTTTCGAGAGCGGCCGTTTGACACAATTGAAGCGCATGTCAGCGTCGCAGCGGACCTCCTCAGGCAGGCGGACTTCAAGTCATTCCTTTATCTTTCCTCCACGCGCGTTTACGTCCGCAGTTCGGATACATCGGAGGATAGGTCGCTTTCAGTTTTGCCCGAGGATCCATCCGACCTTTACAACATTTCGAAGCTGGCCGGTGAGGCGGTATGCTTGGCCAGCGGACGAACCAACGTTCGGATCGCACGGCTATCCAATGTGGTGGGGCCGCAAACTGCAGCGACAGAGAGCTTCGCAGGCGCTCTGTGCCGCGAAGGAGCAAGTGGCCATATCCAGCTCAAGACCGACCTCAACTCCTCCAAAGACTACATCTGGATAGACGATGTTGCGGCTCTATTGCTCCGCATCAGCCTGGCAGGGCGGCACAAGATCTACAATGTCGCAAGTGGCATGCAGATCAGTCACGCCCAATGGATCTCAGCAATCTCGACACAGACCGGTTGCTCTTTTTCGGTAGACGACAACGCTCCCATGAGCAGCTTCCCGCCAATTGCTACGAGTCGCATACGCGAGGAGTTTGACTTTCACCCACAACCCGTGTTGCAGCGGATTTCGACGATTCTGGAACATTCGTCCGCAACATTTTAGGATCCGCGCACGAACACGGCGGCAACAGAGGATTTCATATGGATCCCATCAAGCAATTCATGGACGAGCGAGCAGCAACAGCTGCCACCTACAACGCAGACGTCGACTTCCAGAAGGCATCCCGCCATTGGCGCGAACTGTCTATGGATAAGCGTTATGTCTATAACTTCGATTGGTTGGGCCGCCCGATCATCCAGTACCCGCAGGATATCCAGGCAGTGCAGGAGTTGGTCTGGCGCACGCGGCCAGACCTCATCATCGAAACCGGCATTGCGCATGGCGGCTCGCTGGTTCTGAGTGCTTCGCTCCTCGCAATGCTTGACATGTGTGACGCGATCGCCACGGGAGCTACGATCGACCCGAAGGTATCAAAGCGGAAGGTCATCGGCATCGATATCGACATCCGTGCCCATAACAGGGCGGCGATCGAAGCTCATCCGATGTCCAGCAGAATTTCGATGCTGCAGGGCTCGTCGATTGCCCGTGACGTCGTCGATCAGGTCAAGGCGATGGCACGCGGCTACGAACGCGTAATGGTCTGCCTCGATTCGATGCACACTCATGAGCATGTTCTGGCGGAACTCGAAGCCTACGCGCCGCTCGTTACCCCCGACTGCTACTGTGTCGTTTTCGATACCTTCGTCGAAGATCTGCCGCCAGGCTTTTTTGCCGATCGTCCTTGGAATGTCGGCGATAATCCGAAAACGGCTGTACACACCTATCTCAAGTCGCATTCGGAATTCGAGATCGATCGCGACTTTGAAAGCAAACTGATGGTAACTGTCGCGCCGGATGGTTTTCTTCGGCGTCGAGCCTAGGTAACACTGCTATGAAGATCGTCATTCTCGCGGGTGGATACGGTACCCGCATTTCCGAAGAGAGCCACCTGCGACCGAAGCCGATGATCGAGATCGGGGGGCGACCGATTCTTTGGCACATCATGAAGATCTACAGCCATTTCGGCTTCAACGATTTCGTGATCTGCCTTGGCTATCGCGGCTACATGATCAAGGAATACTTCGCCAACTACATCCTGCATTCGGCGGACGTGACCTTCGACATGGAGCGCGGCGAGACCACCTATCACGCCACCAAGGCCGAGCCTTGGCGCGTGACGCTTGTGGAAACAGGCGAGGGTTCGATGACCGGCGGACGCCTGAAACGTGTCGCCAACTATCTCGATGATACGTTTTGTCTGACTTATGGCGACGGCGTTGCCGATGTCGACATCAAGGCGTTGACCGAATTCCACCGAAGCCACGGACGCGAGGCAACGGTGACCAGCGTCGTGCCCCCCGGACGCTATGGCGCGCTGCTGACCGAGGGCGGGCAGGTCAAGAGCTTCACCGAGAAGCCAGCAGGCGACAACGGACGCATCAATGGCGGTTTCTTCGTGCTCAACCGCACGGTGCTGGATCGCATCGAGGGAGATCTCATTCCGTTTGAGGGTGCGCCGCTTGAAGGACTTGCCAGCGACGGCCAGTTGATGGCCTTCCCGCATGACGGCTTCTGGCGCCCAATGGATACGCTGCGGGACAAGAACCAGCTCGAGGAGCTCTGGCAGAGCGGCCATGCGCCGTGGAAAGTCTGGTCATGAGCCGGCTGCCGGATCAGCGTTTCTGGTCAGGCAAGCGCGTCTTCCTGACAGGCCATACCGGCTTCAAGGGGACGTGGGCGCGGATATGGCTTGCACGGCTTGGCGCTGAGGTAACAGGCTATGCGCTCGCGCCGGCGGCGACACCATCGCTGCATGCACTGGCAGGCCCCGCCGGACTGGCTGCCGAAACGATCGGCGATATTCGCAACGGAACGAGGCTCACGGAGGCGCTCAGCGAGTGCAATCCCGATATCATCCTGCATATGGCCGCGCAGCCGCTGGTGCGACGCAGTTATCTCGAGCCGGTTGATACGTTCGATGTCAACGTCATGGGAACGATACGCCTGCTCGAGGCAGCGCGTCCGCTAGAGGCGCTTAGGGCCATCCTCGTCGTGACGACCGACAAGGTCTACAGCAACGACGAAAGCGGACGGCATTTCGTCGAAACGGATCGACTTGGCGGGCATGACCCCTACTCCGGCTCGAAGGCCGCAGCCGAGATCGCTACCGCGACCTATCGGGATTCCTTTTTCCACCAGAAGGGAGTGCATGTCGGCACGGCACGCGGCGGAAACGTGCTCGGCGGCGGCGACTTCTCGGAGAACCGCCTGGTTCCCGACATCGTCCGTGCCGCCATTGCCGGACAGATTCTTGATATCCGCAGCCCACTTGCAACGCGCCCATGGCAGCATGTGCTCGATTGCCTAAACGGCTATTTCCTGTTCTGCGAGGCCCTGTATGCCGGCACGGCATCGGCAGACGCGCTTAATTTCGGCCCATCGCCCGGCGAAGCTCAAATCCCCGTCGGCGTTGTCGCCTCATCGGTCCAAGCAGCCATGGGGCTCGGACAGAACTGGCAGGACACCTCGGCGTCAGACAAGCCGCGAGAGATGCATGCGCTTGGTCTCGATCCTGCCGAAGCCTATCGCTGCCTGGCGTGGCGGGCAAGGCTGAGCCAAGCCGAGGCGATAGACTGGGCTGCACGCTGGTACGATCAATGGCGCCGGGGCGAAGACGTGTTCTCGCTCGTCGCGGGCCAGATTGATGCTTTCACGAAAGGCTCCTAACCACATGTCTCACCAATGCCGTTTCTGCTCAGCGCCGCTGACGACCGTTGTCGCGGATCTTGGATCGACACCGTGGTCCAACTCCTTTCTGCCGGACGCGGCAGCGATCGCCAAAGAGCGCGCGTTCCCGTTGAAGGTCATGGTCTGCTCGGAGTGCTTTCTGGTCCAGACGACCGAGAACGTGCCGGCGGACGAAATCTTCAACGCCGACTACGCTTACCTCTCTTCGTTCTCGACCAGCTGGCTCGAGCATGCCAAGCGCTATGCCGAGATGATGACGGAACGCTTCGGACTTTCGGCGGATTCGACAGTTGTCGAAGTCGCGTCGAATGACGGCTATCTCCTGCAATATTTCGCAGCCAAAGGCATCTCGGTGCTCGGCGTGGAGCCGGCCGCCAACGCTGCGAAGATCGCGGAAGCCCGCGGCGTGGCGACCAAGGTGGCCTTCTTCGGCAGGGAAACCGCTAAGGCGCTGGTCGAGGGCGGCGTACGCGCCGACGCGACGGCCGCCAATAATGTCCTCGCGCACGTGCCTGATATCGCCGATTTCGTCAGTGGTTTTGCGATCCTATTGAAGCCGGACGGCGTCTCGACATTCGAATTCCCGCATCTTCTGACGATGATCGATGGCATCCAATTCGACACGATCTATCACGAACATTACTCATACATGTCGCTGCTCGCGGTCGAGCGCATTTTCGGCGCCTGCGGGCTGAAGGTCTTCGATGTCGAGGAAATTCCGACGCATGGCGGTTCGCTGCGCATCTTCGCTCAAAAGGCGGAAGGCACCCGCGCTGTGACGGACAGGCTGCTTGCGCTCCGTGCAAAGGAAGAGGCTTTCGGCCTCAAGGAGATGGCGACCTACGAACGGTTTGGTACCCGGATCGAGGGTGTGTGCGAGGCGTTCAAAGACTTCCTTCGTCGTGCGAAGGCCGAAGGCAAAACGGTCGCCGCCTATGGCGCCGCAGCCAAGGGCAACACGTTCCTGAACGTCTGCGGCGTCAGCGCCGACGACATCGCCTTTGTCGTCGATCGCAGCGACATCAAGCAGGGCAAGTTGTTGCCGGGAAGCCATATTCCTGTCTATGCGCCGAGCCATATCGAAGTCGCAAAGCCGGACTATCTCGTTATCCTGCCCTGGAATCTTACAGAAGAGATCGTCAGATCGAACGACTACATCCGAGCATGGGACGGACGTTTCGTGGTGGCGATCCCGACGCTGCAGATTCTTTGAGATTGGCGTAGAGCGATGCTGACCAGCATCGCTCTACTTTTCCAGGCTCACACGCCCTGTCCTACAGAAGGGCTTTTTTAAACCTGCCGTCAACGACGTGGAGCTCAGGTGCGGGTATCGTTCGGGCGGCGCCTGGTTCATAGACAGGCGGGGCCTTGTTCGGATCATGATTCTCTGAGTCCCTTTGGATGATTTTGGCCTGGTCTCTCATGGGACCTCCGGGGACAACGCAACATTTCAAAAATCGATGGCGACCACATGTCGCAAACAGCCGCCAAATGGACGCATTCGCCATTGATTTATCAATGCAATTCACCGCAAAGGCGTCAAAAGCTAAGCCGGCTAGAGTCAGTTTATTCAACCACCAATTGCTACTCGCGCAACACGCCTATTCGATCGAAATGCCTCGCTGCTGCGAAAAATCGCCCATTCTGGGGCCTGGTGATGGGATGGAGGCCAAAAATCACAGCCTCAGGAAGCGTCGTTCGCTCATTCATTTGGGGGCTTGCAACGCCAGACCTTTACGATAGGTTGCGCATTGACCTGAACGTAACTGGTCACGGGAACAAACGACTAATAAAAGGCGCAAAGCCTAGAAAGGTGGCCCCCAAATGAACTTCCTTACGAAAAAATTCCTGGCTTCAGCAGTGTTTGGCTCACTGCTGGCCGTGTCGGCGCATGCAGCGACGCTCAATATCCACAATGGTGGCGACCCGCAGTCGCTCGACCCCCAGAAGCTGTCGAGCGACTATGAGAACCGCATTGCAGGCGACATCTTCGAGGGCCTCGTAACGGAAGACCCGAAGGACGATCCAATCCCGGGCCAGGCCGAAAGCTGGACTGTCTCGCCGGACGGCAAGGTCTATACCTTTAAGCTGCGCGACGGTATCAAGTGGTCGGACGGCCAGCCGGTGACCGCTGGGGATTTCGTTTTCGCCTTCCAGCGCCTTCTCGATCCGAAGAATGCCGCGGAATACGCCTATCTGCAGTTCACGATCAAGAACGCGGAGAAGATCAACAAGGGCGAGATCACCGATTTCAGCCAACTCGGCGTCAAGGCGATCGACGACAAGACGCTCGAGATCACGCTCGAGAACCCGACGCCCTACTTCGTCAACTCGCTGATGCACTACACCGCCTATCCGTTGCCGAAGCACGTGGTCGAGGCGAAGGGCAATGACTGGGTCAAGATCGGCAACATCGTCACCAACGGTCCGTATAAGCCGACCGAATGGATCCCGGGCGCGTCCGTCACGACCGTCAAGAACGACCAGTACTACGGCGAGAAGGACCTGAAGATCGACGGCGTCAAGTTCTTCACCCTGGAAGACCAGGAAGCGGCTCTGAAGCGCTATCGCGCCGGCGAGTTCGACATCATGACCGACTTCCCGACCGATCAATACGAGTGGATGAAGAAGAACCTGCCGGGTCAGGCGCACGTCACGCCATTCCTCGCGAGCTACTACTACGTCCTCAATGCCACGAAGCCGCCATTCGACGACAAGCGCGTCCGTCAGGCCCTCTCGATGGCCGTCAACCGCGAAGTGATCGGCCCGAAGATTCTCGGCACCGGCGAACTGCCGGCTTACTCCTGGGTGCCGCCGGGAACGGCCAACTACGGCGATCCAGCCTATATCAGCTGGAAGGACATGCCATACAAGGAGAAGGTTGAAGAGGCGAAGAAGCTGCTTAAGGAAGCAGGTTTCGGACCTGACCACCCGCTGAAGGCACAGCTTCGCTACAACACCAACGACAACCACAAGCGCGTGGCGGTCGCCATCGCCTCGATGTGGAAGCCGCTCGGCGTTCAGATCGAGCTCTACAACACCGAAACCAAGGTGCATTACGACGAAATGCAGCATGGTCAGGTGGAGATCGGCCGCGCCGGCTGGATCGCGGACTATAACGATCCGGACAACTTCCTCGGCCTGCTCGTTTCCGGCGTCTCGATGAACTACGGCCGCTGGAGCAATCCGGAATATGACAAGCTGATCAAGGAGGCCAACGCTCAGACCGACCTGAAAACGCGCGCCGAGATCTTTAAGAAGGCTGAGCGGCTTGCGCTCGACGACACCGCCGCCATTCCGCTGTACTACTACGTCTCGAAGAATGTCGTCTCGCCGAAGGTTCAGGGCTTCGAAGACAATATTCAGGACATCCATCGCACGCGCTGGCTGTCGATCAAAGAATAAGGAACGCCGGCCCTTCCCGCCTGCTGTGGGAAGGGCCGATCCAAAACCATGATCAAATACGCACTCCGTCGTCTGCTGTCGACGATCCCCGTCATGTGGATCGCCGTTACACTCAGCTTTTTTGTCTTGCGCCTTGCTCCCGGCGGCCCATTCGATGGCGAACGGCCATTGCCGCCGGTGATCCTGAAGAACCTCGCGGCTCACTACAATCTCGACAAGCCGCTGATCGACCAATACCTGATCTACCTATTCGACGTGTTGAAGGGCGACCTTGGGCCATCGTTTGCCAACGAAGACTTTACCGTTGCCCAGCAGATCATGATCGGCCTGCCCTACACGTTCACGATTGGTGGCCTCGCCTTCATCCTTGCCATCCTCATCGGCGTGACCGTCGGCTGTCTTGGGGCGCTTTATCAGAATAAGGCGCCTGACTATCTCCTCGGCCTGGTCATTCTCGTCGGCCTGGTTCTTCCGAACTTTCTGATCGCGCCCATCCTGCAGCTGATTTTCGGCATCCGTCTCGGCTGGCTGCCTGTCGGCGGATGGGGTGACGGCTCGTTCAAGTACCTCGTCATCCCGATCGTCGTGCTGGCATTGCCGCATGCGGGTCGCATCTCGCGCATGACCCGCGGCTCGATGATCGAAGTGATGAACCAGAACTACATCCGCACCGCCAAGGCCAAGGGCATCGGTCCGCGGTTGACCGTGATGCGTCACGCGCTGAAGCCTGCCATGATGCCGGTTGTTTCCTATCTCGGTCCGGCCGCGAGTTACCTCCTCACTGGTTCACTCGTTGTCGAGAGCATCTTCGGATTGCCCGGCATCGGCCGCTATTTTGTCAACGCAGCGTTGAACCGCGACTACGGCATGGTTCTTGGCACGGTCATCTTCTACATGGTCCTGATCGTCTTTCTGAACCTTCTCGTCGACATCGCTTATGCGTGGCTCGATCCGAAAGTGAGAAATCGATGATCCTCAATCCCGCAAAGAGAGAGCTGCTCGCGGCCGAACTTCTCGAGGCCGAAGGGCTCTCCCACAAGAGCCGCTCGCTGACCGGCGATGCCTTGCGTCGTCTTTCCCGCAACAAGGCAGCCGTCGTTGCCATTATTGTTCTCGTCCTCCTGATCCTGGCCGCGTTTCTGGGCCCGTACCTCATTCCGTTCGACTATGAGGAACCGGATTGGGCGGCTTTCCGGATGCCGCCGGATATGGAGAGTGGCCACTATTTCGGAACCGATCCGAATGGCCGAGACCTACTTGCGCGCGTGCTTTACGGCACCCGTGTTTCGCTGGCGGTTGCGGCGACCGCCACCATCGTTTCGGTGGTGATCGGCGTACTGTATGGAGCAGTCTCCGGCTATATCGGCGGCAGGCTCGATGCGATCATGATGCGCTTCGTCGATATCATGTATGCGCTGCCCTACATTCTCTTCGTGATCCTGCTGATGGTGGTGTTCGGCCGCAACGTCTACCTGCTGTTTGCAGCAATCGGTGCGCTGGAATGGCTGACCATGGCGCGAATCGTGCGCGGACAAACACTCTCGATCAAGCAGCGCGAGTTCATCGAAGCCGCCCGCGCGTCCGGTCAGAAGCCGTTCAAGATCATCCTCAAACACATCATTCCGAACCTCGTCGGGCCGGTCGTGATCTTTGCCGCGCTGACTGTCCCCGAAATCATCGCGACAGAGAGCTTCCTGTCCTATCTTGGCTTCGGCGTTCAGGAACCGCTGACCTCGCTCGGCACGCTGATCGCCGAGGGCACCGACGCCATGGAAAGCATGCCGTGGCTCTTGATCTTCCCGGCCTGTTTCCTCGTCGCCCTGCTGATGAGCCTGCTTTTCATCGGCGACGGCCTGCGCGACGCGTTCGACCCGAAGGATCGATAGAATGCAACAAGAAACCAAAAACGATACGCTTCTCGAACTGAGAGACTATTCAATCACCTTTGCGACGCCGGATGGCGAGGTGAAAGCCGTGTCGAACATGAACCTTTCGATCCGGCGCGGCGAGCGCGTGGCGATCGTGGGCGAATCCGGATCGGGCAAGAGCCAGACCTTCCTCGGCGTCATGGGGCTGCTCGCCAAGAACGGCCGCACCAGCGGCAAGGCGCTGCTCGAAGGAAAGGACGTGTTGGCGCTGAAACCGCGCGAGCTCGACCATCTCCGCGGAAAAGACATGGCCATGGTGTTCCAGGACCCCATGACGGCGCTCAATCCGTCGCTGCGGATTTCCCGCCAATTGACGGAACAGCTGGAAGTCCACCGCGGCTTTACGGCGCGGGCCGCCTCTGCCGAGGCGCTGGATATGCTCAAGCGTGTCGGCATTCCCGACCCGTCGCGGCGCTTCAACCTCTACCCACATGAGCTGTCAGGTGGCATGCGCCAGCGCATCGTAATTGCCATGGCGCTGCTGACCAAACCGAAGCTGCTCATCGCCGACGAACCGACGACGGCGCTTGATGTAACGATCCAGGCGCAGATCCTCGATCTCTTTAACGATCTGACGGCGGAAATGAACACGGCTCTTGTCATGATTACCCATGATCTGGGCGTCGTTGCGGGCCTCGCGGACCGGGTGGCCGTCATGTATGCCGGGCGGATCGTCGAGGAAGCGCCGGTCGACGAGCTCTTCGAGGTACCAGCGCATCCGTATACAGCGGCGCTGCACGCCTCGATCCCCCGGCCCGACCAGGACGTCGATCAGCTCGCCGTCATCCCCGGCCGCCCACCCAATCTTCAACACCTGCCGAAGGGTTGCAGCTTCTCGCCGCGCTGTCCCCTGGTGCAGAACGATTGCATCGACACGTCGCCGAAGCTCGAGATGCTGGCGCAAGGCCATTCCGCGGCCTGCTTTCATCCCTTCCCGCGCCGTGAGGAGGTTCTGAACCATGGCTGACCGATCGCTTTTGAGAGTCGAGAACCTCACCACCCAGTTCGAGATTGCGTCAAAGAGCTTTTTCAAACCGCCGACGCTGCTGACCGCCGTGAACAACGTCAGCTTCGACCTGAGAGAGGGCCGGACGCTCGGCATCGTCGGCGAGTCCGGTTGCGGCAAGTCGACGCTCGGCCGCTCGATCCTGCGTCTCCTGAAGTCGCAGAAGGGCCGCATCCTGTGGCAGGGGCGCAACCTACTCGACCTGTCGAACGAGGAAATGCGTGCCGCTCGCCGCGACATGCAGATCATCTTTCAGGATCCGATCGCCTCCCTCGACCCGCGTATGACCGTCGGCGACATTATTGCCGAACCGCTCACCGTCTTCGAACCGAAGCTCACGAAAGCGGAGCGGCTGGCACGCGTACGGGAAATCATGAGTGCCGTCGGCCTAGTGCCGGAGATGATCAACCGCTATCCGCACGAGTTCTCGGGTGGCCAGGCACAGCGTATTGGCATCGCCCGCGCTGTCGTGACGCGACCGAAGCTCATCATCTGCGACGAGCCCGTTTCGGCGCTCGACGTGTCGATCCAGGGGCAGGTGATCACCCTCCTGCGCAAGCTCCGGAAGGAATTCGGGCTGACGCTGATCTTCATCAGCCACGATCTTTCGGTTGTCCGGCTGATCTCCGACGACGTTCTGGTGCTCTATCTCGGCAAGGTGGTCGAGGCCGGTGATTGCGCCACCGTGTTCGACCGGCCAGCGCATCCCTACACACAGGCCCTCTTCTCGGCCGCACCGGTGCCCGACCCGAAGCTCGCGCGGAACCGTCAGCGCATCCGGCTTCAGGGCGATCCTCCCTCTCCGCTCAATCCGCCCCCGGGCTGTGTGTTTTCTCCGCGCTGCTGGAAGGCGACGGATATATGCCGCAAGGAAATGCCGTCAACGGAGCAGGTTCGGCCAGGGCAGACTGCTGCCTGCTATCACATGGATCGTTGAGCAAGCGAGTTCTGGAAAGAAGGCCCGCCGTCGGGCAGGCCTCCTTTACGTTCAGCGGGCGCCCCAGGTGTCGGTGAGGCGGTAGCCCTCCGGCCAGGGGTCCGATGGGTCGAGCATGTGCTGATGCGTGCCGGTGATCCAGGCGCGGCCGGAAATTTCCGGCAGGATGGCCGGGCGGCCGCCCACTTCCGTGGTGCCGACAATGCGGCCGGAGAAGGTGGAGCCGATCAACGAGACAGCCGTCAGACGATCTTCGAGCTTCATTTGACCACGCGCGTGCAGCACGGCCATGCGCGCCGACAGCGCCGTGCCGGTCGGCGAGCGGTCGACCTTGCCGGGCTGGATCGCAACCGCTGCGCCGGCACGCAGGCCCTCGGCGGTGCACTCTACGGGACCGGCGAAAAGGCAGAAGGAAAAGTGCTTCCAATCCGGATTCTCAGGGTGATGAAATCCGAGTGCGGCATTGGCGCCATTGGTGATGCGCACACCGAGCTTGGCAATATCATGCGCCTCGTCAGGCGACAGGCTGAAGCCCATAGCGGCCGCATCAACGATGACGAAACTATCGCCGCCATAGGCCGTGTCGACGGTCAACGTGCCCAGGCCCTCGACCTCCAGCTTCGCATCCAGCCGCTCCGCGAAACTCGGTAGGTTCTGTACGAAGATCCGCTCGGCCTTGCCGTTGTGGCACTCGGCACGTACGCGAACAAGGCCACCGGGGGCCTCCAGAGTGATCTCAGTGACCGGCTCCTGCATTGGCAGGATGCCGCTGTCCAGCAACACCGTGGACACGCAGATCGAATTCGATCCGGACATCGGCGGCGTGTCTTCCGGCTCCATGATGATGAAGGCGGCATCGGCATCGGGATGCTTTGGGGGCACCAGCAGGTTGACGTGACGGAAGACGCCGCCGCGCGGTTCGTTCAGCGCAAAATTGCGCAACGTCCCGTCCCGGGCGATCCAGCGGCTCTGCTCCCAGATCGTTTCCCCCGGAGGGGGCGTGACGCCGCCGACGATGACATCGCCCACCTCGCCTTCCGCATGGGCGGAAATCACATGGATGGTCTTGGTGCTGCGCATAATACCTCCTCAGGAAAGCCACTCGGGGAGCCGGGCGGCGACGCGGCCCGTCAGGGCCGCCGTGACGCAATCGGCAAGATTGGAAAAACGAACGGCCCGCCCCGAAAGTCCGGGACCGTAATGAGCATATTTGCCCGAATTCGTGATCAGGGCACGCGTGTGCGTCGGGAATAGCGGCTCGGAAATCGAGCACCAGCAAAGATCAGGCAAAACCTGCACGCCCGCTTCCTCCAGCCTGCCGAGCAGGCCTTCGTTGCGGGCATCACTGATGACCTGACGACCGGCTGTGACGATCACCGCGACGTCGGCATGCCGGCGGCGGCCAGCCAGAACCTCCGCCAAAGCGCGGCACTCGGACAAGGAGGCATGCGGGCTGCCGATAGCGACGAGTTCCACCTCTTCAGGCCCGCCATTCAGAACCGTCCAGGCCGCAGCCATGTCGGTGCGGGAGATCGATGCACGATCGGCATCGTCCCGCGCAGCGCCAGCAGCTTCGGGCGTAACACCTTCGACATGCAGCATGGGCGCCGCAGACGTGGTGCCGAAGGCGGCGCACAGAGCCTTGAGATCGTCCTGCGTCGGCTGGGCGGGGCCAAGACCGCGCAGAAGCGGAATGCGGTCCGGCGCCCCGCGACCCGCGAGATAGCCGATCAGCGGCCAGAAGGCGTCATCGACCTGTTCAGGCAGTTCGATATCGATGATCCGCCGAGCCTTCCGGTGCTCGTCAAGATAGACGCCGGAGAGCGGTGCGCGGGCCGTCAGCGCGATGCAGAGATCGAGGAAGTCGGGGTGCTTTGCCGTCCTCGCCCCGAGGACCGTGTTGGCGAAGATCACCGCGTTGGATTCCGCCCATGCAATGGATTCGCCCGCCCTTGGCGCGCTGTCGAGCAGGTAGGGCGAGCACGTGAAAGTCGGCCGACAGCCCATCCGGACATAGGCATCGGCGAGCCGCGCAGCCGGGGCGCCGAAGGTCGACGGTACGCCTTGCGTCTGCCAATTGGCACGATCCACGGAGATGGCGTTCATGGTTGTCGGTATGCGAACCCGCGCGCCCATATCGGCCATCTTCTCGGCAAACGTCAGATTTGCCGGGCTGGCGTAGATGCAGCCGTCGATGTGGCCCTGCATAACATCCACGAGCCCGTGCGCACCTTGCTGCGCCGCCATCGCGCAGATGATGCGCATGGCCTGCTGCACGGCGATTCCCTGCCGTCCTTCAAGCATGGCGCGATCGGAAGCGGTGAGGTCGAGCGCAGCGGTCGCCGGCGGAGCAATCGGAATCTCCAACCCGTCAGCGACGACGGCCGTATCGCTGAGCACAGCGGTCTTCGCGCGGGCGAGCGCGGCGAAGGCTTCCGGCCCAAGCCGCAGGACGGGCAGCGGCTTGCCGAACATTTCCGACGCGATTAGCGCGCCGAGCGTCAGCACATCTTCGGCCTCGGAGAAAACCAAAGCCGCCGGTGCACGCCCTGTCAGTACAAGATCGAGGAGAACACCGGAACCCGTACAGGACCCGCGGCTCGACGGCATCATCAGGATGCCACCGGTCAGGCAGGTCCCGTGAAGCGGGTGGTGCACGTCAATCACGCTGCCGGTCGCCGGGTCGACCCCACCCCAGAAGCTCAAGGCCTCCTTGGTGGCAATGACTGGACCTTTGGCGAAGCCGCCGAGAATGCTGCGATCGAGCGCGGACTGGTTCATTTCACGCGAAGCCTTGAGCGGAGAGAGGACTGGTCACCAACGGGGGCGTTGCGAACCAACATCGCGGTTGGCGCGCTTTTGGCCTTCGTCAGAATCTTTGCGGCGAGAAGGACGCGATGTCGATGGCGGGCTTCTTGCCTGTCAGCAGATCCGCGACGATCCGCGCGGTGCCTGCCGACTGCGTCAGGCCGAGGTGGCCATGACCAAAAGCATAGATCACCCGCTGCGTGTCGCGCGCTTGGCCGATGGCGGGCAAGCTGTCGGGCAAGGACGGGCGGAACCCCATCCACTGCACGCCGCCCTGGGGCTCCAGCCCGGGCAGGAAACTGCGCGCCTTCTCCAGCATCGCCTCTGGGCGACGGAAGTTCGGCGGAAGCTTGAGCCCTCCAAGCTCGACGGCGCCACCGACGCGGATACCCGTCGATAGCCGGGTAACGACGAAGCCGTGGCCACCGAACGTGATCTGCGTTCGCAGATCGAAAGCCTCGAGAGGAAGCGTGGTGTTGTAGCCGCGCTCCGTTTCGAGCGGAATGTTTTCGCCGATCGTGCGGGTCACTTGATGGGAAAAGGCGCCTGCCGACAGGACCACCCGCGCGGCACGTCGCGAACCGCCCCCGGTGCTCACAACATCGACGCCGCCCTCGACGGGACGCAATGCCGTTACCTCCGCGCGCTCAGTCGTGCCGCCCATGGCGCGGAAGTGATCCGCCAGGGCAAGTGTATAGAGCTTGGGATCGGCGATGGAATACCACCCGGGCGTGAAGGTGCCATGCGTAAAGCGCGGGGCGAGGCCGGGTTGGATCTCCGCGATCCCGGCCGCATCCAGGTGATGGAACTCGACGCCGTGCGCTTCCCGCGCCTTCCAGCCGGCGAGCGAGGCCCTCAATTCAGCTTCGCCCTCGTAGACCTGCAGATTGCCATCCTTCCGCAGCATGGCAGCGGTGCCGGTCTGCTGCAGGAACGGCTCAAGCTCCGCCTTCGAAAGATCCATCAGCGCTGTCTGCGCCGCTGTGGAATGGGCGACGCGGCCCGGCGCACAGGCGCGCCAGAACCGGAACATCCAGGGCGCGATCTGCAAGGCATAGGCGGGCGGTACCGACAGCGGCCCGAGCGGATCGAGCAACCACTTCGGCGCCTTCTTCAGAATGCCGGGCGAGGCAAGCGGCAGGATGTCGGTGAAAGCAAAGGCGCCGGCGTTGCCTGCCGATGCTCCGGCAGCGGGCCCCTCTCGGTCGAGTACGACCACCGAAAGCCCTCTTGCCTGCGCTGCGATCGCCGCGGATAGCCCAACGACCCCCGCGCCGATCACGATGACATCAGGTTGGGTTTGATTGTTCATCATAGCCTCAATGGGTGGCAGCAAGGAAAGCTTGCAGCTCC
Source organism: Rhizobium sp. BK060 (assembly GCF_014193145.1). Lineage (NCBI taxonomy): Bacteria > Pseudomonadati > Pseudomonadota > Alphaproteobacteria > Hyphomicrobiales > Rhizobiaceae > Rhizobium > Rhizobium sp. BK060. Next base: position 166,617 of record NZ_JACHYW010000013.1, read on the forward strand.
GGATGCTTCGGCGCGCCGAACAGCTCTTCCGGCGGAGCGATCTCGGCCATCACGCCCTTGTGGAAGAAGGCAACCCGGTCTGAAACCTCACGCGCGAACTTCATTTCGTGGGTGACGCATATCATGGTCATCCCCTCGGAGGCGAGCATGCGCAACGTGTCGAGCACTTCGCCAACCAGCTGCGGGTCAAGCGCCGAGGTGACCTCGTCGAACAACATGTATTCCGGCGACATGGCGAGCGCGCGGGCAATCGCCATGCGCTGCTGCTGGCCGCCGGACATGCGGTTCGGATAGACCTTGAGCTTCTCCCCGAGGCCCACGTGGGTGAGCTGCTTTACGGCGATCGCTTCGGCTTCGGCCTTGGAAAGACCGAGTACCTTGCGTGGCGCGAGCATGACGTTTTCCAGCACCGTGAGATGCGGGAACGCATTCCACTGCTGGAAGACGATGCCGAGCTTGCGACGGAGCTTGTTGAGGTCGGTGGACTTGGCATGCACGTCGGTCCCATCGACAACGATGCGGCCGCTGTCGATGCCTTCAAGACCGTTGATGCAGGTCAGCAGCGTCGACTTCCCCGAACCGGAGCCGCCGATGATGGTCAGCACCTCGCCCTTCGGGACAGTGAGGTTGATGCCCTTCAGCACCTCCAACGGGCCGAAGGATTTGCGGACGTTTTCAATCTCAATCATTGGGGGACCACCGTTTTTCGAGATACCCGCCAATCCGGGCGATAGGGAAGCTGATGATGAAGTAGACGGCGCCGCAGATCATCAGAATGAATAGCGGCTCCTGCAGCCGGGTCACGAGAATCTGCGACGCGCGCAGCAACTCGATCAGGCCGAGCCAGAGCACCAGCGCGGAATCCTTCATGACGCCGAGCGTCAGGCCGATCCAGGACGGCAGCGAAACGCGGGTAGCAAGCGGCGCAACAATATCGCGCATATCCTGCCACCAGGTCAGGCCGAGTGAGCGAGCCGCACGACGCGTGGTTGGTGGCACCGAGGAAATGCCGCCGCGCACGATCTCCGTGCAATAGGCGGCCGTATAGAGCGACAGCACCACGCAGGAAGTGGTGAACGGAGGCCAGCCAAGCCGCATGATCGACTGCAAAGCATTGCCGAGCACAAGCTGGATCAACAGAGGCACCGAGCGGAAGACGTCGAGCGCGAAGGTCAGCGGTGCCGACCAATAGGGTCCGAGTTCGACACGCATCGTCCCGAAAAGGATTCCGAGGACCGTTCCCGCAGCGACTGAAACGGCGGTGACTGCAAGCGTCATCCCCGCGCCCTGCGCCAGGAAGGCCAGGTCACCCCAGGTGAGGGCAGTGTTAAACATCTCTCACCTCTCTCAGTAGCGGAACATACGCCAGGCAAGCGCCCGGGCAGCAAGGGTCAGAAGCTTGGCGATGACGTAGTAGATCACGGCGGCCAAGGCGAAGAATTCAAAGGTGCGGAAGGAGCGCGCATTCAGTTCCTGCGTCACGCCGGCAAGGTCGGTGTTCATGCCGACGGTCACGCCGAGCGATGTCATCAGGACGGCCCAGACCATCTGGTTGGTCGCCGGCAGAAAGGCCACCCGCAGCATCTGTGGCAAGACAATCAGGCGAAAAGCCTGCATGGACGTCATGCCAAGCGAACGTCCGGCGCGTGTCTGCGTGTCTGGGATCGCGTTCAGGGCGCCGCGGAAATTCTCGGCCAGGTAACCGGCGTTGTTGAAAGCAATGCCAACCAGGAGCGCGGTGAACGGGGTGAGGTGAATGCCGAAGTTGCCGAGACCAAAATGGGTCATATAGATCTGGAACAGCGCTGGCGTGTTGCGCGCGATCTCGACCCAGGCGGTGGCGAAGCCACCAAGGATGCGGTTGCCGGATAGCCGGAGCAAAGTCAGCGCGATCGCACAAACAAGCCCGATGATCATGGACAAGAGCGCAATCTGCAGCGTGACCAGCGCGCCGTCGAGCATTTGCGGCAATGCCTTGAGCGCCTGGTTCCAGTGGAAGGTGTAGTTGAACATGCCCGTCTCACCTTTTCGTAAAGCTACGGCGCGAGGGATAACCTCGCGCCGTGGGAGAAACGGTCCGGATTAGCGGTAGACGCCGTTGACCGCGAGCGACGGGACGTCGCCGCCGACCCACTTCTTGTAAAGTTCGGCGTAGCGGCCAGTACGAACCTGCTGGTTGATGAACAGATTCAGGTAGTTGATCAGGCCGTATTCCTCGCGGTTGGCGAAAAGCGAGACGTAGTCGATGTCGAACGGGGCTTTGCCGACCACTGCGATGCCGGCGAACTTGCCGGTCTTGACGTTTGCCTGCGCAACCGTCGAGGTGGAAACGGTGGCATCGATCTGGCCCTGACTCAGCGCGAGGAAGACGTCTGCCTGCGTCTGATAAGGACGGAACTCGCCGGTGCCCCAGGCCTTGACCTGTTGCTCGAGCGCGATCGCTTCATAGGTGCCCGCCGTGGCGCCGACGACCTTGCCCTTCATGTCTTCGAAGGACTTAACGCCCGATTTCTCGTTGGCTGTAACTGCCATTTCGAACGCAAAGTAGGGAACCGTCATGCCGACGGTCTTGGCACGCTCAAGCGTGTCGGACGTGGAGGCAACGCCGATATCGACGCGGCCGGACATCAGTGCCGGAATGCGCTCGGGGAACGGTGTCTCAACGACTTCGGCTGTTACACCGAGCGCCTTGGCCAGATCGTTGCAATAGTCCACGTCGAAGCCGATCGGATTGTTGTTCTCATCGCGCGAACCCATCGGCGGGAAGTCCAGCACGACGGCGCAGCGCAGCGTGCCCGAGCCGATGATGTCGTCCAGCTTGTCGGCCTTGGCCGGGCTGGTCAGAAGGGTGGCGGCCAGAAGACCGAAGGCGAGGACCGAGGATTTCATTTTTTCTCTCTCCCAGAGTTGGATTGTCCATTGACAGCGAGGCGCACTATTCCCTGTCGGCGCGCGCAAATCAATGCTAAAATACATAAAGTATTCAAAAAGTATAAGTCAAATAGCGGTCATGTCGACAAAAATGGGCGGCCAAGTCGTGGCCGCCCTTGCTTTTCTACCCTTGATGGGAATCAGCCGAGGAAATCTTCCGGCAGAAGTCCTTCGGGCATGTTCTGGTACGAGACCGGGCGCAGGAAACGCCGGATCGACATCGTGCCGACGCTGGTGGCCCCGAAGTTCGTCGAAGCCGGATAGGGTCCGCCGTGAACCATAGAATCGACCACCTCGACCCCGGTCGGGAATCCGTTGACCAGTACGCGTCCTGCTTTGCGCTCCAGCACGGGGCGCAGACGGCGTGCGTCGGGAATGTCGCCTGCATCCATATGAATCGTCGCCGTCAACTGACCTTCGAAACCGCGAGCCAGTTGCTCCATCTCATCGATCGTCTGCACACGAACCACGAGGCCAAGCGGCCCGAAGACCTCTTCGCCTAGAGCGTGATCGGCGAGGAACTGTGCGCCAGTCGTCTCAAACAGGTTGGGAGCGGCCGAGCGGCCGGAGGATTCGCTGGTGAACAGGGACTTGACCGTGTTGCGAGTTGTAAAGCGCGCCTGCCCGTCCTGATAGGCCTTCGCGATCCCATCCGTCAGCATGGTCTGCGGCGCCACCTTGCCGAGTGCTTCGACTGTCGCGGCGATAAAGCGATCGGCATCAGCGCTCTCTGTCACCACGGCAATGCCGGGGTTGGTGCAGAATTGGCCCGCACCCATGGTCAGAGACCCCGCCCAGCCCTGGCCGAGCGTTTCGGCACGTGCCTTCAACGCTTCGGGCAGCAGGAACATCGGATTGACCGAGCCGAGCTCGCCAAAGAACGGAATAGGTTCCGGCCGCGCGGCGCAGAGATTAAAGAGTGCGCGCCCGCCGGCGAGCGAGCCGGTGAAGCCGACCGCCTTGATCCGTGGGTGCTGCACCAACGCATGGCCGACGTCGCGGCTGCCGCCCTGGATCAGCGAAAATACGCCCGGGTGGACACCTGTCCTGCGGATGGCCGCCTCGATAGCCTGCGCGACGATTTCGCCGGTCCCCGGATGCGCCGAGTGACCCTTGACCACAACAGGGCAACCCGCGGCAAGTGCTGCCGCAGTATCACCGCCGGCGGTCGAGAAGGCCAGCGGGAAGTTCGAAGCGCCGAAGACGGCGACCGGGCCGACAGGGCGCTGAATGAGCCGGATCTCCGGCCGCGGTGCGGGCTGGCGGTCGGGCAGTGCTGTGTCGCGGCGGCGGTCGAGATATTCACCCTTTTCGATATGGTCGGCGAAGAGCCGTAGCTGGCCGGTCGTGCGACCGCGTTCGCCCTGCAAGCGGGCTTCAGGCAGTCCCGTTTCCTGGCTACCGATCTCTGTGATTGCCTCGGCGCGAGCCTCGATCTCGTCAGCGATGGCGCGAAGGAACGCCGCCCGCTCTGCGCGCGTGGAGTAGCCGTAACTCCAGAACGCATCTTCTGCTGCCTCGCAAGCGCGATTCACCAAGTCGACCGTACCGACGGCGAACTGATGCACTGGACCATGCGCCGGCGCGGATGCAAAAGTACCCGCTCCGTCGAGCCATTCGCCCGCGACGAGGTGTTTTCCATTGGGAGTGAAGACCATCTGCGATTCCTTTCTTGAGAGCCCGGGGTGCTTTACGCGAAAATCCATCCGCAGGCGAATTGCGCACTCCGGATCTTTGTATACTCTATGTATTTATAACATCAACACTCGATCGCCATCGGCGGCCGGGCCATCCATGAGAGACACAAGATGAGCGATAACACCACCCTGACCGTCCCGGCCCTGCAGGAAAGGGTCAATGCGATTTTCCGCAACGCCGGCTTCAACGAGACCCAAGCCGGCGCACTCGCTCGCGTGATCGTGGCCGGGGAGCGGGATGCCTGCAAATCGCACGGTATCTATCGGATCGAGGGGGCTCTGCGTACCGTCAAGGCCGGCAAGGTGAAGCCGGATGCGGTGCCGGAGCTGCTGCTGCAGGAGGGCTCGGCCATTGTTAAGGTCAATGCCAAGGGCGGCTTTGCCAATCCGGCCTTCGAACTCGGCCTACCGGCCCTCGTTGAGCGTACCCGCTCCTGCGGACTTGCCGCACTCGTCATCAACGATTGCACGCATTTCTCCGCGCTCTGGTCGGAAGCGGAAGCGCTGACCGAACAGGGGCTTGCCGGCCTGGTCATGTGCCCGAGCTATGCGACCGTTGCGCCGACCGGCGGCAACAAGCCGCTGCTCGGCACCAATCCCTTCGCCTTTGCCTGGCCGCGCGTCGGCCAGCCGCCCTATGTCTTCGATTTTGCAACGTCTGTCGCTGCGCGCGGGGAAATCGAACTGCATCGGCGGGCCGGCAAGTCGTTGCCCGAGGGATGGGCGATCGATGCCGACGGTAATCCCACGACCGATCCGGAAGCTGCGCTTGCCGGCGCCATGTTGCCGTTCGGCGGACATAAGGGGTCGGCTATCGGCACGATGATCGAGCTGCTGGCCGGCATCATGATCGGCGACCTGACAAGCCCTGAGGTCCTGGACTACCTCGGCACAACGACGCTTGCCCCCTTCCACGGTGAGTTGATCATTGCCTTCTCCCCCGAAGCCTTCGCCGCCGGCCGGCCGGGCAATCCATTTGCGCGAGCAGAGACATTGTTCGAGGCGATCGTTGGTCAGGGCGCCCGCCTGCCCTCGCAGCGCCGCTATGTGGCGCGCGCAAAATCGGAGGCCGACGGCATCACGCTGACCGACGCCGAAATCAAGCAGCTCGAACGGCTTTTCGCGCTCGGTTTGGAGGCAGTGGCCTGAGCCACCGCCGATGATTGCCGATATGCAAAAAGGCCCTCCAAACGGAGGGCCTTTCGATTTGAAAGCTTTTGAAATCAGGCCTTGTACTTCTCAACGGCACCGGGGAGCCTGCTCCATTCGGCGTACCAGGTGTTGAAGAGCTTGAGCTGAGATTCGACGTAACCGCGCTGGCTGTCCGACAAGACATCCGTTTCGTTGAAGTGGAGCGTGTATTCCTTGTCTCCCTTCAACACCATCATGTGCTTGAAGAAGAGCACGAGGTCCGGGCCCTCGTCAAAGGAGGAGAGGACGGCCAGGGCCTGCTCGAGTTCGAGAGCCCGCTGGCGGGCATCCGCATCGCCGGAAGCTGCCGCCTGCGAAAGCTTGCACAGATGCAGCACTTCCTTCGGCAGCACGTTGCCGATGCCGGTGATGGCGCCGGTCGCACCGCAGTTCACGAAGCCGTGGAAGACGGCCGTGTCGACGCCGATCATCAGCGAAACACTATCATCGCGGCTGGTGATGTTCTCTGCTGCGTAACGCATATCAGCCGCGCCGCCGAACTCCTTGAAGCCGACGAGGTTCGGATGTTCGGCACGCAGCGCGAAGAACAGATCCGCGCGGGTGGCGAAGCCATAGTAGGGGCTGTTGTAAATGACTGCCGGAAGATCGGGAGCGGCAGCGAGGATTGCCTTGAAGTGCGCCTTCTGGGCGGCAATTGCCGAACCACGCGACAGGACGCGCGGGATGACCATCAGGCCCTTTGCTCCGACCTTCTGAGCATGAGCCGCATGCGCGACGGCAGATGCGCTATTGACAGCGCCGGTGCCGACGATGACCGGGATACCGGCCTTTACTAAACGCTCGACACCTTCCATGCGCTGCGCATCGGTCAGCAGCGGCCAGTCACCCATGGAGCCGCAGTAAACGACGGCCGACATGCCCTGGGCAATCAACTCCTGTCCCTTGCGAACGAGGGCGTCGAAATCGGGGGTACGATCCTCCTTGCAGGGGGTCATCAGAGCCGGAATTACACCGGAGAAAATCTTGGCCTTCATTGGGAAACTCCTGTTGCCTGGCGGGACGGACAGGGACAGTCGAGCGTCCAATGGCGCCGTCCCCGCGTCTTCGAAGGCGGTTATACCACTTGCATATTATTTGTCGACAAAAATTATGCAGCTGATCAAAGAGCGATATCCAACTTTCCGCCGCGCGCAAAAAGCTTCTGTATTTGCTGTACGATCTGCTCAGCATGGATTGTCGCCAAGCGGTCGGCGGCCTCACTGTCGCGCGCGGCGATAACAGCGATAATGTCCTCGTGCTCTTCGACGAAACGTTGCGGCAAGCGATCCTCATAAGACTGGTAATAGAGCCGCAGAATGCGCCGTCCTTCATCGAGAAGGCGATTGAAGAGGCCCGTGAAATAGGCGTTGCGTCCAGCCTCGGCGATGGCCGAATGGAAGGCGGCATTGGTGGCAATCATTGCCAAGGCGTCCTGTGCTGCCACGGCGGCAGCAAAATCAGCCTGATGTGCGCGGATCACCTGCAGATCCTCGGCGCGGTGATACTGGGCGGCTAGACGCGTGGTCACGCGATACATCAGCACCAAGGCATCGAAGAAGGTATGCATGTTAAGGAAATCGATGTTCGAGACCATGGTCGAACGATTGGGCAACGTATCTATCAGCCCTTCGCCCGCGAGCCGCACCAGCGCCTCGCGGATCGGTGTGCGCGACATCTTGAACCGCTCGGCCAACTGTACCTCATCGATCGGGCTGCCGGGCGGTAGAACCAGATCAAGGATCTCGTCGCGCAGGAGGTCATAGACCATCTTGACGCCAGAACCGCGCTTGCGTTCGGGAGTGGAATTCGTGTCGCTGTCAGTCATCTGGAATCCTTTTGTCGACAAAAGGAATACTTTTTCTTGCGCGTCGGATCAATAGTCGGCAACCCCGGCGAGCGAAGGCCAGGGCGTCGCGTCAAATAGACAAAAGGGCGGCGGTAACCATCGACAACGTGTTAGACTGCCGGCGACGCTTTCGCTAGCGCCAGCCAGGCATTTCTACTGGCTAGTCTGAATTACGTGCTCATTTATCGCTCTAGTTTAGCATTGCAGGACGCCTACGCAGGCGAACCAACGTGTCGCGGAGCACTGGACAAGATGCGGATCAGCACGATCACCAACTGGGTATATGCCGTTACGGTTGTGCTCACTGTTCTCTCGGGCGGAGCCTTCATTTTGTCCGCCCACAGTGCCGTGCGTGAACGAGCCGCAGTGGAGACGCGGCAGCGGCTCGACGAACTTGTCGATCAGCTCGCCCTAGCAGCCGAACAGACCACCGAGGATGCTCGTCTGTTCGCGATGCGCAGAGAAGAGCGCCATCTTCAGGCATTTCGCGGCGCCCAGGGAGAGGAACGCGCTCGCGAAGAGGCAATCAAGGGCTTGAAGTCGACCGACCTATCGCCACAGGAGCTCTTTGCACTGCGCCGCCTGGAAACTGATGCGGAAGCATTGGACCAGATCGAGGAAAAGCGGTTGCTGACTACGGGGACCGCGATCGCGATGGCGTCCGGCAAACCCTTTTCGGACCGGAGCACGAACGCTTGCAGACCGACCTGCTCGCAAGCGTTCAGCATTTCATCGATCTTGTCGCAACCCACCCCGCCGACGAGTTCGCTGGCGTAAGGGGCGCGCACCGATCTCTGGGACAACATAGCCAAATCCATGCTCAGGCTGCGTATTCCGATGAAGCCGGCCATCGATTCCGATTTGAAGCCGGCCAGTCATTCCGATTTCATTCCGGCCAGCATTCCGATTTGAAGGCGGCCATTTATCGGACTGATCCTGGGTCTGTTTGATGTTTGGATCTGGTTTTGTTTCAGGTCAAGCGTGCGGTGTTTCAGACGCTATTGGCGAACGCTGTTTTCGCATGCTTTCCCCAGTGAGATCGATGCGATAGGCGTTGTGAACGAGGCGATCGAGGATGGCGTCAGCAAGCGTTGGGTTTGCGATGATTTCCCACCAGCGATCCAGAGGCACCTGACTGGTGACGATCGTTGATCGACGCTCGTAGCGGTCTTCGATGATCTCGAGAAGATCACGCCGCTGATCATCGTTGAGTTTTTCCGGTCCCCAGTCATCGAGGATAAGCAGGTCGGTCTTGGCGAGCGATTTGAGGATCCTGCCGTATCGCCCGTCGCCCCTTGCAAGGGCGAGCGTGGCAAACAGCCTGGGAACGCGATGATAGGCGACGGAGAAATCTTCGCGGCATGCTTTATGGCCGAGCGCACAGGCAAGCCAGCTCTTGCCGACGCCGGCCGGCCCGGTGACGAGGAGGCTGTGGTGCCTGCGGATCCAGTCGCAGCCGGCAAGTGCCATGAACAGATTGCGGTCGAGACCGCGTGCAGCACGGAAGTCGGCATTCTCGATCTGCGCGTCATGGCGAAGTTTTGCGGCCCTGGCGCGGGCTTCGAAGCGCTTCTGTCGGCGCATGGTAGCCTCTCGTTCGAGCAGTAGGGCAAGCCATTCTCCATGCTCGAGGCCGCGCGCTTCTGATTGTGCGTCGAGTTCCTGGAAGGCGATGGCCATGCCGTGAAGGCCGAGTTCGCGCAGCATATCTATGGTGGGATTAATCAGCATTGGTGGGTCTCCTCAATGAAAGTAGTCAGGGCCACGCAGATTGGCATGGTCGACAATGGCGGTGGGTTCGGTGGAATGGCGTGCGGCTTTGTGATTGGCCAGAAGCGAAGCAATGCTCTTGCAGTTCAGCCCACCGATCTCGACGGCGCGTGCTGAAACGGCTTCGGCCCGATTGCGTTCGATGTCGCGAAACAGGCGAAGCACACCCAGGCATGTTCGAAAGCCCTGTTCGGGGTGCGGACGGCTGGCAAGGATTGCGATCACCAGGCCCTCTGTCTGGGGCCCGATGGATGCGCCCCAGCGCTGAAAGCGATCCGGCGTCCACTCTGCATATCGTCTATGGGAACTGGGCATGTGATCCGGGTCGGTTCCATGGCGAGGACCACCATAGCGACGCTGATGGACGGCGACGCGCTTGCCGCGGTGAAAGATCTCGATGGTGCGTGCCGTCGCCCTCAGATCGACCTGCTGGCGAATGAGGCTGTGCGGCACGGAATAGAGGAAGGTTTTGAACTCGACGTGGTAATCCGTCGAGACACGGGCCAAACGCCATTCGGCAAATTCGTAGTCTTCACTCGGAAGGCTCGCGAGTGCGGCACGTTCGACAGTCTCAAACAGTTGCCGGCGACTGACGCCCAGCCGACGCATGACGTGGTCGTTGATGCGATCGAGTGCCTGGCTGATGGCGGCATTGGCCTCAGCCAGCGAGAAGAAGGTCTGCTTGCGCAGTCGCCCCAAAATGCAGGACTGGGCGAAACGGACTCCATTCTCCACTTTCGACTTGTCCTTTGGGCGTCGCGGCCGTGCCGGAAGAACGCCGACGCCGTAATGAGAGGCCATCATGCCGTAGCTGCGGTTGATCTCGGGATCGTAAAAGCTGGCACGACTGACGCCTGACTTCAGATTGTCGGGAACGATCAGCCGGGGAACGCCGCCGAAGAAGCGAAACATCCGGACATGCGAGCCGATCCAGTCGGGGAGCGTTTGCGTCCAGGTCGCCTCGGCATAGGTGAAGCTCGATGCACCGAGCACCGCCACGAAGATCTCTGCCTCGCGGATCTCACCGGTCTTGCGATCAACGATCGGGATCTTCTTGCCGGAATAGTCGACGAACACCTTGTCGCCGGCCGCATGCTCCTGGCGCATCGTCGGTGAAAGCCGCTGTTGGAAACCACGCAGGAGTTCACAAAAACGGCTATAGCCGTAACCGTCGGGGTGCGACCCACGATACTCCTCCCACAGGATGAGCATGGTAACGCCAGGCTTTTTGAGCTCGACGGCAAGATCGGCCCAGTTGGGTTCGACGCGCCTTCTCGTGCCCTGTTTGATGCCGTTGCGAGCGAAGAGCTTGCTCTCGAGCGCATCGTCAGTGAGTTCGCCCGGCAAGGGCCAGCTCAATCCAATTGCTGCTGCACGCTGCAGATTATCCTGCACCGTACTGCGCGCTATTCCCAATACGACGGCAATCTCGCGGGAGCTGGTCCCGCTTCCGGCAAGGCGCAGCATTTGTCGTAACTGTCTCATGGTCAGCCTTCTCTTTGCCGGCATCAAAATGTCCTCGCTCATCACGAGGTATCGATGCCAAAAGTTGCTGACCCAGGAGGTAAGCTTCAGTGCCGAAAACTGGCCGGTCTTTGATTGGAACGGTGGCCGGCTTCAAATCGGAATGGTGGCCGGTCTTTGATCGGATTGGCGGCCGGCTTCACGTCGGAATCTGGAGGGTTATGTGAGGTCGCATCCGTCGTCGCGGCGAGCTCGAGCGACCTCACATAAGCCGGATTGAAGTAAGGCGCGGGTTGTTTGCCG
>NZ_JACHYW010000014.1:0-169686 GCF_014193145.1 Rhizobium sp. BK060
TAGCCGATCGGCGCCAATGCCGGTCAAACCACAACCGAACCCAAGGAAAAGCCGCCAGTTGAAGGCGTTTTGCCCCTTGTGTTCTTTCATTGGAGCCATCATGACAGACCAGGTCATCGTCGAGCAGGATACAGCCCACCCCGGCATCCAGATCATCCGCATCAACAGGCCGGAAAAGAAAAATGCCATCACCCGGGCGATGTATCGGACGATGGCGGACGCGCTGATCGCCGCCAACGGCGACACGCAGATCCGGGCAACGGCCTTTCTTGGCACCGAAGGCTGCTTTTCCGCAGGCAACGACCTGGGTGATTTCCTGGCCGCCGCCATGGGTGGCGCCATGCCGCGGGAGATCGTTGAGTTCCTCTATGCCATGGTCCGGTCCGAAAAGCCGATCGTCTCCGGCGTGGACGGCTTGGCGATCGGGATCGGAACCACAATGCACATGCATTGCGACCTGACCATCGCTTCAGCGCGCAGCCAGTTCCGCGCACCGTTCGTCGATCTCGCGCTCGTTCCGGAGGCGGGATCCAGCCTGCTTGCGCCGCGCATCATGGGACACCAGCGCGCCTTCGCGCTGCTGGCAGCGGGCGAGGGCTTCTCCGGCGAGGAAGCACGGGAGGCAGGACTTGTCTGGAAGGTCTGCGCGCCCGACGAGGTCGAAGCCACGACACTGGCCACCGCCGCCAAACTCGCGGCCAAACCGCCGGAAGCGCTGAAGATCGCGCGCAACCTGATCCGCGGCGACCGCGATGAGATCATTGCCCGCATCGATGACGAGGCGCGCCACTTCTTCGATCGCCTGCACAGCGCCGAAGCGAGGGCCGCCTTCGAAGCCTTCATGCGGCGCTGACGTCGGAATTATTTGAATTTTGTTAGATTTTAAGCCTGTTTTAAATACCCCTCTAATATTAGGGGCGTGACGGCGCGCAGATGTCGCAGCTGTCCGGGCGCATGAGGTGCTTTGTTCAGCTTTGCCCATTGTCTGCGCATCGAGTAGCCCGCGTTTCGTCAAGTACGGCGCGGGACCGCTCACAAAAGGAAAACCCTTGAAAAAGAAGACGAACTTGATGACGCGCATCCTCGTTGCCGCGTCTGCCGTTGTTCTCGCGGCCTTTGCCGCCTTTTCCTATTACATCAATTCCGTCGAGCGGAGCACCGCGACCGCCGCGATCGAAGCCAACATCAGCTCCTCCGGTGAGCAGGCAGCCAACAGCCTGGCCAACTGGATGAACGGGCGTGTGACGCTGACCGCGATGGTCGCTAACGCCATCGGCCGCGCCACGGATCAGAAAGGCGTCGAAGCCGTGCTCCAGAATGATGTTCTGACGAGCCAGTTCGTCAGCACCTATTTCGGCGACGAGCAGGGCGTCTTCACCATGTGGCCGAAGCTGCCGATGCCGGACGGCTATGATCCGCGCAAGCGCCCTTGGTATCAGGACGCAGTCAAGGCCAACGCGGCCGTCATGACCGAACCATATGTCGATGCGTCGAGCGGCGATCTCATCATCAGTTCCGCTGTTCCTGTCAGCCACATTGGCAAACTGGCCGGCGTCGTCGGCAGCGACTTCTCGCTGAAGACCATGGTGGACATGATCAAGGAGATCGATCTCGGCGGTAAGGGCACGGCCTTCCTCGTCAACAAGAGCGGACAGATTCTGATCCATCCGGACGCGAAGCTGGTGACAAAGACGCTCGCCGACGCATTTCCGGCTGAGACGCCGGCGATTAAAGCGGGGCTGGCCCCGACTGAGTTTGCCGGCAAGGATGTCCTTGTCAGCTTCATGCCGGTCGCAGGTCTGCCCTCGGTAGAATGGTATCTCGGCTTCGTCGTCGACAGCGATGCCGCCTTCGCGTCATTGAACGAATTCCGCATTGCCGCAACGATTGCCACGGTTCTCGCCGTCGGCCTGATGATCGCCGCCATGGCGTGGCTGCTGCATGGCCTCGTGATCCGTCCTGTGACGGATATGACCGCCGCGATGCAGAAACTCGCGGCGGGTGATCTGTTGGTCGCCATTCCCGGCGAACAGCGCCGTGACCAGATCGGTTCGATGGCCGAGGCCGTTGCCGTCTTCAAGAAGAACGCGATCGATCGCCAGCGTCTGGAGGGCGAAGCTGAAACCGGCCGCACACTCACCGAGCGCGAAGGCCGGGAACGCGAGCAGCAGAAGAACCGCGAAGCAGCGGAAATCCGCGATGCAGTCGACGCGCTTGCCAGCGCCCTAGATGCGCTGTCGGACGGCAACCTTGCGCATCGCATCGAGACGCCATTTGCACCACACCTCGACCGCCTTCGCAATGACTTCAACACGGCCGTCACCAAGCTCCACGGTGCCCTGCATGCCGTCGGCAACAACGCTCATGCCATCGATGCCGGCGCCAGCGAAATCCGCACCGCGGCGGACGGCCTTGCCCGCCGCACCGAGCAGCAGGCGGCTTCGGTCGAGGAAACGGCAGCAGCGCTCGAGGAGATTACGACGACGGTCAAGGACACGGCTCGACGCGCCGAGGAAGCCGGCAATCTCGTCTCCCGTACCCGCAACGGTGCAGAAGAATCCGGCAATATCGTTCGCAAGGCTGTTTCGGCGATGACCGAGATCGAACAGTCGTCGCAGAAGATCGCCAACATCATCGGTGTCATCGATGATATCGCCTTCCAGACCAACCTGTTGGCGCTGAACGCCGGCGTCGAAGCAGCCCGTGCAGGTGAAGCCGGCAAGGGATTTGCTGTTGTGGCTCAGGAAGTACGCGAACTGGCACAGCGTTCGGCTAAGGCCGCCAAGGAAATCGAAAGCCTGATCACCGCCTCGAACGATCAAGTTCGCTCCGGCGTGACGCTCGTCGGCGATACCGGCAAGGCGCTGGAGACGATCGTCGGCCAGGTCCAGGAAATCAACCGCCACGTCGATGCGATAGTCACGGCAACCCGCGAGCAGTCGACCGGACTGGCCGAGATCAACACTGCGGTCAACACCATGGACCAGGGCACGCAGCAGAATGCCGCCATGGTCGAGGAGCAGACGGCGGCAAGTCACGGGCTGGCGCAGGAGGCGGCAAAGCTGATGCAGTTGCTTGGCCAGTTCAACCTCCAAGCATCCCAGGCTGCTGCGTACAGTCGTCGCGCCGCCTGAGGCAAGCAAAGCTCGGAACGAAAAGGCCCGCACGATCTGAACTGACCCCCGAAGGTTGTTGTCCAACTTTATGGGGTAAGTTCAGAAACGCGGGCCTTTAACTGACTCTGGAATACCCAAGTCAGGGACTTGCGACGGAAGTAGTCGTGAGCCAGAACCGGCGATCTTATTGCGAGGATCAGGACCTCTACGAATGGCTGTGAGGCCCAAGATTTTGAGGCTCCCCGATTTCGATCGCATGCCTGTCAGGGTCATAAAAACGGAAGACCCTTTGCCCCCATGTTTGCCGTTCGACAGGATGGATCAGCTCGACATGTGGTGCGATGCTTTCGAAGGCCGCATCGACATCCTCATGTTCAAAATACAAAAGCAAGTTTCTTCGCCCATAGGATTCTTCAGTAACAGGCGATTGCCGCCAGATCGTTTGTTCAAGCGACCTTCCGTCATGGATCGCAAAGCCAGTCTCGAAAAGGACGAAGTTTCCGAAGTCCTCCAAAATCTGCAGGCCAAGTGTTTTGCGGTAGAATTCCTTGGAGCGATTTATGTCGCGGACGAAAGGGATGGGATTGATAAAACGCATCGAATTCCTTTCGGGGTGCTCAAGACCGTTGAGATTCGCCGTGCTCGCAGGGCAACCTCTTATTTCTCCAGCGCAGCTACGACCTCGACATGCGGCGTCCACAAGAACTGATCGATCGGCGTCACACCGGTGATGCGATAGCCTCCCTCGACAAGAAGAGCGAGATCGCGGGCGAGCGTCACGGGATTGCAGCTGACCGCCACAATCTTCTTGACGTTCGAGCGCGCCAATTCCTTGCACTGAAACTCTGCCCCGGCGCGCGGCGGATCGAAGACCACAGCGTCGTAGACTTTCAGCTCCGAGGTCATCAATGGCCGGCGGAAGAGGTCCCGTTTCTCGACGCTGACTGGCTTGAGGCCCTGCGTGTTGCGAGCGGCATGATCTAGCGCCGCCAGTGGCTTGTCCTCGCTCTCGACCGCATGCACGCGACCGACCCGGGCAAGGCGAAGTGAAAACGTGCCGGCACCGGCAAAGAGATCGGCGATGCGTTTCGCCTTGCCGACATGCGCCAGAACGAGTTCCGCCATCGCATCTTCCGCTGGCTTGGTCGCCTGCGTGAAACTACCGGGTGGCGGAACGACATTGACGCCGCCGAAGTCGACGATCGGCTTGGATGGTTCGACGAGGATCTCGTCGTTGAGCGAGACGCGGGCGATGCCGCGAAGGGAAAGCACAGTCTCAATCGCCTTGCGACGCTGCTGGTCGGAGAGCTTCTTGATGCCGTCGACCGCAAGATCGAGGCCCGACAGGGTCTCCAATACGGTGATGCGGAACGCTTCGGCGCTATTGGCAAGTGCTGCACCAATCGCCTTGATCGCCGGCAGCCTGGCCATGATGCCCGCCGACGAGATGGGACATTCCTCGATGGCGACGATGTGGTGGCTTTCGGCCTGATTGAAGCCGATCAGCATGTCCTTCTCGGTTCGCCGCGCGGCGAAGACGACGCGTCGGCGCTCGCCGGGATGAGCGGCGACGAGGTCGGCAACGTCGGACGTTAGCCCCTTCGATTTCAGCGCATCGACGACGAGCTGCCGCTTGAAGCGGCGGTAGGCCGCATCGTTCATGTGCTGCAGGCTGCAGCCGCCACAGGTGCCGTTCATTCCGTCCGGGCCGAAATGGCGGCAGGGCGGGTCCTGACGATCGCCTGATGGGGTCGCGATGGACATCAGCGTGCCATGGTTTTTAACGCGCACTATGGCGACGGTTTCGCCGGGCAGAGTGAAGGGCACGTAGATCGGCGCGCCGTCTGCATGCACGATCCCGTCGCCTTGGGCGCCGAGCTTTTCGATCGTAACTGTTTGCGTGCTCAAGGTTTCGTTCCTGCGAGTAGAAATTCCTGGTTCCCGTCGCCGCCGGCGATCGGGGAGGGGATGAGGCCAAGGCTGTTCCAGTCCATATCGTCGACGAACCAACGCTCGAGTTCGGCTGCGACATCAGGCGCCGAAGACGGGTCCTTGAGAAGCCCGCCTTTGCCGATCGCATCGCGCCCGGCTTCGAATTGCGGCTTGACGAGGAGAGCAGCGATGGCTCCCTTTTCCGCAAGGTCGAGGGCAGGGGCCAGCGCTAGCTTCAGCGAGATGAAGGAAACGTCCGACACAATGAAGGTGATCGGGTGCCCGATATCCTCGGCCGTCAGGTTGCGGGCGTTCAGGCCTTCGATGTTGGTCACGCGAGGATCGTTCGATATGCGCGGATGCATCTGGCCATGCCCGACATCGATCGCGGTGACGTGTGCCGCACCGCGCGCCAGCAGGACTTCCGTGAAGCCGCCGGTCGAAGCACCGACATCGAGACAGCGATGCCCCCACGGATCGAGCTTGAAGTGATCCAGCGCAGCTGCCAGCTTCAACGCAGCGCGCGAGACATAGTCCTGCGCCGGATCGTCGATCTCGATGGCGGCATCCTTGCCAAATAGTGCGCCGGCCTTCGTCACCACCTTGCCGCCGACCTTCACGGTGCCGCGCTGCACGGCATCTCGCGCGCGGGACCGGCTGGCGAAGAGACCAAGGCTGACAAGAAGCTGGTCGAGGCGTTGTGTGTTCTGATCTGACATGCGCTGTCCTTGCAGGGCAAAGCCAAGCCTTGCAAGCCTTTTGTTCCAGAAACGCTTCGGTGTCTCGCTCGCGACGTTCGCCGCGTCGCACAAACTTAAGCAAATTTAAAGTCTGCCGTCATAGGGTCGGGCGGATTGCAGCGGCTTGTGAAGCTGCTTCCCGCCATGATGGCCCACCTCCCAATTTGCCGATCATGTTCCCATCCTCCGAATTTTCCGGGCATGCCTTGGCGTGCCGTTTCCCCATGGCCGCAGGCCGTCAGGAGAGATTGACTGATGTTTGCTAGAAACATGTCCTTGAATGGTAAGCTCGCTGCGACATTCGCAGTGCTGATCCTTATCTTTCTGTCCGTTTCCGCCTTTGTCTACTCGAAAGCAGGCGCCGTTTCCGCCGCTTCAGAGCAGCAGAAGAAGTCCGAGCGTCTGGTCAACCAGATCGATGACGCGCTGCAGGCCATGCTCGAACAGGCGGTGAACCTGCGCGGCTTCCTGCTGTTCCGCAGCGACAGCACCTATGGTGACATCTTTGCGAACCGCGAGCGCATGCTGAAGGCGATCGCCGCTGCACGCGAAACCGCAGCCGGCAACAGAGATTTCATCCAGCAGATCGACGGTATGCAGAAGGCCGCCGATCTCTATTTCCACGAGCTTGCCGAACCGCAGTCCAAGGCTAGCAAGGAAACCGACATGCCGATCGACCAGATCGTCAAGATCGGCGTCAACGAAACAAAGGGCCAGCTCGACGGGTTCCGTCAGGCGTCCGCCAAGATCAAGGCTGCCGCGCGCGATGAGTCGAACGCGCTTGCGGCTCTGCAGGCAGATGCCGGCAGTGATCTCCGTGCCACGCTGCTGACCGGCGGCATCGCTGCCGCTTTTGCCGCCGTCCTTCTTGCCTGGATGCTGTCGCGCAGCATCGTTCGCCCGATCGTCGGCATGACCTCGGCGATGGGACGCCTTGCCGGCGGTCAGAACAACATCGACGTTCCGGCCCTGGACCGCCAGGACGAAGTCGGCCGCATGGCCCAGTCGGTTCTGGTCTTCAAGGATGCGGCGATCGAGAAGCTTCGCCTGTCCGGCGAGACAGACCGCATGCGTAGCGACGCCGAGCGTCAGCGTCAGGCGAGCGACGAACAGAAGGCCCGCGAGGAAACCGAACTTCGCTTTGCCATCGAAGGCCTTGCCGGCGGTCTTTCCGATCTCGCCAACGGCAACGTCGCCGTTCGCATCACGACGCCGTTCGCATCGCAATTCGATCGCCTGCGCAGCGACTTCAACAACGCCGTCGAGAAGCTGCAGGGCGCCCTCCAGTCCGTCGGCCGCAATGCTTCCGCGATCAATGCCGGCGCCGGCGAGATCCGCTCGGCTGCCGACGATCTCGCACGTCGGACCGAGCAGCAGGCGGCTGCCGTCGAGGAAACCGCAGCAGCGCTCGAAGAGGTCACAACCACCGTTCGCGACTCCGCCAAGCGGGCCGAGGATGTCGGCCAGCTGGTCGAGCGCACGCGCCTCGGCGCCGAGAAGTCCGGCGATGTCGTCCGCAAGGCCGTCTCTGCGATGCAGGAGATCGAAAAGTCCTCCGGTGCGATCAGCAATATCATCGGCGTGATCGACGACATCGCCTTCCAAACCAACCTTTTGGCGCTGAATGCCGGCGTCGAAGCGGCACGTGCCGGTGAGGCGGGCAAGGGCTTTGCCGTCGTCGCGCAGGAAGTGCGTGAGCTGGCGCAGCGCTCGGCGAACGCCGCCAAGGAGATCAAGGCGCTGATCAACACGTCGGGCACGCAGGTCAATGTCGGCGTCTCGCTCGTCGACGAAACCGGCAAGGCGCTGGCCGAGATCGTCGGCGCCGTCCAGGAGATCAACAAGCATGTCGGCGCCATCGTCACCGCAACGCGCGAACAGTCGATCGGCCTGCAGGAGATCAACACGGCCGTCAACAACATGGATCAGGGTACGCAGCAGAATGCGGCCATGGTCGAAGAGCAGACGGCGGCCAGCCATTCGCTCGCGCAGGAGGCCGGCGCCCTCGACGATCTGCTGCAGCAGTTCAATCTCGGCAACAATGTCGTCGCGGCAGCCTCTCGCGCCGCTCCCGCCCACGCCGCATCGCGTCCGGTCGCCTCTCCGGCTCGTGTCCTGACCAGCCGTGTCGCCAGCGCCTTCGGCGGCAAGGCGGCAACCGCCGCAGCCGTCAAGGAAGACTGGACCGAGTTCTGAGACGCAGGCTCATTCGAACGAAAAAGAAGGGCGGCCCGATCGGGTCGCCCTTTCAAAGGGGTGGGGACACTCCCGCTATCGGACCGCTTGGAGACCGCTCCCGCTAGGAATTTGGCTCGGCAATAGGTCGATCCAGAAAAGCTGCCAACATTGCGAGCGATGCCGATATCAGCATCGCCCCGAAGAGCGCATAGACTGTTGCTAACTGCGCGACAAACACACCGGCAATCGCGACGACAAGCGCTCCACCGGCGATCGACATCGCAGCGGCCAGCCCTGCGGCAGTTCCGGCGAGTTCCACATGCACCGAAAGCCCGCCGGTGTTGGCGGCAGGCATGGTCAGCCCGTTGCCGATGCCGATGAACACGCAAGGCCCAAAGAATGCCAGGATGTGGGTACTTCCCGACATCGACAGGCTCAAACCGACCAACAGCCCCATGCACGTCAGCAGACGCGCGAGAACCAGCATGGTGCCGAGCGGAAGTCTGGAGGCGTAGCGGCCAGCCAAATAGCTGCCCAGGATAAAGCCTGCGGGGATCATTCCCATGTAGAGGCCCAGTGCCGCGGTTGACCCGTCAAGCGATTTACCGATCGCCAACGGTGCGCCTCCAAGGAAGATGTAAAGTGTACCCATGGAGAAGGTCATGCACAGGGTGTACGTCCAGAACCGTGCCGAATACAGTAGCTGGCCATAGGAGGCGAGGTAGTTGGCCCTTGCGCCGGAAGAGATCGCAGCAGTCTCTTTCAGCTCGCTATAGACGAGGCGAGTGCTGCCGCACCAAGGATCGCGAAGACGACGATCCGAACAACTCGTCCAGAAACCCGCCAAGCAGCGGACCGAGCATCGGTGCGATCGCCCATCCCATGGCCAGATAACCCAACTTGCTCGCCGCTTTGCGTTCGGCCGACGTTTCCTTGATGACGACGAGCGCGATGGAAAAGCAGGTCGCTATGGACGCTTGCATCGCCCGAAACAGAAGGAAGACGCCAATATTGGTCGCGAGCGCGCAGCCAACAGACGCGGCGATGAATATCGAAATCGCAATTAATGCTACCGGCCTGCGTCCGTATCGATCCGAGATTGCACCCGCGACGAGGTTCGTCAAGGCGGTGGCGATCGCGTAGCCGGCAACCGCGAGGTTGACGAGTGCGAAATCAGCTCGGAACGTCGCGGCAATATGCGGTAGCGACGGCAGGATCGCGTTCACCGGCAGCACGGCGATCGCCGAGAGCAGGATGAGGGTCGTCAGCCGCGGCGGGCTAGCAGTGGAAGGGACTACGGTTGTCCGGGTCCTTGGTGTGCTCGAAGTGTCAATGGGATTGTGGCCCGTCATGGCGTTGGTCTCTTTTCCGTGGGAGATGGCGAAAGCCTGACGAGGCGCGCTGAACTCCAGCCATAAAAAAGGCCCCGTCAGGAGCCTGCTTACCGCGCATGGGTGCTTTCGCCGGATGGCTATGCCATCCCGCCCATGCGCTCCATCACCACGATGAGAGCCATTGCGATTTTCATGATCGTTACGGCTAGAGAGAAATTTGCCTGTCGTCAATGCAGGCAGGCAGAGACGGCCTGTGCGTCAGGCCGCCATTTCGCGCCGGCAAGGATGCAGGAGTCTAGCCTGCGACGCCGACAGCCAGGCCACGGCCAAGCGCCTTGAACACCGTCGAGACGATCCCCGCACGGTCGAGGCCTGCGTGGGCATTCATTACTTCCGGCTTTGCCTGTTCCATCCACACGTCGGGCATGACAAGCGAGCGGATCTTCAGGCCGTTGTCGAGGAGACCGTCCATCGCCAGGAACTGGATGACCTGGCTGCCGAAGCCACCGATTGCACCTTCCTCGACGGTGATCAGGATTTCGTGGTGGCGGGCAAGCTGGCGGATCAGTTCGTGATCCAGCGGCTTGGCAAAGCGCGCATCGGCAACCGTCGTCGAAAGGCCGGCTGCATCCAGATCCTCTGCCGCAAGTAGACAGTCGGCGAGGCGGGTGCCGAAGGAAAGCAGCGCCACCTTAGAGCCTTCCTTGACGACGCGGCCCTTGCCGATCTGCAGGATCTCGCCGCGGGCAGGCATTTCGATGCCGACGCCTTCGCCGCGCGGATATCGGAACGAGATCGGACCGGCATCATAGGCCGCTGCGGTTCGCACCATGTGTTTCAGTTCGGCCTCATCCGCCGCCGCCATGACCACGAAGCCGGGCAGGGTGGCGAGGAAGGTCGTATCGAACGAACCTGCATGGGTCGGGCCATCGGCGCCGACAAAGCCGGCGCGATCGATGGGGAAGCGAACCGGCAGCCCCTGGATCGCAACGTCGTGGACGACCTGGTCGTATGCACGCTGCAGGAAGGTCGAGTAGAGGGCGGCGAACGGCTTGAAGCCCTCGGCTGCGAGGCCCGCCGCAAAGGTCACCGCATGCTGTTCGGCGATGCCGACATCGAAGCACCGCGACGGGAAGACGCTTGCGAGCTTGTCGAGCCCGGTGCCGTTGGGCATGGCGGCGGTGATGCCGACGATCTTGTCGTCGAGCTCCGCTTCGTGCACCAGCGCTTCGGCGAAAACACTCGTGTAGCTCGGTGCGTTCGGCTTCACCTTCGCCTGCGCCCCGGTGATGACGTCGAACTTGTTGACGCCGTGGTACTTGTCGGCTGCCGCCTCCGCCGGCGCATAGCCCTTGCCCTTCTGCGTCACGACATGGATCAGAACCGGACCTTCCGCATTGTCTCGTACATTGCGCAGCACCGGCAGCAGGTGCTCGAAGGAATGACCGTCGATCGGACCGATATGATAGAAGCCCATCTCTTCGAACATGGTCCCGCCAGTCACATAGCCGCGGGCATGCTCGACCGCGCGGGTGATGGCGCGATCGACGTTCTTACCAAGGTAGGCCGTCAGTTTCTTGCCGAAATCACGAAAGCCCATGTAGGTGCGGCCGGAGGCTAGGCGCGCGAGATAGGCGCTCATCGCGCCGGTCGGCGGCGCAATCGACATGTCGTTGTCGTTGAGGATGACGATCAGCCGGGCATCGAGTGCGCCAGCGTTGTTCAAGGCCTCATAGGCCATGCCGGCCGACATCGCGCCGTCGCCGATCACCGCGATCACGCGGCGGTCGGTCTTGTCGAGCTCCGAGGCAACCGCCATGCCGAGGCCGGCGGAAATCGATGTCGAAGAATGAGCGGCGCCAAAGGGATCGTATTCGCTTTCAGCGCGCCGCGTGAAACCGGAAAGTCCGTCTTCCTGGCGCAGCGTGCGGATGCGGTCGCGTCGTCCGGTCAGAATCTTGTGCGGATAGCACTGGTGCCCGACATCGAAGATCAGCCGATCTTCCGGCGTATTAAAGACGCTGTGGATCGCAATCGTCAGCTCCACCACGCCGAGGCCCGCGCCGAGATGGCCGCCGGTGCGTGACACCGCGTCGATCATTTCATCCCGCACCTCGCGCGCAAGCTGCGGCAGGTCGCGATCCTCCAGCTGTCGGAGGTCGGCCGGATAGGTAACCTTGTCCAGCAGCGGCGTCTTCGGCGGTTGTGTCACGGGTGGGCGCTCTTTCTTGTCATTCTTGGGCAGGATGCCTTTAAGCCATAAATTGCGGTGAAAAAAGTCGATTTCAAGAACGGCTGAAACTCCTTTCTAGAGGAGATCATCCTTCCGGCAAAGGTATGAATTCTTCTTCGTCCCCCGGAACGATGTCGAACTTGCCGGTCCGCCACTCTTCCTTTGCCTTTTCGATGCGCTCTTTCGAGGACGAAACGAAGTTCCACCAGATGTAGCGCTTCGAGTTCAGTGCCGCTCCACCGAACAGCATCAGATGGCAGCCCTCTCTGCCTGCTTCGAGCGTGATCGCATCGCCGGGGCGGAAGACGAGGAGCTGATCGGCGGCAAATCTATCGCCCGATATCACGACTTCGCCTGACAGCACGTAGGCCGCCCTCTCCTCGTGTCCCGCAGCGAAGGGAAACTTTACGCCGGCCTCGAGACTGATATCGGCATAGAGCGTGTCCGAGAACACCTTCACCGGCGAGGACATTCCCTCGAACGATCCGATGACGACGCGTCCGCGCACGCCACGTTCGTCGATCACGGGCATGTCGCTCTTTTCGGTGTGTGCAAAGGAGGGATCGATCTCCTCTTTGTCGTCGGGCAGGGCAAGCCATGTCTGCAGGCCCGACATCAACAGCGGATGGCCGCGCAAGTTGTCGGGCGTGCGCTCGGAATGCACGATGCCGCGTCCTGCCGTCATCAGGTTGATATCGCCGGGGCGAATGACCTTCTCGGTGCCGAGGCTGTCCCGATGCCGGATCTCGCCGTCGAAGAGGTAGGTGACCGTCGACAGCCCGATATGCGGATGCGGCCGTACGTCCAGGGCCTCGTTCGGCTTCAGGATCGCCGGCCCCATGCGGTCGAAGAAGATGAACGGCCCGACGAGCCGCCGCTGCCGCGTCGGCAGCGCTCGCCGCACCTCGAAACCGCCGATATCGCTGGTGCGCGGGATGATGAGGTTCTCGATCGCGTCGCAACTGAAGGCGTCGCCGGGCAGGGGGTCTTTACCGGGGAAGAAGGACATGAGCGGGTCTCCGAT
This sequence comes from Rhizobium sp. BK060, assembly GCF_014193145.1. Lineage (NCBI taxonomy): Bacteria > Pseudomonadati > Pseudomonadota > Alphaproteobacteria > Hyphomicrobiales > Rhizobiaceae > Rhizobium > Rhizobium sp. BK060. The sequence goes on from NZ_JACHYW010000014.1 coordinate 12,558, forward strand.
CAGAGTAGCAACACCTTAACCGCAAGCGGCGCAGAGGCAAGCGGCGGCCGGCAATGCGGCACAGCCGATATAATCCGTTCGATAGTATAAAGCGTTTCTTCACCGACCAGCAGACTTTGCTGCCGGAACGGCCGGGATGCCTTGTTTCATTTTGAAATACCTGCCAGCAAAAGAGGTGTTTTGAACAGCGGGAATATTGTCGTATATGCAATATAATCAAAGGCGTAAGGTTAGAAAGACGAGCGCAACAGCCGGTCTCTTGGCAGTGGGAGTAGCTCTCTCCTCCTGCGGGACAAATCCGAATTCGCTGGAAATGAACGAGAGCGCAAAGGAGGCCGGCAAGCGCGCGAACCCATGGTTCAGGAGAAAGGTGCCGCAGCGGTCGTGTCTCATTGAACGAGACTTATTGCCAGAGAGGTCAGGTCCGCCTCCAGAAGATCGTCGATGGCAGGATCGATCCGGGTCCTTTTGTCGAGTTGGGACAGCCCACCGGTTTCTATGGCGACAAGGCCCTGAAGGAGTTTGCCAAGCTTTTCGATGCAGATGCTTACGCTGAACCTGCCAGCGATCGCCAAGGCAACGGCCGTCGAAGACATCCGCACGTCTTTCCGGCCAATTGAGCCCGGGCGCTACATCGTCACCTTGGTCAATTGCAGCAACGGCAACAGCGGCGCGGCAATGGGCTTTGGAAATGTCGGCTTGCCCGGTGTAAAGGGCTCGAATCCGCAAATTCCAATTCTAGGCGATAATTCTATCGTGATCGGAAAGGGCGAAATCGTCGACGCCGGCATCGTCGATATCGTCTCGACGGGTTCGAGCGGCGTCTTCTTCAAGAACGAGACGGCCCGTCTTGTGGGATCGGAGGCGCCCCAACCGTTCAGGGAGCATCAAGCGGAACCTGCCGGAAAACTATGCCCGCATTACCTACAGGAAATTTTCAGCCGATGACGGCCTCCTGCTTCCAGAAAATAAAAAAACAACGGAGAAACAATAGTATGACGATTATGTTCATAACGGCAACGCCCAAAACGGCATCTGCCCTTCTTGCAATGACGCTTGTTGCAGGCATTGCGCTCCCGCAGGTGGGCATGGCTGCACCCGCCGCCGGAATCAGGGGAACGGATATCGCCATTGCCGCATTCAAGGATGTTTACTTGCGCTCCGCGCCATCCTTCGCCTCGGCCCTTACCAAGGCAAAGCGCTACGGCGTGAAGGAAACCACCAAGCTTGGCGATTCGAACATCGGCATGACCAGCGACGATTCTATATCCGTTCAGGTCAAGCTGAAGCGGGAATGCGCCGTCACGAGCCCCAACCGCTCGAATCCCACCCTTCATGCGCAGTTTCTGCGCACCATCGCCGAGGTCGCAGATGCGCCGCCGCAGGGAAACAAGGCGGGAGTGCCATTTACCGGCACCATTCAGGGCCATTGCTTCGTCTTCATGCATGACAGGAAAGGCGGCGAAGCCTACGTGATGATCAGTCTGGAGAAATAGTCCGCGCGCAATGGCGGTGGTCGAACGATCACTGCCCGTCAAGCGACTCGACGCCCTGCGGCTTGCCGGCGCGGTCGAGGCGGATCTTTTCGATGCGGTTTTCGGCAGCCGACAGCAGCGTTTCGCAATGCTTCTTCAGCGCCTCGCCGCGCTCATAGATCTCGATGGATTCGTCCAGCGCCACGTCGCCGCGTTCCAGCCGGGCCACGATGCTTTCGAGTTCGGCAACAGCCTTCTCGAAGGAAAGACCGGAAACCTCCGGCTTGGCGCTGTCAGTCATACTCAACCCTTCATCATTCTGAGAATATGCAGGCCGGCCGATTCGGCGAGGCCTTCGAGATCATAGCCGCCTTCCAGCAGGCTGACGACCCGGTTTCCGGCACTTTTGTCGGCCACCTCGAGCAAGCGCCCGGTTGCCCAGTCGAAATCTTCGCCGACGAGATTGATCTGCGCCAGCGGATCGCGGTGATGCGCGTCGAAGCCGGCCGAGATGATGATCAGGTCCGGACGGAAATCGAACAGCGCCGGCAGCACGCGCGATTTGAATGCCTCGCGGAAGTGATCACTGCCAACGTTCGGAGACAGTGGCGCGTTGACAATGGTGCCGTGCTTACCGCTCTCGTCCTTGGCGCCGGTGCCGGGATAAAGCGGCATCTGGTGCGTTGAGCAGAAGAGCACCGAAGGATCGTCCCAGAAGATATCCTGCGTGCCGTTGCCGTGGTGCACGTCCCAGTCGACGATCGCCACGCGCTCGGCGCCGTGCACCTTCTGCGCATGACGGGCGGCGATCGCGGCATTGTTGAAGAAGCAGAAGCCCATCGCCCTCGATTTTTCGGCATGATGGCCGGGCGGGCGGGCAGCAACGAAGACGTTGTCCGCCTTGCCGGTGAAGACGTCATCGACAGCGGCCATCGCGCCGCCGATTCCCGTCAGTGCCGCTTCGAAGCTCTTTCTGCTGGCATAGGTATCGGCTTCGAGCTGATTGATTTCGCCATCCTCTTCCGGCACCTGGCGCAGGACCGAAAGCAGGTGCTCTTCGGGATGGGCAAGCAGCACGGCCTCTTCGGCGGCTTGCGGCGCGCGCTTGCGGTCAAGCCCAGCGAAATTCGGATGCTCCAGGGCCACGTTGATTGCCCGCAGACGGTCGGACCGTTCGGGATGGCCGGCGGGCGTTACGTGTTCCAGGAAAATCGGGTGCTCGTAAAGGCGGGTGCTCATAGGATCACTCTATCTTTACCTCCCGTCATGATCCACAGCAGATGGGGCTCGACGCTGCGATTTCAACAAGCGCGCACCTTGCTCCTCGCACCGGTCCTCCCGTTTACTTCGGTCGACCTCGCGGCTAGTCTTCGGGGAGGGGGAAATTGGTAGAAAGATCAATGAACGAGGTCACGCGCACCGTTGAGATGAATGTGCCGTTCCGCGACGTCGACATGAACGGCCAGGTATTTTTGGGTTCCTATATTTCCTATGCCGAGTCCGTGCTGGCCACCTTTTGGTCGTCAAGGCCACGGTTGGAGAATGAGCCGCTTTATATCGCCAGCAAGGTGACCTGCATCTTGCATCGGCCGATGCATTACGACGAGAGAGTCCTGTTCACGGCATCGGTCGACAAGATCGGCGTGCGTTCGGTTGGCTTCATCATTTCGGCCGATATTGGCGATGAGCGCTCTGCGGAGGTCGAAATCATCTGGCAGGCACGCTCACGCGAAGATCGTTCGCCAGTCCCGCTTCCGGAGGTCACGCGTGACTGGCTTTACGGTTTCGTCGACTAGCTGCGCACCGGCAGCAGGGGATAACCGACCATGACCGCGCGGCCGACAAGAGCCGCAACGAACGCCTTGACGACGTCACCAGGAATAAACGCCATCGAGCCGAGGAAGGCCTTGGAGAGGCCAAGCTGGGCGGCGACCGCCAGATAGACGATGCCGAAGGCGTAGAGAACCACGATGCCACCGATCATTGCGGCAAGGAAAAAGCCGACTGTCTGCACCAGCGCCGACTGTTCGGATTTGACCAGCCGCTCGCTGACCCAGCCGGTCACGAAAGCAGCGAATACCCAACCGATGAGGAAGCCGGTGGTCGGTGCGGCGAAAGCGGCAAGCCCGCCGCGGCCGCCTGACAAGACCGGAAGGCCGATCGCGACAAGCACGAGAACAATCAGGACCGCGATCGTGCCGCGGCGCGCACCAAGCACGACACCCGCCATCATCACGCCGAGCGACTGCGCGGTGATCGGTACCGGAATGAAACCAAGCGTGATCGGCGGCAGAATGCCGAGCGCGACGATGATGGCCGCAAAGAGAGCGGAGAGAACGAGGTCGCGAGTGCTCATGCAGGGCTCCTGTTAGCGAGTTCTCAAATTGACATGCCGCCGAACGCCGCGCGCGTCAATCGCCGCGGCAATGTTATCCGCATCCCTCAGCGTCAGAATGATCAGTGGCACGAGCACTGTTGTCGGTCGCACCTTGATGCCCCGTGCAGCGTGCGCCTCGCGGATAGCCTGGTAACGGCCGAGAATCTCGGGAACAAAGCGGACGACAAGGCCGACAGCGAGGCCGACATCGTCGGCCCGGAGGAGGCCGAGGCGCTCCAACGGCCGCGCCAGCAGCGTAATCTCGTCGATGAATTGCGCGATCGTTGTCGTCGCCGTCACGGCGGCAGCAAACAGCATCAACGCCGTCAGCCGCAGCAATGCGACGACCGCAACATGCCAGGGATTGAAGGCAAGACTGAACAGCGCAACGACGAGGATGGTCAGGAATATCGGCTTCAGGCGCGCAAGCGCTGACCGCGTCGAGAGGCCGATGCTGAAGTAGATCGTGGCCATTACGAGCACTGCCAGGGCAAGCAGCAGGAGGTTCGCCGAAAGGAAGAGCAAGACGCCAAGAGCGGCAAGCGCAAGCAGCTTGGTGCGGGCGGAAAGGCGGTGCATGGCGCTGTTGCCTTCGACGAAAAGCGACTTCATCGGCTGGCGATCTCCTTGTAGCGGCGGATCGCTTCTGTGGCAGGCGCGTCGGCAACAAGGTTGCCTTCGTGGAAAACCAGCACGCGTTCGTAATCAGCGACCAATTCCAGATCGTGGCTGATGACGATAGCGTTCTCTGGAAGGCCTTCCACCAGCCTCTGCACGAGGCAGCGGTTCTTGAGATCCAGCTGGTTGGTCGGTTCGTCCAGGATAAGAATGTCGGGCCCGGTAGCCAGCACAGAGCAAAGGGCTGCAAGTTGGAGCTCCCCGCCCGAAAGCTCGTGCGCGCGGCGGTCGGCAAGATGGGCGGCGCTGAAACGCTGCAGGACCGCCTCCACCTTGGCTGTTATTTCTGCCGGTTTGTAGCCGCGGCTCTTCAGGCCGAAGGCGATATCGTCGCGCACGACGGGCAGGATGATCTGGTTTTGCGGGGACTGGAAGATGAAGCCGACATCGGTAAGGATCGCCTTGGCGTCGGCGGTATCGCGCCCGTTGACGACCACGCGCCCGACGCTCGGCTTGGTCAGGCCGTTGATGAGACGCGCAAAGGTCGTCTTGCCCGACCCGTTGAGGCCGATGATGCCGACGCGCTTTTCTGTGAGCTGCAGCGTGACTGGTGCCAGCGCGACGCGCGTACCATAGCTGACCCCTGCGCCTTCGAAACGGATATCCACTTGGTCCCTCGTGAATTGAGAGGCCGTTCTATAACGAATTTCGCACTTTGAAAGCTCAAAATCTCGCATTGAATGCCGGCTGCTCCTACCTGATGATCGTGCCAACATATCGGGTGGCTAGGAACATTTTCCGTTCTATGATGCGCAGATGACGAATCTCATTTCGAATTCCGATGCCCGCCGCATATTCCTCGCCAAGCAGGGCCTGAGCGCGCCGCCGAACAAGGCGTTGACGAAGGCCGGCCTGCTGGAACTCATCCACGAGATCGGCTTCGTGCAGGTGGATAGCATTCAGACGGTGGAGCGGGCGCACCACCAGATCCTGTTTTCCCGCAACCAGACTTACAAGCGCGAGCATCTGACTGCACTTCTGGAGAAGGAAGGCTCGCTTTTCGAGCACTGGACGCATGACGCCTCGATCCTGCCCAGCGCCTTTTTCCGATACTGGAAACACAAGTTTCGCCACGAGGAAGAGGTGATCGGCGAACGCTGGCGAAAATGGCAGGGGGAGGGGTTCGAACACGCCTTCGACGAGACATTTAAGCGGGTTGCTCGCGACGGAGCAATCATGGCCCGCGAGATCAAGGCGGATGGGCACGTTTCCGGCGGCTGGTGGAACTGGCATCCGAACAAGACGGCGCTCGAATATTTCTGGCGCACCGGCAAGTTCGCCATCGCCGGACGCTCCAACTTCCAGAAGATCTATGATTTGGTCGAGCGCGTCATTCCCGCCGAATTCCACGAGCCAGAAGTCAGTCGTGAGGAGTTTGTCGACTGGGCCTGCCGCAGTGCGCTGACGCGCCTGGGCTTTGCAACGCATGGCGAGATCGCCGCTTTCTGGGATCTGCTGTCGCCCGATGAAGCGAAAGCATGGGTCAACGCGCATCGCGACGAGTTGACCGAGGTTCTGATAGAGCCGGCGCTTGGCGGCAAACCGCGAGCCTCCTGGGCCTTCCTGGATCTGCTGACGAGCCTTCAGGACTATCCCGATGCGCCGCCGCGCGTTCGCGTGCTCAGCCCCTTCGATCCGATGATCCGCGACCGCAATCGCACCGAACGTCTCTTCGGCTTCTTTTATCGCATCGAGGTGTTCGTGCCCGAACCCAAGCGGGAATACGGCTACTACGTCTTCCCGCTTCTGGAAGGCGACAAGCTGATCGGTCGCATCGACATGAAGGCCGATCGCAAAGGCGGAACGCTGGACGTGAAGCGGCTGTGGCTGGAGCCGAGCGTGAAGGCTGCGGCCGGGCGGCTCGAAAGGCTGCATGCCGAACTGGAGCGCGTGGCAAAGTTTGCGGGACTGGAGAAGATCGTGCTGCTGGATGGGTGGTATACGAAGAGCTAGATGAAAGGCTTCTGTAACGGGCCTTGAGTCAATCCCTTGTGAGCTTAGTCCCTCGCCAAGTGCTTGCTTCTGTTGGGGTGGACGGCCCCGAACGGCATCGAAATGTGCCAGAGTGAGTCGTTAACGATCTCAAACGAAGGAGCCGTCCGTGGATCAGATTATCCGTATTGGCATGGATACGTCAAAGCACGTCTTTCAATTGCATGGCGTCAACGCCGCCGAGCAACCGATCCTGCCCGCAGTCGACGCTTGGCCGCTGCTCTATGGGGTCTGCTGACGCGCAGTCACCTGAGTGCTGCTTGCCTTTCGGCAGCCTAGCCCATCCATCGTCCCGGCGAAGGGACCTTGCTCCGGGGGGGCTGATGGCAGCGCCCGCCCGAACCCTGTTGTTGTCTCCTTCCGGCTCAGGCGGCCATGGCTGACGTCGCCTTGTGGGGGATGAAGTTGGTTTTATCCCTGAGCATGTGGTGCAACACCACCGCCAGCTTGCGGGCCAGCGCAACGCGCGCCTTTCTGGGACCCGCGCGCCTGGCGACCGCCAGCGCCCAGCTCTTCAGATCCGAACCCTTCACGGGGCGCGTCAGGATGACGTTGGCCGCCTCGTAGAGCGCGGTTCGTACGCCCACATCGTCGATCTTCGAGATGCGACCGCTATAGTCGGTCTCGCCCGATTGGTACTTCTTTGGCGTCAGTCCGAAATGCGGCCCGACCGCTCGGGATGAGCGGAAACGCTCGGGCGCATCAACGGCCGATGCGAATGTCAGCGCCACCACGACGCCAACGCCGGGCGTCGTCATCAGCCGCCGTGCGTTGTCGTCCTGACGGGCCAAGGCACGGAGCTTTCGTTCAAACCCGGCAAATTCGTCCGCAAGCGCGTCGCGCACCTTCAACAGCGACGCGGCGATCGCCTCCAAGGTCGGGTGACCTTCAATCAGCTCGCGGATGCGTGCCGCATAGGTGCGCCGCGTCGTCGGCCCCACCTTGAGGCCAAAACCGCGCAAAATGCCGCGGATGCTCATCTCGATGTCGTGAAGCTTGCCCTGGATGAGCTTGCGGCCGGTCAGCAGAGCACGAACCTCTTGGGCCGGAAGCGATCTGCAGTGGACTGGCCTGAACCAGCCAAGCCGCATCAACTGCGCAATACCCCGCGCATCCTTCTTGTCCGTCTTCACCGGCATCGTCTTGAAGGCGGCACGCACGTGGCGCGTCTCGATCAGTTCGACCGCCAAGACCCGCCTCTGTCATCCCGGCGTGCAGCCATTGCGACAAGGGACCGGCCTCCAGACCAATTCGTTCCATGGCCACGCCGTGCTCGCCAAACCAGGCGATCAACGCATCGGGCTCGCTGAGCACTTTTGCCTCCCGCACGATGCGGCCATCCGCATCCACCACGCACACACTTGAGTATTCCAATGACACGTCGATGCCGGCATACTCGCTCATGGTCGTCTCTCCGTGATGCTATGGAGCAGGCCATTTCTGACTCCGCGACACCATCATTGTGAGGGACGACCACCAGCCTTTCAAACCTCGCTGGCCGAGCTCCGCCCGTTACATCTAGACACAGCGATGCTCGCTTTCGTCAAGGTTCGCCGTATTCTTCGATTTCTTTCAGTGGTCGCCGCGCTGGCCGGATGCGCCGCCGCCTACGTCGCAAATCTCAAGAGCCACATCACCTCGATAAGTCCCGACGGTATTGTTTCCCTGGGAAACTATCGGATGCTGCGCGATCTGCATTACGATATCTCACTTGGGTTACTGCACGGCCTCGAAAGATGGCCGGATCCTGAAAGCTGTGCGCAACGAGACTCCTTCGAGATCGATTTGGAGCCGTTTCCGTACGGAGTGGGATGCACAAATCTGCCTATTGCGGATTCTGGATACTTGGGAGGTCCGGAGCAAGGGGTGGCTTGGCTGAGTGCGCAGCATCTAAAATACAACGATCACGCGCATTCTACCAAACGCTTCTGATCGCACGCTCAGCTTCGCATGCACCAAGCATACCGGGAGCTGTAGCAGCCTTATAGCGCAGTGGCGCCGCCGGTATTACATTCTGCAGCCTTATGCGTACGACTTCTCGATAACCTATCGCAACGATCGTCTCGTCGATATTGAGACCTTTGCCAACACTATCTAGCTGAATCTCAGCAAATCTCCGTATTGGCGATTTTGATCCCAAAGCCCTCGAGGCCGACGTAGTGACGCTCGCGGCTGGTGAGCAGCTTGATCGACGTGACGCCGAGGTCCTTGAGGATCTGCGCGCCAAGGCCGATCTCCAGCCATTCGCTTTCGCGGCTCTTAGCTTCGGCGTGGGATTCGCGGCCCTGGCTACGCGTCTTGCGGCCGTTGTCGTAATGGCCGACGCCGACGGAGCCTTCGCGGAGATAGACGATGATGCCACGGCCTTCCTCGGCGATCTTCTGCATGTAGTGATCGACCGGGCTCCGCTTCCCGAAGAGGTCCTCGGCGACGTTTTCGGGGTGTAGGCGTACTGGAATATCGATGCCGTCGCGGATATCGCCAAAGACGACGGCGAGGTGCTGCATCGGATCCCAGGGGAGCGAGTAGGTATGGGCTTTGGCCTTGCCGAAGGGCGTTTCGACATCAAAGCTGGCGCCGAGTTCGATCAGTGTTTCCTTGCGCTGGCGATAGGCAATCAGATCGGCCACCGACACGAGCTTCAAGTCGTGCTTTTCGGCGAACTCGACCACCTGCGGTCCGCGCGTGACGGTACCGTCATCATTGACCAACTCGCAGATCACGCCGATCGGCGGAAGCCCGGCAAGCTTGCAGAGATCGACGGCGGCTTCGGTGTGACCCGAGCGCATGAGCACGCCGCCTTCGCGCGCGACCAGCGGGAAGATGTGGCCCGGACGCACGAAGTCCCCGGCGCCGACATTGGGGTTGGCCAGGCTGCGAACAGTCAGCGTCCGGTCATCAGCGGAAATGCCCGTCGTCGTGCCGTGCTTGAAATCGACCGAAACGGTGAAGGCCGTCGTGTGGGCCGAGTCGTTTTCAGCAACCATTGCATTCAGATTGAGCCGGCGGGCTTCTTCCTTCGGCATCGGTGTGCAGACGATGCCGGAGGTGTGACGCACGATGAACGCCATCTTCTCCGCAGTACAATGGACGGCCGCAACGATCAGGTCGCCTTCGTTCTCGCGGTCGTTGTCATCCATCACCACGACAATTTCGCCAGCCTCGAAGGCCCGGATCGCATCGACGACGCGCTTCTGATCGTAAGGCATGTCAGTGTTCCTATTTCAGCCGGCCGGTCTGGCCGCGGTCACGGAGATAGTGGTCGGCAATGGCGCAGGCGACCATCGCTTCGCCGATCGGCACGGCGCGAATGCCGACGCATGGATCGTGCCGTCCCTTGGTACGGATATCGACATTGTTACCGTCTGCATCGATCGACTGGCGCTCGGTCAGGATCGATGAGGTCGGCTTGATGGCGAAACGCGCGATAACAGGCTGACCGGTGGAAATGCCGCCGAGAATGCCGCCGGCCTTGTTCGACAGGAACAACGGCTTGCCGTCATTGCCCATGCGCATCTCGTCGGCGTTTTCCTCGCCGGTGATCTCGGCGGCCTCGAAGCCATTGCCGATTTCGACGCCCTTGACGGCGTTGATTGACATCAGCAGCGAGGCGATATCCTGGTCGAGCTTTCCATAGATCGGCGCACCCAGACCTGCCGGTACGCCCTCGGCCACGACCTCGACAACGGCGCCGATCGACGAGCCGTTCTTGCGGATGCCGTCGAGATAGTCTTCCCAGACAGGAACGATCTCAGGGTCCGGCGCAAAGAACGGGTTCTGATCGACCTGATCCCAATCCCAGTTCTGGCGGTTGATCTTGTGCTTGCCGATCTGCACCAGGGCGCCACGCACCTTGACGCCAGGCACGACGAGGCGGGCAATGCCGCCGGCTGCCACGCGTGCAGCCGTTTCGCGGGCTGACGAGCGGCCGCCGCCGCGGTAGTCGCGGATGCCGTATTTTACATCGTAGGTATAGTCGGCATGGCCGGGCCGGTACTGTCGTGCGATCTCGCCGTAATCCTTGGAGCGCTGGTCGGTGTTCTCGATCATCATCGAGATCGGCGTGCCTGTTGTGATCATCGTCTCGCCGTCGGCGTCCAGCATAACGCCGGACAGCACCTGGACGAGATCGGCTTCGCGACGCTGCGTTACAAAGCGCGACTGGCCGGGCTTTCGCTTGTCGAGCCAGACCTGAATGTCCTCGAGCTTGAAGCGCAGACCGGGAGCGCAGCCGTCGACGACGCAGCCCAGCGCCGGCCCGTGGCTCTCACCCCAGGTGGTTACGCGGAAGAGATGACCGAATGTGTTGTGCGACATGTGTCCCGACCGGATCACGCCAACCGGTCGTCACCGGCGGCGTCCTTCATCTGAAAAATGCGCGACACTCATAGGCCAAAAAGACGCAGCGGCAAAAGCCTTTCTTTGCTCGAAACCGTCAACGAAAGGAAATGGTGTTTCCGTTGATTGTAAACGATGGCCTCAGGAGGCGATACTCCAGGAGCTTCCGATCGCCATTTGCGCGAAGTCCGCGAAGGACAGCGGGCGCGAGAACGCGTAGCCCTGCAGAAGGTCGCAGCCGAGTTCGTGGAGGAGGGTGGCGTGAGCCGCCGTTTCGACGCCTTCTGCTACCGTCTCGACTCCGAGCGAGCGGGCGATCTCGATGATCGAGCTGACCAGTGCGCGCTCCTGCGGCGAATTCATGATCGGCTGCACCAGCTGCCTGTCGATCTTGAGCCGCTTCGGTTTGAGCTTGAGGAGACTGACGATCGACGTATGACCGGTGCCGAAATCGTCGATCTCGATGTCGATCCCAAGCGCCTTGATCCGTTCAAGGTTATGGGTGGCCACATCCTCGCTTTCGTCGAGAAATATTGACTCGACCAATTCAAAGGACAGTTCGCCGGGCCGGATTTGCAGGCCGCTTAATGTCTCGACCAGTGTCTCGTCATGCAGCCGTCGCGCCGAAACGTTGACCGAAATCTTCGGAACGGAGACGCCCCTTGCTGTCCAGCGCATCTTGTCCTTCAGTGCCGTGTCGAGAACGATGCGGTCAAGGGTTTGGACGACGTTGATCTCGTCGGCGATCTTCAGAAATTTGTCCGGCGTCAGCAGTCCCCGGGACGGATGTTGCCAGCGAACCAGGGCTTCGACGCCGGTGAGTTGCATCGAGCGCGCTGAGAACTGCGGCTGATACCAGGCGGTAAACTCGCCGTTCTCGATGCCGGCAAGGATCTCGTCGGCCAGGCGCTTGTTGTTTATGATGTCGGCTTGAAGATTGTGGCTGAAGAATTCGTGGCGGTTCCGCCCCTGGCTCTTGGCGCGGTAAAGGGCGATGTCGGCGTTGATCAGCACTTTGCGGGCATCGACGTGCATGCCATTGGCGAGCGCGATGCCGATGGAGACGCCGCAACGGCAGGCGAACCCTTCGAAGTCGATCGGCTGGCGCATCTGCTCGATGATGCGGCCGGCCAGCGCCGACATATCGGCATCACTGGCGTTGAGCGACAGAATGACGAACTCGTCGCCGCCGATACGCGCGACGAGGTCACCACCGCGCAGGTTCCTCGACAGCACTCGTGACGCGTGGATCAGCATCGCGTCGCCGGCGGCATGGCCGAGCGTGTCGTTGATCTCCTTGAACCTGTCGAGGTCGATGTGGAGGATGGCGAACTTCTGCCGCTCACTGCGGCCATCGAGCGTCAGCCTTTCAAGTGCGATATCAAGTTTGCGGCGGTTGGCGAGCGCCGTCAGCGGGTCGTGCAGCGAATTGTGCTCGATGCGGTTCTTGGCGATCTCGAGCTCGATATTCTTGGCGATCGCCTCGTCCTTGGCCGCCTTGAGCTGCGCGGTCATCAGAGCATCTTCGGTGACATCGAAGGCGACGCCGATGATCTTCAGTTTGCCGCTGGGGGTCTGGTGAACCTTGCCCGTCGAACGAACGTAGCGCATCGCGCCGTCTTCCGTCGGGACACGGCAGATCAGGGTATGAGTGTCGCCAAGTTGCTTGAAATGGCGAGCGCTCTCGACCGCCAGTCCCCTGTCTTCAGGCAAGATACAGGAAAGCCAGACCGGTTCGGTCATGAATCCGGCCCTTGGCGTCAACCCATAAAGCTCGTGCATCCGCTCGTCCCAGATCGAGCCTTCGTCGCCGAGCGTCGCTTCCCAGATGCCGCACTGATAGGAGTCGAGCGCGAGATCCAGCTTGCCGGAGAGCTCGGAGAGCTCCGCCTCGCGCCGTGACAGTTCGTCCAGCGCCATTTCGAGTTCGGCATTCTTAATGTCGCTGACATCCTTCGCCCTGCGCAGCGTTTCAGCCGCTTCCGCGTCGGCGGTGACGTCCCAGACGATGCCGATGGTTTTGTCGTCGCCGGCCGCGTCCGTGTAGAAGGAGCCGACGGAGCGCAGATGTCGGACAGTGCCGTCCTCGGCTACGACCCGGTATTGTGTTTCATAGGCGGAGCCGGCGACGTTGTAGTTGAAGAAGTGGACCTCGGCGATGTGCCGGTCTTCGGGAACGATCGCAGCAAGCCAGTCTTCCAGCGAATGACTGCCATCTTCTGCCGGTTTACCGTGGAGCGCTGCGGCCCGGGCATCCCAGAACAGGGTATGCCCGTGGTCGTGCAGTTCCCATATGCCGATATTCGAGGATTCCAATGCTAGATTGAGGCGCTGCGACAGCTTCAGCAGCGTTGCCTCGCGCATCTTGAGTTGCTCGATGTTGCGATTGCGCTCGCCGAGCAGCAGGGTCGCAAAGAAGACCGGGACGACCGTGATGCAGCCGGCGGCGGCGATGATCAGGCGGAGCGTTGACTGGTTCTCGGGAACAGCGTTCCAGCCGGTCTTCGGGACCGCCGCAATCTGCCAGCGCCCGCCCGCAAAGGCGATCTTTCGCGTTATCGGTTGCTTCTCGCGCAAATCCTGCACGCCGAAGAAGGGCGTGACCGAGTCCGCCGTAGCGAGGTCGCGTACCGCGATCGAGAGGTGATCGAGGTGGGGATACTTCTCCTGATTCTCGCTGTTGCGCGCCGGCCGCAAGCCGGTGCTCTGATAGAACATGTCTGCATCGATCATGACCTCGACCGCGCCCCAGATCCGGCGTTGCCCATTCTCCTTCACGAAGACAGGAAAGAAGATCGCGAACGCTTCCGTGCCGTCGGCCACCGTGATCGGGCCAGAGAAGCGTGCCTGCTGCGTGCCGGCGGTGCGCATCACCGACTGACGCGCGGCAAGAGCGTCGCGGACATCTTTCCCAATTCGGCCTTTCCCGGCCTGTGGCGGATAGACGGCGCCGACGATGAAATCCGGTGCGACGGCAATATTCAGGAAGTGGGGGTTCTGGATGAGCAGCCAGTTGATCTGCCGCTCCATCTCCTCGGCATTTACGCTCGAATTGACGGCAACCATGTTGGCCAGGTCGCGAACGACCGTGATGTCCATGTTGATCTGCGCAGTCATCCGCGCCCGAATCAAACTTACTTCGTTTTCTGTCCGTATCGTCAGTTCGCGCAGATGAGCGGCAGTATTGGCGCGGTCCAGCCCGAAGCCGACGATGACAACAACAACAGTAACAAGGCTGGAAATCAGGAGGGCTAGGCGTGTATGCCTGAAGACGCGCCGCAATGTGTTGCTGTCTCTAAGGCGGAATAGCAAAACCCAGTCTCCCATGTTCGAGGACGACTGTAGAGAGAAGCCGTTAATTTACGCTTGCCCGCAAATACCCTTTGCCGGACGCGGAAACGTACTGGAAATGCAATTAATGAACCGGTGCCGTTATTGTTAAAATACTCTTCACCAATTTGGCGCGGCAAGTCATTCTTCAGGGCAAATTTCGCCATATTCGGGAGGTTATCTGTGCGCAGTTGGATTATTGAGTCGTGTTTTCGAGGGAATGCTGTCATGCGCTTCGTAGTAGCTACGCTTTTGGCCACTGCCAGTTTCTTGTCGCCGATCAGCGGATTTGCCGAGAGCGCGGACGTCGAGGCGACGATCAAGAAGGTCGATGTGACAAATCTCAGCCTCACGCTTGATGACGGAAAGACCTATCAGGCACCGGAAGAATTCAATTTCGAGGGGTTGAAGGCGGGCGTGAAGGTTATCGTCTTCTACACCGAGGTGGATGGCAAACGCGTCATCAACGATCTCGATATCGTCCAGTAATCAGGCCTAGATCCAGCCAATCAATCCGTTGTCGCGATCGATCTTGAGGATGCGATCCTGTGGGATCTCACCTTCGGCAGCCTCATCCTTGGGCAAGGCGGCAATCGTCCTGAAGAGACTGCGTATGACGCCGCCGTGGGTCACGCAAACCGTCGGTTTGTCGATGGAATTCAGCCAGGAAGCCACACGCCAGGACATGATTTCGTAGCTTTCCGCGTCGTCTCCCGGGGGAATGAAATCCCATTTGTTGAGATTGCGCTCGGTGACGCGGTCCCGGGCAGTGGCCTTCAGCTCCTTGATCGTGAAGCCTTCCCAGTCCCCGAAGGACACCTCGACCAGGCGCTCGTCGGTTCGATAGTCTTTCGATGGAAGACCCATCGCCTCGCGCATGATTTCCATCGTGGCGCGGGTGCGCGCCAGCGGGCTTGCTACAAAATCGAAGGGGATTGCTTCGACCTTGAGGATTTCTGCGAGGTCGATACCGTTCTGCCACGCCTGCGCTCTGCCGATGGCATTGAGCGGAATGTCTTTCTGCCCTTGCAGGCGGCGTTCGGCGTTCCAGTCTGTCTGGCCGTGTCTGACGACGTAGATAAGCAATGATCGGCTCCGTTTGGGGCACGCAACCCCTCAATCGCTGTCGCGAAGAAAGGGGTCGCGAGCGCGACGCAGCAAAGAGTGCGATCAGTCCTTTATGACGGAAATGTCCGGCGCGTCTACCGCCTTCATGCCGATGACGTGGTAGCCGCTGTCTGCGTGGTGGACCTCCCCGGTAACCGAACGCGAGAGATCCGAGAGCAAGTACAGACCGACATCGCCGACCTCTTCGATCGTTACTGTCCGACGCAGCGGCGCATTGTATTCGTTCCACTTCAGGATGTAGCGGAAGTCGCCGATGCCTGATGCTGCAAGCGTCTTGATCGGGCCGGCGGAAACAGCGTTGACGCGAATGTTCTTCGGTCCGAGGTCGACGGCCAGGTACTTCACGCTCGCTTCCAGTGCCGCCTTGGCAACGCCCATGACGTTGTAGTTCGGCATGACCTTCTCGGCGCCATAGTAGGTGAGCGTCAGCATCGAACCGCCGTCTGTCATCAGCTTCTCGGCGCGACGCGCGACCGAGGTGAACGAATAGACGGAGATCTGCATCGTCTTGGCGAAGTTGTCAGCCGAAGTATCGACATAGCGGCCCGTCAGCTCGTCTTTGTCCGAGAAGCCGATCGCGTGAACGATGAAGTCGATCTTGCCCCACAGCTTTTCGACGTGGTCGAAGACGGCATCGATGGTCGACTCGTCGCTGACGTCGCAATGACCGGCAAGAACGCCGTTTACTTCTGCAACCAGGGGCTCTACGCGCTTCTTCAATGCGTCGCCTTGGTAGGTAAATGCGATTTCGCCGCCCTGTGCATGAATAGCCTTGGCAATACCCCACGCAATCGAACGATTGTTGGCAACGCCCATGATGACGCCGCGCTTGCCTGACATGAGGCCTGTTGCCTGAGCCATATTTCGCCCCCTAAGGAATTCTGATCGGTCCTGCCTATGGCATAGGCTGCTAATCGGTTCAAGATTGGCAGCAATCATCAACTGTTAGGGACCGTAACAAAGGGTGCGTGTGTCACCAAAATTTCACAGAAACAGCCCGTTCTTCATGCTCCGCATCAGATCCGTGACTTTGTCGTCGGGTTTTTCCCACAACATAATACGCAGTTCGACGACGAGATCGCCCCTGCCGCCGTCCGTGTTCGCCAACCCCTGACCCTGAATCTGGATGGTTTTGTCGGAGCCCGACCAGGCGGGAATCGTGACGGTGACGGGACCATTGGGGCCTTCAATACGCGCTTCGGTTCCGAGCACCGCATTCTCGATCGTTACCGGCAGCACCGTGTGCAGATCGAAGCCATTGACCGTAAACCGTTCATCCGAAGCAATGTGGATGCTGACGACAGCATCGCCGCGCTGCAAACCGGCGAGCTTGTGGCCCTGACCCTTCAGACGGATCTGATGACCTTCCGTCGTGCCGGCCGCCAGCGCAAATCCCGTGTCACGACCGTCACCGAGGTCGACCGTGACCCAACTGCCTTTGATGACCTCATCGACTGTGACGGTCTTCGTTACGAACTGGTCTGGCGCTTTTTCGGGCGCGGCAGCGCTGCCGCCGGTAAAGCGGCGAACGAGTGAAGTCAGCAAGCTAAGCGGCTGCATGACCGCGGAGGCCTGAGTGGTCGCGTCCTCAGCAGCTTGCTGTTCAGCCTCGGCGTTGGCTGCATCCGGCTGTTTGTCTGCATTCGCAATTTCCGCCTCCGGCCGCTTCGAAGCACCGGCGGCGGCAAAACCTTGGGTGCGGCCGCCACCGGCCGCAGCGCGTGCCTGCGTGCCGAAGATACGCTCGATCATTTCTTCTGGCGGCTCGCCCGTACCTGTCTTCCGCTGCTTGGCGGCGTCCGCCGCAGCCTTCTGCGCGGCGGCGCGCGCAAGCTCTTCCATAACGCGCTCGGCATTGGCCTGAGCGGCCTTTGCACGTGCGGCAGCTTCGCGAGCTGCCTGACGCTGTTGCATGATCGTGTTCTCATTGGCCTTGGCTTCTGCCATGCGCGCGGCATTGTCGAAGAGGCTCCGCTTCTTCGGATCCTTCAACGTTTCATAGGCGCGGCCGATCTCGGCAAAGCGCGCGCTCGCCGTCGGGTCGCCCTGATTGTGATCAGGGTGAACGGCCTTGGCCATGTTACGCCAGGCTGCCTTGATTTCGTCCTGGCCCGCGTCCCGCTTGACGCCCAAAATCTTATAAGGATCGCGCATGTCCCAAACCGCCGGTGTTCCGATGCGGTGTGCCTGTCCTCTGCCCTAGCACCCCGAAGCCTCTCACTTGGCGCCCGGCCTCATCCACAGGAAGAAACCGTGCCCACCTGAGGCGGATTGTGGATAGAAGTTGCTAATCAGTTCTTATTCGACGTGGGAGACGTCTCGCTTTTGCGCCGAATGGTTAGCCTTTTGCTAAACATCATGAGAGAACGGAGCGCGCGTTAAGCATGCTCGGCCGGCGTTCAGCTTTCCGGCTGGAAACTCATGAGCTGCCAGTTTCCGCCGCCGACCAGGCAGGTCTTGCCGTAGAATTTTGCGATGCCGACATAGGAATGCCGCGTCGTGCGGAACTGGCGGCAAACCTTGCCGGAATCCGTATTCTCGACGATCGTATCGATGACGCCGGCGCTGCCGGTCGACGCGTTTGCCCAAGGGAGGGGACGGCCCTCCAGCCGTTGGATATCGGCTGAGGTCACGGCGTTGCCGACGGTCATTTCGTCGGAGATCGAGTCGCTCGTCGGCGCGGGCTGCGGCACGGTGCCCGTTGCAACCGACCGATCGACCTTGGAGCTGCTGAAGAGATCCAGACCGCTGGAAATGCAGCCAGAGAGGGAGAGCACCGCCGCACCGACAATGCAGAAGGCCGCGCTGCGACGCAGCAGACCCTTTGTATCACGATCTGACTTTGCTATGACTTCCACCCTGCGTCCTGTCCAGTAGCCAAAGGCTGGGCAAATTTCGAATAAACCCGGGGCATTCGAGCTAATATGTCGGCAAATGAGTTAACAAGCGGTGACTTCACCGAGCGAAACGAACCGTTCGATCTTTTTGCCGAGTGGTTGAAGGAAGCGGAGGCTTCCGAGATCAATGACCCGAATGCGGTAGCGCTTGCGACGGTCGATGAGGACGGCCTTCCCAATGTCCGCATGGTTCTCCTTAAGGGATTCGATCACGAGGGCTTTGTCTTCTACACGAATTTCGAGAGTCAGAAAGGTCAGGAAATCCTCGGGCAGAAAAAAGCGGCCATGTGTTTCCACTGGAAAACGCTGCGGCGGCAGGTTCGCTTGCGCGGACCTGTGGAAATCGTGAGCGACGAAGAAGCCGACGCTTACTTCAAGACGCGAGCCCGCGGCAGCCGAATCGGTGCCTGGGCATCCAAGCAGTCGCGGCCGCTGGAGAGCCGATTCGCGCTGGAAAAAGCTGTAGCCGAATACACCGCCCGCTATGCAATCGGGGAGATCCCGCGTCCGGCGCATTGGTCGGGCTTCCGGATCCGGCCGGTATCGATCGAATTCTGGAAAGATCAGAAATTCCGCCTGCACGACCGCATCGAGTTCCGCCGGCCTTCGCCAGAAGGCGATTGGACGAAGGTCCGCATGTATCCCTGATCAGGCATCAGCAGGAGCGTTCACGCCCTGTTTGGCGCAAACCGAAACGGAATACCGGAGGCAAGGCCGGACACGTACCGCACGTTCTGATAAATTCCGTTGATCGAGAGTCTCGGCAGATAGGTGAGGCTGCCGAGCGAGCGCTGGGTGACGACACCGGGTTGGGTCGTTACCGCGATATCGAAACCGACTTCGCGTGCGATGGCTGCCTGCCTCTGTGTTGCCGCCTCGCGTGTGCCGTAAGGGTAGGCGAAGGAGCTTGGTCGGTCGCCGGTGATCGCAGCAACGTAGTCCCGGGACGCCTCCATCTCGTCGCGAACCTCCGGGTCGGAGAGTCGCGACATCGCCCTATGGCTGATTGTGTGCGCGCCGAGCGAGGCGAGGGGGCTGGCCTCGAGGAGATTGAGTTCCGCCGGGGTCATGACGAGATCGTCGACGATTGCGTCCGGATCGATCTCGTGCTTTCGCGCCATTAGATCGATGGCTGCGACGGCGGCGCTCTCGTCATGACGATGAAGATGGTTGGCGATGCGCGCGAAAACGCGCTCCTTTGCATCGGTCGTCGTGACGTCGAGCATCTCGTGGCCGCTGCCGAAATCGAAGCCGAGCTTCTCTTCCCTGCGTAGAAGTGCTGCAAGCGTCTCCCACCAGATCGTATGCGTGCGTTCGGCAAGGCCCTTGGCGACGAAGACGGTAAAAGGCGCCTCGTGCTTTTCGAAGATCGGTAGGGCGTAGACGAGATTGTTGCGGTAGCCATCGTCGAGGGTGAAGGCGGCGAAGGGTTGACTGGACGCGGTTTGCGAAAGCAGTGCCGGAATCTCGGCAAGCGCCACGAAGCGATAACCGTCGCTCTTCAGGCGATCGAGGACGAGATCGAGGAATTCCGGCGTGATTTCCAGATGCGCATTGGGCTCGAACGTGCTCTCTTCGTGCGGACGGACATGGTGGAGCGTGAAGATGGCGCCAAGTCCGCGAGCGCCGCGCATCACGCCGGCTGCGCGCAGCAGATTGGCAGTCTCAAGACCGCTTGCGATCGCAATCCGCTTCGCAAGCTTTTTGACGCTCGCCGTCATCTCATTCGCCCGCTGGTTTCCGGAGCGGCGAAACTAGCAAGCCCGAGGTTAAGTCTTGCTGAATGAGGATTTTTGAGTGTCCTCTTTACGGGATTTTCACTATGAAGGATAAAACTTGTCAAAAATCATACCAGTCGCCGCAAAGTCGCGCCACATTGGCGGCTTCTGTAGCGGAACGGGACAAATCCGAATGGCGCCGGCTATTCGTTCATCGAGGGGAATTGCATGAAGAAGCTGCTGGCCGCGATTATGACCGCGACGCTCGTCGTTGCGGCGCCGTTGACGGCGATGGCCGGCAGCGCCTCCCTCATATTGGATGCCCGTACCGGCAAGGTGCTCAGCGCCGAAAATGCCGACGTTCTGAATCACCCCGCTTCGCTGACGAAGATGATGACCATCTACATGGCATTCGAGGCGATCAACCGTGGCAAGCTCAGCTGGAACACACCGCTTGTCATGTCGAAATACGCCGCCTCGCGTCCGCCGACGAAGCTCGGCGTTCGCGCTGGCGATTCCATTACGGTTCGCGATGCGATCCTTGGCATGATCACCAAGTCTGCCAATGATGCCGCCGCCGCCATGGCCGAGAAGCTAGGTGGTTCGGAAAGCAACTTTGCCCGCATGATGACGCAGAAGGCCCGGCAGCTCGGCATGAACCGCACGGCTTTCTATAATGCGTCCGGCCTTCCCGATGGCCGGCAGGTCACCACGGCGCGCGACATGTCCACGCTTGCCGTGGCGCTGATGCGGAATTATCCAAGCGAGTATCGCCTTTTCTCGACAGCCAGCTTCAATTTTCGTGGGCGCACGATCCGCGGTCACAACAACCTGATGTACCGCTACCAGGGCATGGATGGCATCAAGACCGGCTACACCAACGCATCCGGCTTCAATCTGGTCAGCGCGGTAAAGGACGGCAACCGCCGCGTCGTCGGTGTCGTGCTTGGCGGCCGCACCGCCCGCAGCCGCGACGCCAAGATGGCGGGTCTGCTCGACAAGTATCTCGGCCGTGCCTCAACCGGCGGTAAACTGGTTGCAAGCATCAATGCGCGCCAGCAGGTGGAAATTGCTTCCGCGGCTGATGACAGCGACATGCCGATCCCGGAAACTGCGCCGCGCACAAATGAACTCTCGCCGAAGGCGCTCGGCTATCTGAGCGATGCGACGGTTCCGATGGAGCGTCCGTCCGCTCTCGGAGAAATAACCAACGCCGGCAAGCCCGCCGCCAAATCCGCCGGCGCGCCGTCTGCTTCCGGCGACTGGCAGATTCAGATCTCGGCCGCATCGAGCGACGATGCCGCCCGCGCCCTTCTTGCCCAGGCCAAGGCTGAAGGTGGTGCGGCGCTGAAAGCCGCGTCGCCCTATACCGAGGCTGTCGGCAATGGCGCCAACAAGGTCTATCGCGCTCGCTTCATCGGCTTCCAGAGCCGTGAGGCGGCTACATCTGCCTGCGATGCCCTAAGACAGCGCTCCTACGACTGCATGCTGCTGCCCGATCACGGCTGATCCATCTCGACTTTCCAGCAGAATCAGGATTCTCCTTTATAAACAAAAGGAGAACGTCATGCTGGATGATCTCGCAGAAAAGTTCGAGCGTGCTTCGCGGAACTATGCCGATGCCAACGGCATAGAGCGCGACGCGGACTGGTTTCTGCTGAAGCTTCAAGAGGAAATCGGCGAACTCACCCAGGCTTGGAACCGGGTCAGCGGCAAAGGGCGTCGGAAAGGCAGGTCGGATGAGGAACTGGCTCGCGACCTCGCTGATGAGACGGCCGATGTCCTCGGCCACATCCTGCTTTTCGCGCACAGGAACGATCTGGATCTGGCGGCGGCGGTCAAGCGCAAATGGCTCTTCCAGCCTGAGGAGGGCCAGACCTAGGCTGCGGTGATCATGCGCCGGTAGAATTTGGTATCAACGGCCATCAGCGGAAACGATCGCGGAAGCTCGCTTTTCGAAACTTCCAAAAAGCCGTTCTTTTCGTAGAAGCGATGCGCGGCGAGGAACTTGTCGGTCGTTCCAAGGAAGATATCCTTGATCCCATGATCTTCTGCGTGCGCCACCAGTTGCGCCAGAAGCCGTGCCGCAACGTCGTGTTCGCGACCGAGCACCTCAGCCGCGACAAACATCTTGCGCAATGGCGTCTGATCGTTGCCGATGTCCTTCAGCCCGATCGTGCCGACGATCTGGCCGTCGCGTACGGCAACCCAGAACTGACCTTTTCCAGACTGATAGAAATCGGAAATGACGGCAAGATCCGGCTGATCGTCAGCCGTAATCGCAAATACCGAATTCCTCGCGCTGGATCGGCAGGATCACCGAGAAAACATCATCGATATAGGAGGCGACGAAAGGTCTGATTTCGATTTCGCTCATCGCCGCTCCCCGTTCTCGACTAAGCCTTCGTGCCGCCGACGGTCACCTGATCCATTCTGAGGTGCGGTTGGCCGACGCCGACCGGAACCCACTGTCCGGCCTTGCCGCAATTGCCGATGCCGGTGTCTAGCTTCATGTCGTTGCCGACCATTGAAACGCGCTTCATCGCCTCCGGGCCGTTGCCGATCAACATTGCGCCTTTGATCGGTGCACCGATCTTGCCGTTGTCGATCAGGTAGGCTTCCGTGCAGCCGAACACGAACTTACCGGAGGTGATATCCACCTGGCCGCCACCGAAGGAGACGGCATAGATGCCCTTCTTGACGGAAGAGATGATTTCCTCGGGCGTCTTGTCGCCGCCCAGCATGTAGGTGTTGGTCATGCGGGGCATCGGAACGTGTGCGTAGCCCTGGCGACGGCCGTTGCCGGTCGGTGTCATGCCCATCAGACGGGCATTCTGCCTGTCCTGCATGTAGCCGACGAGCCTGCCGTTTTCGATCAGCACGTTGTAGGCGGACGGTGTGCCTTCATCATCGATGGTGATCGAACCGCGGCGGTTGTCGATCGTGCCGTCGTCGACGACGGTCACGCCGGGTGCTGCAACCATCTGACCGAGAAGGCCGGCAAAGGCCGAAGTCTTCTTTCGGTTGAAATCGCCTTCCAGCCCGTGGCCGACCGCTTCGTGCAGCATGACGCCCGGCCAACCGGAACCGAGCACGACGTCCATGGTGCCTGCCGGCGCGTCGATTGCCTCCAGATTCACAAGCGCCTGCCGCAAGGCTTCGTCTGCGCCGAATTGCCAGCTGTCCTCGGTGATGAAGTCGCCAAAGCCGATACGGCCGCCACTGCCATAGGAGCCGCTCTCCTGGCGCTCGCCTTCACCCACGATGACCGAGATATTGATGCGCGTCATCGGCCGGATATCGCGTACGCGGTGACCATCGGCGCGAAGAATGTCGACGACCTGCCAGCTGGCGGCCACGGATGCGGTCACCTGGCGCACCTTGTCGTCCTTGCCACGCAGATAAGCGTCGATATCGGTCAGCACCTTGACCTTCTCCTCGAACGTCGGCGCGCCGATCGGGTTTTCGTCCGA
Source organism: Rhizobium sp. BK060 (assembly GCF_014193145.1). Lineage (NCBI taxonomy): Bacteria > Pseudomonadati > Pseudomonadota > Alphaproteobacteria > Hyphomicrobiales > Rhizobiaceae > Rhizobium > Rhizobium sp. BK060. The sequence goes on from NZ_JACHYW010000014.1 coordinate 35,964, forward strand.
ATAGAGCTTCTTGTTCGTCCGCTGGGGAGCCGCGGCATAACTGCCGGAGTAACCGCGGGTGACAGCGCCAACGGCATCAGCAGCACGTCTCAAGGCGGCGACGGAGAGGTCGCCCGCATGCGCATAGCCAACCGCTTCACCGGCCACCGCGCGCAGGCCAAAGCCCTGTTCGGTGTTGAAGCTGCCGCCCTTCAGTCGCCCATTATCGAACATCAGCGATTCCGCCTGGGCGTGTTCGATGTAGAGCTCCCCGTCGTCCGCGCCCGAAAGCGCCTCGGCAACGAGCGAACGCATCTTCGCTTCGTCGGCATCGAAAAGCGTGAGGAGATCCGTATTCATGTCTTTGTGCTCCGCTGAAGCAGGAATGCTCTCAGCCGATGTAGGTCCGGTGGACGGTTCGAGCAAGCCCCGAAAAACGAGACGATCAGGGAAGGGCGTCGTAGCCTTCGGCGAAGCCCTTGAGATCGACGGGGATGCCGATCCCTTCTTCCGGCGTCTGGAAGACGATGAAGGTGGCGCTGGCGCCGCTGCGGAAGGTCTTCAGCAGTTCGTCCTCGAGAACAACCTCGGCATAGCAGCCATCGGCGAAGCAACGGACGAAATAGGCCCGGCCGATGTCCTTGCCGTCGACATTGAGGCCGAGGCCGTTCGGCAGCAGAACGCCGAGCGGGGCCAGAACGCGCAGGATCTTCGACTTGCGGTCGGCGGTCTTCAGGACGACGACTGAGAGACCGACCTCAGGCCGATCCTCGGCGATGACGTTCTGCATCAACGCGCACTGCTCGGTCGAGGCGCCGGCCGGCTTGTCACACACGACTGACCATGCGCCGTGGTTCGACTTTACGGTGCCGGGTGCCTGCGGCTGCGTCTGGCCGGGTGTTGCCTGCGTCGCCGGAGCTTGGGGCGCGGGCTGTGCCGGCGCGGGTTGCTGCTGGGCGAAAGCGGGAGCAGTCGCTGCTGCCGCAATGCACGCTGTCAGCACAAACGGCCGTGCGAGGGAACGGAAACCCATGAAAACCTCTGCAATTCGAATCAGTGCCGCTAAGTTGGGGCGCGCCATCAAAAATGAAAAGCCCCACCCGCTGAAAAGCCGGGGACTACGGCGGAAATGGGACGTTTATCCGAGAATGTTGGCGGACGGCCCGGGCCGCAAGCGATATTTCACGGATTATAACGAAAAGTTGGAATGTTTCGTTATGCTTGGATCAACCTGTTTGAAAGCGAAAATGCCGCACGAACAAACGCTTTGGGCTGTTGCGATCAATGACAAACTGTGGTTTGAAGCGCTGAGATGGCAAGGATTCTGTGCGCGATTTTGCACAGATCAGCGCTCGAGGGAGATTTTAAGGTGATTAAGAAGGCTTATGCAGCTCTGACCGCGCTGGTCTGTCTGCTTTTTGCTTCCGGCAGTTATGCCGACCAACCGATGCCGTGGCAGGCGACGTTGCAGCCGGCAGCCACGCCGATCATGCGGGACATTCATTGGTTCGAACAATATACCCTGTGGTTTATCGTTCCGATCACGCTCTTCGTTCTGGTCCTTCTTGTCGTCGTCTGTCTCAAGTTCCGCGCCGGTGCAAACCCGGTGCCGTCCAAGACGAGCCATAATACGTTGATCGAAGTTGCCTGGACCGTGGGACCGGTCCTCGTGCTTCTTTTCCTCGCTGTGCCTTCGTTCAATCTTTTGACCGCCCAGCTGACCCTGCCGGAAAATCCGGATGTTACAATCAAGGCGACCGCCACCCAGTGGCAGTGGAACTACGAATATGAAGGCTCGGGCGAAACTCCGGTTGCTTTCGATTCCTATCTCCTGAAGGATCAGGACCGCACCGCTTCTGGCAAGGACGACAAGTCGAAATATCCGCGCCTCCTGGCTGTGGACAATGAACTGGTGCTGCCCGTCAACAAGACCGTCCGCGTTCTCGTGACCGCTGCCCCAACCGACGTCATTCATGCTTTTGCGATGCCGTCCTTCGGCGTCAAGATCGATGCCGTTCCGGGTCGCCTCAACGAAACCTGGTTCCGCGCCGAGCGCGAAGGCCTGTTCTACGGCCAGTGCTCCGAGCTTTGCGGCAAGGACCACGCATTCATGCCGATCGCCATCCGCGTCGTTTCCGAGGACAAGTACAAGCAGTGGCTCGCCGCTGCCGCCAGCGATCTGCCCGGCGCGTACAAGACACTCATGGCCGCAACCGATGGTCCTGCAAAGACCGTCGACGTTGCCGAAAACGTCGCACAGTAAGGGAAGAGGGAACGGGACATGGCTGGACCTTCCGCACACGACGATCATCACTCGCATGATCATTCTCATGGCGCACACGCCCATGACGACCATCACGATCACTCGCACAAGCCGAGTTTCATCAATCGCTGGTTCTTTTCGACGAACCACAAGGACATCGGCACGCTTTACCTGATCTTCGCGATCATCGCCGGCATCATTGGCGGCGCGCTTTCCGTTGCCATGCGCATGGAGCTGCAGGAGCCGGGCATCCAGATCTTCCACGGTCTGGCATCGATGGTTTACGGCTACAAAGGCGACGCCGCCATCGACGGCGCCAAGCAGATGTTCAACATGTTCACCACCGCTCACGCGCTGATCATGATCTTCTTCATGGTCATGCCGGCGATGATCGGCGGCTTCGCCAACTGGATGGTCCCGATCATGATCGGTGCGCCTGACATGGCGTTCCCGCGTCTGAACAACATTTCCTTCTGGCTGATCGTCCCGGCCTTCCTTCTGCTCATCCTGTCGATGTTCGTCGAAGGACCTGCCGGCGCTTACGGTGCGGGCGGCGGCTGGACGATGTATCCGCCGCTGTCTAGTTCGGGCACGCCGGGTCCTGCGGTCGACCTTGCGATCTTTGCGCTCCACATCGCCGGTGCGTCCTCGATCCTCGGTGCGATCAACTTCATCACCACGATCCTGAACATGCGCGCTCCGGGCATGACGCTGCACAAGATGCCGCTCTTCGCCTGGTCTGTGCTGATCACCGCCTTCCTGCTGTTGCTGTCGCTTCCGGTTCTGGCAGGCGCCATCACCATGATGCTGACGGACCGCAACTTCGGTACCTCCTTCTTCGTACCGGAAGGCGGCGGTGACCCGATCCTCTACCAGCACCTGTTCTGGTTCTTCGGTCACCCGGAAGTGTACATTCTGATCCTGCCGGGCTTCGGCATCGTCAGCCACATCATCTCGACCTTCTCGAAGAAGCCGGTCTTCGGCTATCTCGGCATGGCCTACGCCATGGTGGCGATCGGTGCCGTCGGCTTCGTCGTCTGGGCGCACCACATGTACACGGTCGGCCTGTCGCTCGATGCGCAGCGCTACTTCGTGTTTGCAACGATGGTCATCGCCGTTCCGACGGGCGTGAAGATCTTCTCCTGGATCGCAACGATGTGGGGTGGCTCCATCAGCTTCCGCACGCCGATGGTCTGGGCGATCGGCTTCATCTTCCTGTTCACGGTCGGCGGCGTCACGGGTGTTCAGCTCGCCAATGCCGGTCTCGACCGCTCGCTGCATGACACCTACTACGTCGTGGCTCACTTCCACTACGTTCTGTCGCTTGGCGCCGTCTTCGCCATCTTCGCTGCCTGGTACTACTGGTTCCCGAAGATGACCGGCTACATGTACAACGAGTTCCTCGGCACGCTGCACTTCTGGGTCATGTTCGTCGGCGTCAACCTGGTGTTCTTCCCGCAGCACTTCCTTGGTCTCGCCGGTATGCCGCGCCGCTACATCGACTATCCGGATGCGTTTGCTGGCTGGAACTATGTTTCCTCGATCGGCTCCTACATCTCGGCCGTCGGCGTGCTGATCTTCCTGATCGGTGTCTTCGAGGCTTTCGCCAAGAAGCGCGTTGCTGGCGACAATCCGTGGGGTGAGGGCGCAACGACGCTCGAATGGCAGCTGTCTTCGCCGCCGCCTTATCACCAGTGGGAACAGCTCCCGCGTATCAAGTAAGATGCGAGAAATTGCGACCGCCGCGTGTTACAGTGCGGCGGTCGGCTTACAGGTTTGCAGGACAAGAGAATGACAGTAATCGGCAATCGCAAAGCTCTGGCACACGATGGCGAGTTCCGCCTGTCGGAGGCGAGTGCGCGCGATTATTTCGAGCTCCTGAAGCCGCGTGTCATGTCGCTCGTGGTCTTCACGGCATTTGCCGGTCTCGTTATGGCCCCTGGGCACATCAACCCGGTGCTCGGCCTCATCGCCATCCTTTGCATCGCCATCGGCGCGGGCGCTTCCGGCGCACTGAACATGTGGTACGACGCCGATATCGATGCGATCATGACCCGTACCGCCAAGCGTCCGATCCCGGCTGGCCGCATCGCTCCACGCGAGGCGCTGGCATTCGGTCTGGTACTTTCCTGTTTCTCGGTGACGATCCTCGGCCTCGCGGTCAATTGGCTGGCAGCCTCGATCCTCGCCTTCACGATTTTCTTCTACGCCGTGATCTACACGATGTGGCTGAAGCGCTCGACGCCGCAGAACATCGTCATCGGTGGGGCAGCTGGCGCCTTCCCGCCGATGATCGGCTGGGCCTGCGTGACCGGTACCGTCACGATCGAAAGCTTCGTGCTGTTCATGATCATCTTCTTATGGACGCCTGCCCACTTCTGGGCTTTGGCTCTGTTCAAGATGGAAGACTACGAGGCGGTCGGCGTCCCGATGCTGCCGAATGTCTCGGGCGAGCGGACCACCAAGCATCAGATCGTCGCTTACGCTGTGCTGACGGCGATCTGCGGCGTGCTGCCGACGGCGCTCGACTTTGCGAGCCTTGGCTATGGCCTGGTTGCCGCCGCGCTTGGCGCAATCTTTATTTACTGTTCCATCGCCGTCTGGCGGATGCCGGACGGCGATGAGAAGATGATCCCGGCGAAGAAGCTCTTTGGCTTCTCGATCCTGTATCTCTTCGCGATTTTCTCCGCCCTGATGTTCGACCGGCTTGCGGCCGTGCTCGTTTCACATGCGGGAGGCATTTTCTAATGGACGTCGTCAAGCTTACGGAAGCGCAGCGCAAGTCGCGCCGCAACCGCAACGTCGCTCTCGGCCTGGTTCTGGGCGGCCTGGTCGTGCTCTTCTACGCGATTACGATCGTGAAGTTTACGTCGGGGCACATGGGATGAGCGAGATGCGGAGCGCACCGAGGAAGCCGCGCAACAACGGCGCCATCGTTCTTATGTGCCTTTCCTTCGTCTTCGGCATGGGCGCAGCGAGTTATGCCGCGGTGCCGCTCTACAGGATGTTCTGCCAACTCACCGGCTACAATGGGACGACGCAGCGCGTCGAGCAGGCCTCCAGTGTGATTCTCGACCGCAAGATGCGCGTCACCTTCGATGCCAATATTGCGCCGGGTCTCGACTGGGAGTTCAAGCCGGTCGAGCGCGAGGTCAATCCGCGCATCGGCGAAACCATTCAGGTGAATTTCGTCGCCGTGAACAAGTCGAACGAGCCGCAGCGCGGCCAGGCTGTGTTCAACGTGACCCCCGGCGAGGCCGGCGCCTATTTCAACAAGGTGCAGTGCTTCTGCTTTAACGAAACCGTCCTGAAGCCGGGCGAAAAGCTAGAAATGCCCGTCGTATTCTATATCGATCCTGATATTACCAAGGCTGTGGAATCGAAGGATATCCACACCGTTACCTTGTCCTATACGTTCTATCCCAAAGAGGGTCCGAAGCCGCTGGCTTCGAATGAGGGTAGAACGGTAAAGCTTGAAAAGAAACTTTGATTGAGGTTCGTTTCCGGCTATGCCGGAGCGGAGAGGAAGAGATCCGGGGATAGCTTACATGGCTGATGCTCATCAGAAACATCACGACTACCACATCATCGATCCAAGCCCGTGGCCGCTCTTGGCTTCGATCGGCGCGTTCGTCATTACATTCGGCGGCGTCGGCTTCATGCGCTATCTCAATGGCGGCTCGCTGCACCTCTTCGGCGTCGAGTGGGCTCATCCGTGGCTGTTCTTCATCGGCCTTGCGATCATTCTCTACGTCATGTTCGGCTGGTGGTCGGACACCGTGAAGGAAGCGCATGAGGGTGCCCATACGCGCGTCGTCTCGCTGCACCTGCGCTACGGCATGATCATGTTCATCGCTTCGGAAGTGATGTTCTTCGTCGCCTGGTTCTGGGCCTATTTCGACGCGAGCCTCTTCCCGAATGAAGCGATCCAGGCCTCGCGCCTCGCCTACACTGGTGGCCAGTGGCCGCCGAAAGGCATTGAGGTCCTCGATCCGTGGCACCTGCCGATCTACAACACAGTCATCCTGCTTTTGTCCGGCACGACGGTCACCTGGGCGCACCACGCGCTGCTGCACAACGACCGCAGGAGCCTGATCCAGGGCCTGACGCTGACCGTTCTGCTCGGTGTCCTGTTCTCCGCCGTGCAGGCCTACGAATACGCTCACGCTCCGTTCGCCTTCAAGAACTCGATCTACGGCGCGACTTTCTTCATGGCCACTGGTTTCCATGGTTTCCACGTTTTCGTCGGTACCATCTTCCTGCTGGTCTGCCTGCTGCGCGCGATCCGCGGGGACTTCACGCCGAAGCAGCATTTCGGCTTCGAGGCGGCGGCCTGGTATTGGCACTTCGTCGACGTTGTCTGGCTGTTCCTGTTCTTCTGCATCTATGTTTGGGGCGGCTGGGGCGCACCACTGGCTGCGGGATGAGCCGCAGGTCGCGAAACGGAAAAAGGGCCGGTGCCGTGGCACCCGCCCTTTTTGTTTTGTCGATCACCGCATGGCGGCGATCCGCTCGAATGCGGAGGGTTCAGGAATGCCGAGGTCGAGGCGCTGCCGGATTGCTTCGGCGCATTCCAACGGCGTCAGCACCGAGGTGTCCACCTCAAGATCGTAGATGCCGGGGATATGAACCTGCTCCTGCCAGAGCTGGACGGGATGGGGGACCGCGTCGCTTTCGGTCGCGCGGACATAAAGCGTATGCCCCCCAGGCACAGGGATGTTCCGCCTTTTCATGATGACCTTGATCGGACATCTGACGCCGACAAAAAGCACCGGCAATCCCTCAAGCCGGCGCGCGCAATCGGCGAGAATGCCGAGCGGCTGAGAGTAGCTGTCGTGATGGCCGAGGTCGGCCACCACATTGAGGCCGAGCCCGGCGTGAATGGCGATCGATTCGTAGAGCGCCGCATAGAGAAACGGAACCATCTCCTCAAGATCGGGGCGTTCCCCGCCTGGGCGCAGCCCGATCCCCGGCAGATAACGTTCCGGGGTCATGCCGTTGTAGGTGTCGACGCCGAGGTTCATCCAGGGGCCGTCGAAGTGCTCCTGGATCGCGTTGGCGATCGACGATTTTCCGCTGCGCGGGGCGCCGTTCAGGATGACGATCTGTCCGGCCGAGCTGTCGTATGTCATCAGTTTTCGTCTTCTGTTTGGCGCGAATCGCTGAGGCGAAAGAGCGCAGGTATTTCCTTTCCCTCTGCGAATACTTTATGGGTGAGTTATGGCGGAGGCCCCGGTTGGCCATAGGCAATTGGAAGGATGGCATGAACGAGGACAGCGCGCATTTCCCGCCGGTCGATCCGGTGAAGACAGGCATCAAGGGATGCTGCCCGCGCTGCGGCCAGGGAAAGCTCTTTAACGGCCTGCTGGCGCTGAAGCCGAGCTGCTCGGCCTGTGGTCTCGACTACGCCTTTGCCGATGCCGGCGACGGCCCAGCGGTGTTCGTCATTCTCATTGTTGGCTTCATCGTTATCGGCTCGGTGCTGTGGCTGGAGGTCAACTACGCGCCGCCGATCTGGCTGCACATTCTGCTGTTCGGCCCCCTGACCATCATTCTCTCCCTGCTTGCGCTTCGCTGGTGCAAGGGGATCCTGATCGCGATGCAGTATCGCCACAACGCCAGGGAAGGGCGTCTTTCGCGTGACTGAATTTCATGTTTCGGCGTCTCGCCGAAAGCGGTCGGTCCTCACCGGCATCGCGGTGCTTATTGCGCTGGCCATCCTCCTTTCGCTCGGCACTTGGCAGGTCGAGCGGCTGCAGTGGAAGGTGAAGCTGCTCGCCGATATCGCCGAGCGCCGCCAGGCGCCGCCGGCATCGCTCGCAGATATCGAAGCGTTGGCGGCAAAGGGCGAGGATATCGATTATCGCCACGTCACGGTCAGCGGCGAATACGTCAACAGCAAGGAGCGGCACTTCTTCGCCACCTGGCACGGCCGAACGGGCTTTTACGTTTACACGCCGCTGCAGCTTGCCGATGGCCGCTATCTCTTCGTCAATCGCGGTTTCGTTCCTTACGAGAACAAGGAACCGGAAATGCGCATGCAGGGCCAACTGACCGATCAGCAAACGGTCATCGGTCTTGCCCGTGCGAAACTAGCTGGCAAGCCATCCTGGGTCGTGCCCGACAACGACGTCGCCAAGAACATCTTCTACTGGAAAGACCTCGATGTGATGGCTTCCAGCGTCGACCTTGACAAGGCCCAGGTCGTTCCCTTCTTCGTGGACGCGGACGATACCCCCAATCCGAAGGGGCTGCCGATCGGCGGCGTCACTGATGTCGATCTGCCCAACAACCATCTGCAATATGCCTTCACATGGTATGGGCTCGCGGCAACGTTCGTGATCATCGTCGTGGTCGCCCGTTTCCGTAAGCGGAGTCCAGCGCAATAGTATCGCTTCAATTCTTGCCTATATTGGGTTAGAGAGCCCTATCCCTATGAACCGGAACAGACATGAATATTGCGGCGAAACCCCCTTTGACGATCAGGCTCTGCGGACCGCGCGGCTTTTGTGCCGGCGTCGACCGCGCTATCCAGATCGTCGTGCTGGCGCTGAAATCCTACGGTGCGCCGGTCTATGTCCGCCATGAGATCGTCCACAATCGCTATGTGGTCGAAGGCCTTGAAGCCAAGGGCGCGGTCTTCGTTGAAGAGCTCGATGAGATTCCCGAAGAGCACCGCGCCCAGCCGGTCGTCTTCTCCGCCCATGGCGTTCCGAAATCGGTTCCGGAAGATGCGAGCGCCCGCAACCTCTTCTATCTCGATGCCACATGTCCACTGGTGTCGAAGGTCCATAAGCAGGCGATGCGCCACAGCCGACTCGGTCGCCATGTGGTGCTCATCGGCCATGCCGGTCACCCTGAAGTCATCGGCACGATGGGCCAATTACCGGAGGGTTCCGTCTCCCTCATCGAGACGGTCGAGGACGCCGACGTCTATGAGCCCGCCGATCCGGACAATCTTGGTTACGTGACGCAGACGACACTGTCGGTGGACGACACGGCCGGCGTCATCGCGCGCCTGCAGGAACGCTTCCCCAATCTGACGGCGCCGGCGGCCGACTCGATCTGTTACGCCACGACCAACCGCCAGGAAGTGGTCAAGCAGGCAGCGCCCGGCTGCGACCTCTTCATCATCGTGGGAGCGCCGAATTCGTCGAATTCCAAGCGGCTCGTCGAGGTGGCGCTCAGGGCAGGGGCCAAGAAGTCGCTCCTCGTGCAACGCGCCTCGGAGCTCGATTGGGATGAGATCGGCCCGATCTCCACACTTGGGCTTTCCGCAGGCGCATCGGCACCCGAGGTGATCGTCAACGAGATCATCGAGGCCTTCCGCGCACGCTTCGACGCCAAGGTCGAGCTTGCGGAGACGGTTCAGGAAAACGAGCATTTCCTCGTCAACCGCGAGCTGCGCAACATAGAGCTGACGTCGGCCGACATGGCTTTCGTAAACGGATGAGGCGGGTCCCGCGATGCGGGGGCAATCGTCGAGCGACGATTGCAGCGCCTGCCAGCGCCCGGACCGGGTGGTGGCCTTCAACTGATCAACCATTTTCGCGGGACGTAAATTGGCAGTCTATACCGATATTTCCGAAGACGATTTGAAGTGGTTCCTGATCGAGTACGATGCCGGCACGCTGCTGTCCTACAAGGGCATCGCGGAAGGCGTCGAGAACTCGAACTTCCTGCTGCACACCACCAAGGACCCGCTGATCCTCACCCTTTACGAGAAGCGCGTCGAGAAGAGCGACCTGCCCTTCTTCCTGGGGCTGATGCAGCATTTGGCCGCCCGCGGTCTGTCCTGCCCGCTGCCACTGCCCAGAAAGGACGGCGCCTTGCTCGGCACGCTTTCCGATCGCCCGGCAGCGCTGATCTCCTTCCTGGAAGGCATGTGGCTGCGCAAGCCGGAGGCCAAGCATTGCCGTGAAGTCGGCAAGGCACTGGCGCAGATGCATGTCGCCGGCGAAGGCTTCGAACTGAAGCGGCCGAACGCGTTGTCGATCGATGGCTGGAAGGTGCTCTGGGAGAAGTCGGAAGCCCGCGCCGACGAGGTGGAAAAGGGGCTGCAGAACGAAATCGGCAGCGAGCTCGATTTCCTCGCCGCCCATTGGCCGAAGGATCTGCCCGATGGCGTCATCCACGCCGATCTCTTCCCCGATAACGTCTTCTTCCTCGGCGACGATCTGTCAGGCCTGATCGACTTTTATTTCGCCTGCAACGACCTGCTTGCCTACGACGTCTCGATCATCCTCAACGCCTGGTGTTTCGAAAAGGACGGCGCCTACAACATCACCAAGGGGATGGCGATGCTGGAAGGCTACCAGAGCGTCCGGCCGCTAAGCGCAGCCGAGCTGGCCGCGCTGCCGATCCTGGCTCGCGGCTCGGCGCTGCGCTTCTTCCTGACGCGCCTCTACGACTGGCTGACGACGCCCGAGGGTGCGCTGGTCACCAAGAAGGATCCGCTCGAATATCTGCGCAAGCTGCGCTTCCATCGGCAGATCGCCTCTGCCGCCGAATATGGGCTTGCAGCATGAAGCACGTCGATATCTTCACGGACGGCGCCTGCTCGGGCAATCCCGGCCCCGGCGGCTGGGGGGCGGTGCTGCGCTACGGCGAGGTGGAAAAGGAACTCTTCGGCGGCGAGGCGGAGACAACCAACAACCGTATGGAACTGCTCGCAGCGATCTCCGCCTTGTCGGCGCTGAAGACGCCCTGCGAGGTCGACCTCTACACGGACAGCGTCTACGTCAAGGACGGTATCTCCAAGTGGATCTTCGGCTGGAAGAAGAACGGCTGGAAGACCGCCGACAAGAAGCCGGTGAAGAATGCCGAGCTCTGGCAGGCGCTCGAGGAAGCCCGCAACAGGCACAAAGTCACTCTGCACTGGGTCAAGGGGCACGCCGGCCATCCGGAAAACGAGCGCGCCGACGAGCTCGCCCGCAAAGGCATGGAGCCGTTCAAGAAACGCTAGAGCTTGCCGCTCAGACTTTCACAGAAACAAGGACATCGAGCGTTTCGTTGCATCTGAAAGGAAACGCTTGGCACAGACCGGGGAGGGATGTCATGCGGATTGTCTCGTTGAATGCATGGGGCGGAAAGCTGCACGCGCCGCTCATTCCCTACCTCGCCGAGATCGACGCCGATGTTCTCTGCCTGCAAGAAATCACGCGTTCGGTGACCGTTTCCAGTGACTGGCTGGTCTACCGCGACGGAAGTCATATCCTGCCGCAACGCGCTAACCTGTTTGCCGAGATCAAGGCGATCCTTCCCGCACACGATGCCTTGTTCGCGCCGACCGCGCGGGGCGAACTGTTCGAAGGCGAGACCTCTGTCATGTCGGAGTTCGGCCTCGCAACCTTCGTGCGCCAGTCCCACCCGATCATCGGCCAGGCGATGGATTTCGTGCACGGCGACTTCTCGAGCGATGGCTATGGCGTGCACCCCCGCGCGCGCAATGCGCAGTGCCTTCGCCTGTTCGACTATCGCACCAATCGCCCGATCACCGTCGCACAGCTGCATGGCTTGCGCGACCTTGCCGGCAAGGGCGACACGGCTGCACGCCGCGGGCAGGCGGATGCCTTGATTGCTCTCATTCGCCGCATATGGCGCGAAGGCGAGCCGCTAGTCGTCTGCGGCGATTTCAATGTGCTCCCCGACAGTGTCATGTTCGGCGCGCTCGCCGACCTCAGCCTCACCGACCTCGTGACCTCGCGCGGTCACATGGATACGCGAACCTCGCACTACATCAAGGAGGGCCGCTACGCCGACTATATGCTGGTCACAGCAAACGTTGACGTCGTGGCGTTCGACGTCATTGAAGAGCCCGAGGTTTCCGACCATCGGGCCCTGTTGCTGGAGATCGCGTAGGGAACACTGCAGGATGGCGCAGCGGTGCAGGAGGCATCCGCTGCGCCGAGCCTTGGGAGGCTTGTCGATTATGCTGCCTTGGCGACTTCGCCGTGCGGGTCGAGCACGAACTTCGTTGCCGCGCCGTGGTCGAAGCTCTCGTAACCCTGCACTGCATCTTCGAGAGGAATGACCTTGGCGTTGACGATATCGGCGATCGGCAACCGGTCGTGCAGGATCGCTTGCATGAGCTGGCGGTTGTACTTGAGCACCGGTGTCTGACCCGTATGGAAGGACTGTGCCTTTGCCCAGCCGAGGCCGAAGCGCAGCGACAGGTTGCCGTGCTTGGCGGCATTGTCCACAGCACCGGGGTCCTCGGTCACGTAAAGGCCGGGAATGCCGATCGAGCCTGCCGCGCGGGTGATCTCCATCATCTGGTTCAGAACGATCGCCGGCTGCTCGCCGCCGCTGTGGCCGCGCGCCTCGAAGCCGACGGCGTCGATGGCGCTGTCCACTTCGTTGCTGCCGGTCACCTGCGCGATCATGTCACCAAGCCGGTCGCTCTTCGACAGGTCGATCGGCTCGAAGCCGACCTTGGCGGCATGGGCAAGGCGATCCTTGTTGAAGTCGCCGATCATCACGACAGCAGCACCGAGGATGCGGGCAGACGCGGCCGCCGCAAGCCCGACCGGGCCGGCGCCGGCGACATAGACGGTGGATCCCACGCCAACACCAGCGCGCACCGCGCCATGGAAACCGGTTGGCAGGATATCGGAGAGCATGGTCAGATCGCGGATCTTCTCCATGGCCCTGTCGCGGTCTGGGAATTTCAGCAGATTGAAATCAGCGTAGGGAATGGTGACATAGCGGGCCTGCCCACCGATCCAGCCGCCCATGTCCACATATCCGTAGGCGCCGCCGGCGCGCGACGGATTGACCGTCAGGCAGACGCCGGTGTCCTGCGACTTGCAGCAACGGCAGCGGCCGCAGGCGACGTTGAATGGCACGGAGACGATATCGCCGATCTGAAGCATCTCCACGTCGATGCCTTTTTCGATGATCTCGCCGGTAATTTCATGACCGAGTACGAGGCCAGGCATGGCAGTGGTTCGGCCGCGGACCATGTGCTGGTCCGACCCGCAGATGTTGGTGGAAATCACTTTCAGGATGACGCCGTGCTCGATGCGGCGGCCATCGGGCGCCTCAAGCTTCGGATCGTCGATGTCGTGGATTTCGACCTTGCCCGGCCGCATGTAGACGACGCCTCGGTTCTTGCTCATTTCCATCTCCTCCGTTGAAAATGTGTCTAGTGCAGGGCTCCTCTTCCCCGCGCACTGGATACCGACAGATTAGACGAGAATGTAGGACGCGCAGTTCCATTTACGACGGTTTACGGCGCCGAATTGGCCGCGTCTTGCACACCGGCGTTTGCCGAGGCCATTCAGATGGGGATGTCTTCAAAACGGCACATCCTTGTCACTTGCCCCTGCGACGTTTCTCCTTATGCTCGCCTGAAAATGGATCCGGGAGGTTATCACATGATCCTGCACTGCGTGCTAATGCGGCTGAAGGCAGCCATGACAGGGGAAGAAAAGCAGTCCTTGTTTGACGCGATCGTCGCATTGAAGCAGGTGATTCCCGGCATCATCGATATCAAGTATGGCCCGAATGTCTCGCCGGAGGGGCTGCATGCGGGCTACGTCGACGGCTTTGCCGTGACCTTCGAAAGCGCGGAAGCGCGCGACGCCTACCTCGTGCATCCAGAGCATGTCGGCGTCGGCGAGCGCATCGTCTCCTCGACGGACGGCGGCTTGGGCGGCCTGATCGTATTCGATCTCAATTATTGAGGCTGGGCCGCGTTGCGCGGCCCAGCTTTTGTCATCAGCTAGCCTTTGCCATTGCCGCAACGAGCTGGTCGACATTGTAGCGGAACATCTTCTCGTAGGTTGATGCCGGCCCCTTGGCGTCCGAAAGAGACTCGACATAGAGCTCGCCGCCAGGCTCTGCCCTCGTCGCCCTTGCGATCTGCCTGATGAGGCGCGGATCGTTGGAGTTCTCGAAGAAATACGTCTTCACGTGCTCGGCCTTGATCTGCTCGATCAGTTTGGCGACATCTGCGGCAGAGGCTTCGCTCTCCGTCGAGACGCCGATCGGGGCGAGGAACTGCACGCCATACTCGCGACCGAAATAGCCGAAGGCGTCGTGGCTGGTCAGGACCTTGCGATGGGCGGCAGCGATGGTCTCGAGCTTCGAATGCGCGTAGGCATCGAGCGCGTCGAGCTTCTTCAGATAGGTCTCGGCATTGGTCTTGAACGCCGTAGCATCGGCCGGCGCGGCCTTCGCGAGCGCTTGCTCGATGTTGGCGACCCAGACCTTGACGTTGACCGGGCTGTTCCAGACGTGCGGATCGGTGACCGTCTGCCCGTCCTCGTCCATGGTGCGGAACTTTATCCCCTCCGAGACGACAACCGGTTTGCCCTTGTAGCCTGAGGCGGTGATCAGGCGGTCCATCCAGCCCTCCAGACCCTCGCCGCTGACGAAAGCCACCTGTGCCGCATTGAGGTTCTTCGCGTCGCTCGGCGAGGGTTCAAACTCATGGGGGTCGCCGTTCGGGCCGACGAGGCTTGTGACCGTCACACGGTCGCCGCCTACCTGGCGGACCACGTCGGCAAGCACCGTAAAGGACGCGACGACCTTCAGCGTCGCGGCAGACGCCGATGTCGTCGAAAATGCCACGAGCGCGGGGAGCATCACTGAGAAAAGCAGTCTGCGGGAAATCATGAGGGTCTCCAGGGTTGTCAGCCCTTCAGGTGCGGGCGAGGGAAATACCGCCAGGCAAGGCCTGACGGGGCGAGGAAGATGGAAAGGCCATAGATCAGCGCCGCCGTCATGATGATCGTCGGTCCGGAGGCGAATTCGAGATGGTAGGAGGCGATGAGCCCGAGATAGCCGGAGGCAGTGGCGCTCGCAGCCGCAATCGCCATCATGGATGGTAGACTACGCGACCAGAGCTGGGCGATCGCCGCCGGCAGCATCATCAGCCCGACCGCCATCAGCGTTCCCAAGGCTTGAAAACTGGCGACAAGATTGAGCACCACCAATAGCAGGAAGAGAAAGTGATAGATCGGTCCACGCCCGCCGATGGCCCGGAGAAAGCCTGGATCGAAGCATTCCGCGACCAGCGGCCGGTAGATGATCGCGAGCGTCATCAGGGTCACCGTGCTGATGACGCCGATCTCATAAAGGGCAGGCGCATCGATCGCGAGAATGGTGCCGAACAGGACGTGCAACAGGTCGATATTCGAACCGCGTAACGAAACGATGAGCACGCCGAGCGCCAGCGAGGACAGATAGAAGCTGGCAAAGCTCGCATCCTCCTGTAAGGACGTCACGCGGCTGACCATGCCGGACAGCAGTGCAACAGAAAGCCCGGCAACAAGCCCGCCGAGGCCCATCGCCGTCAGCGAGAGCGAGCCGGCCACAAGGTAGCCGATGGCCGCGCCGGGCAGCACGGCATGGCTCATCGCATCGCCGACGAGGCTCATTCGCCGTAGCATCAGGAAGACCCCGATCGGCCCGGAGCCAAGTCCCAGACATAGGCAAGCGACAAGCGCGCGGCGCATGAAGCCATAATCGGCGAAGGGCGCGAGAAGGAGATCGTAGGCGGTCATCTCGCGGGCTCGCAAATACCGGCGCTCTCGTCCCACCGCTCGGCCATCACCCGCGCTTTGCGCAGGTTTGCCGGGGACATGACATCCGCCGTTGCCCCCCAGCGGATAACTTCGCGCGCAAGTAGGAGTGTTTGCGGAAAGTGGGCACGGACCTGCTCGAAATCGTGCAGGACGGCAAGGACCGTTCGGCCTTCGCCATGCCAGTCCGCAACGATCTCCAGAAGATCCCGAGTCGTGCGGCCATCGATGGCCGTGAACGGCTCGTCAAGAAGAATGACACTCGCGTCCTGCAGGAGCAGCCGCGCAAACAGCACGCGTTGAAACTGGCCCGCCGACAGCGATGCGATGCTCCGCCGTTCGAAGCCCTCCAGCCCCACCACGCCCAGTGCGTCGTGCGCTCTGCCGCGGTCGGCCGATGCAATGCTTAAGAAGGCTCCAGCTTGCCGCCAGGATCCCAGCAGAACCGTGTCGAGCACCGAGATCGGAAAGCGGCGGTTGATGTCGGCTGCCTGTGGCAGATAGCCGAAATCCGTGCGCTTCAACCGGTGCCTTATTGTGCCGGAGGAGGGACGGAGCTCTCCTATGATGGCTTTCAACAGGCTGGATTTGCCGGCTCCGTTTGGGCCGGCAATCGCAGTCAGGCTGCCGGCCGCAATCGTTCCGGAAACATGATGCACGGCGGGATGCCGTTCGTAGGCGACAGTCAGATCCTCAAGCTCAATCGCGATGTCGCTCATGGCAGCAGCGTTGCCCAATGGATCGCCGCCCAGAGCGGGATACCGATTAAAGCGACGTAGAAGACACGACGTCCGGCGGAGAGCGCCATCAGGCCCGGACAGGTTGGAAACTTTGAGAAACGCATGCTTGTACCAAAATGTAATAACATTACGTGTTATGTTATAACAAATGGGGCGAAAAAATGGCAACGCCTGAAATTAAGCGGCGAAACAGAAAAGCGGCCGCAAGGGCCGCCTTGAGATGGTGGGTCAGTGAAGCTTTACAGCTGCTCCAGCATTGTCGCAGCACCGGAAACCGTAGCCTGGCCTGGGCTCTCTTCAACGTTCAGTGATTTCACGACGCCATCGTCGATAAGCATGGAGTAGCGCTTCGACCGAACGCCGAGGCCGCCGGCCGAAAGGTCGGCGTCAAGACCGAGCGCCTTGGTGAAGCCCGCGTCCCAATCGGCAAGGAAGTGAATCTTGCCCATGCCGCCGGAAGACTGGGCCCAGGCGCCCATCACGTGCCAATCATTGACGGCGACGACGGCGATATCGTCAACGCCCCTGGAAAGGATGGAGTCGCGGTTCTCCAGATAGCCCGGCAGGTGGTTCAGCGAGCAGGTGGGCGTAAACGCGCCGGGGACCGCAAAGAGAACAACGCGCTTGCCCTTGAAGAGCTGCTCCGTGGTAATCTCGACCGGGCCATCCGACGTCTTTTCCTTGAAGGTGGCCGGAGGAAGCTTGTCGCCGATTGCGATGGTCATGGACGTCTCCTTGTCATGTATGGCGGTGCAGATACCGCGATTTTGGCGCGACTATAGACCGCGATTACTCAAAGACAAGCGGCGTCTCGATCGCGCGCGAGCCATCGATGACGAGCGCGCTCCATGCCTTTCCGTGGACGTTGTATCCCTTGGGAAGCTTGCCAACTGCAAGTTTTGTCGTGAATTTGTTGCCGTCGCGGTGGGTCGCCATCTGCTTGGTAAAGACGTGCCCGCTCGGGCCTGCCACAATCACCTCGGGTGCGCTTTCGCCACTCTCCGGCAGGGTAATGCTGAGTGAAAGTTCCGTCATGTCCGCCGACAGGGTGTGGTGGTCGACTTTGAATTCGGAGGAGGCGGCTTCCGGCAAGGTGGCAGCGGCAGCCTTGAGAATTGCCTCCTCGGCTGGGCGCGATTGAGCCGACGGCTCAAAGGTCAGCGATAACTCAGCCTGAAAGGGGATGCAGATTTCCTTGCAGATGCCGATGAAGGCATTTGCCTTGATCTCGTGAGTGGCGGCGTCTTTTGCGGTGAGTTGCAGCGGGAACGTCACCGACGCGTCGTAGGCGACCTCGTCGACCTTTCCATCGACGATATGCTTCGGGATCGGATAGCTCATCTTGTCGAGGAAGACGGCGTCCGAGGAGAAGCTGACTTGGGGCGGGATGCCGCTATTCCCGGGCTCGCGCCAATAGGTGATCCAGCCCGGCTTCGGCTCGATTTGCAGGCCGGCGCGTATCTTCCCGCTTGCATCAGGCGAAAGCGCAATCAGCCGCATCCGGCCGCCCTCATTGTCGGCCCAGGCGCTCATCTCCGCCCGAGCCGGCGGGGAAAGCTGCAAGATGACCACGAGCAGGCACGAGGCGGGCCAGAATGGGCGAACGGCGAGTGAAATAGTCTCCATGGATCAACCGTTTATTGAAAATCCTCATGCTCGGCTAGAACTCGCCATCACTTAAGTCTTCATTTTCAGTTGATTGATCCGTGACATTGGCTCATGCTCATGGTGTCGGGGCCTCGTGCGGTCTGGCAGAGGAGGAATGATGTCCTTGGCGACCCTGAAAAACAAAAGAGAACGTGGTTTCTTCGACGGCCAGTTTCTCATTGCCATGCCGGGCATGGAGGATCGCAACTTCGCCCGCACAGTGATCTATATCTGCGCCCATTCGGATGCTGGCGCGATGGGGTTCGTGATCAACCGCCCGCAGAACCTGACCTTTACCGACGTTCTCCTGCACCTCGAAATGATCAAGGACGAGGAGGCCATTGTCCTTCCCCCACATGCGCGCGATTGCCCGATCCAGACCGGCGGGCCGGTGGAAAGCGGCCGCGGCTTCGTCCTGCATTCCGATGACTATCTATGCGATTCCAGCATTCCCGTCAGTGACGATATCTGCATGACAGCGACG
The DNA here is from genome assembly GCF_014193145.1 of Rhizobium sp. BK060. Taxonomy (NCBI): domain Bacteria; kingdom Pseudomonadati; phylum Pseudomonadota; class Alphaproteobacteria; order Hyphomicrobiales; family Rhizobiaceae; genus Rhizobium; species Rhizobium sp. BK060. Next base: position 54,606 of record NZ_JACHYW010000014.1, read on the forward strand.
CTCGACATCATCAGGGCGATCTCCAAGGGCAAGGGGCCGAAGCGAGCCACCATGCTGCTCGGCTATGCCGGCTGGGGCGCAGGTCAACTGGAGGCCGAAGTCGGCAACAACGGTTGGCTCACATGCCCGGCCAGCGAAGAACTGATCTTCGACCGCAGCCTCGACGACAAGTACGAGCGCGCTCTGGCCACCATGGGTATCAATGCCGCCATGCTTTCGGCCGAGGCCGGCCACGCCTGACCCGCGGAACGATCTGCACAAAAAACGCGTTCTCCTGGCGCCGCGGCGGGCATGAACGCCGTCTGGCGGTAACTGCGCATGCCCGCTGCATCCCGTGTCGCGGGCTTTTCGATGACGGGATCCGCGAGGAGCGCGATGCGACTGTTTGCCTGCGACAACTGCGATCAGGTTGTGCATTTCGACAACCGCCAATGCGTCCGGTGCAGCCATCGGCTCGGGTTCCTGCCGCATGACCTTGCCATGCGTGCGCTGGAGCCGCTGGATGATGACGGATGGCAGCTCGCAGGCCGCCGGGATGGGCAGGTTCGCTTTTGCGCCAACGCCGGGCTCGACATCTGCAACTGGCTGATCGGTGCGGGGGATGACGGCGATTTCTGCCTCGCCTGCCGCCACAATCGACTGGTGCCGAACACCAATACGCTGGACGGCGTAGACCGCTGGCGAAACATCGGTCAAGCGCAACGGCATTTGTTTTATTCCCTCCTGCGGTTGAAGCTTCCGCATCCAGATCGGCAGCAGGATCCAGACGGCGGCATGGTCTTCGATTTCCTCGAGGACACTGTGCAGAGCGACGGCAACGTCGTTGCCGCGATGACGGGCCACAAGGAAGGGGTGATTGCGATCCGCGCGGCGGAGGCGGACGGCGTCACCCGCGAACTGGCGCGCACGTCGATGAACGAGCCCTATCGCACGCTGCTTGGCCATTTCAGACATGAAACCGGGCATTTCATCTGGAACAAACTGGTTCGCGACCGCAACGCCTTCGACGGCTTTCGCGCGATCTTCGGCGATGAGCGCCAGGACTACGCCGCCGCGCTGCAGAACCACTATGCGAATGGCGCGCCATCAGGATGGCAGGACAACTTTATCAGCGCCTATGCGGCTGCCCATCCCTGGGAGGACTTCGCAGAATGTTTCGCCCACTATCTCCACATTGTCGACGCCCTGGAGACGGCACACACCTTCGGCATTGCGATCGATCCACGTGGGCACGAGGAAATGGCGGCGGAGGTCGATTTCAATCCGTATCGGGCGCGCAGCGCCGAGCAGCTTGTCAGCGCCTGGATTCCGCTAAGCGTAGCGATCAACGCCATCCAGCGCAGCATGGGCCAGCCGTACTCCTATCCGTTCGTCTTGTCACCGCCTGTGGTGGCCAAGCTGGAATATGTGCATCAGCTTGTCCAGCAACGTGGCATCTGACGGCTGCGGGCAGCTTAGGCGCGCTTCGTCAGCGGGAACCGCTCCTTCAGCAGGCGCAAGACGGACTCCGATGCCATCGGCGGTCCGAAGAGGTAGCTTTGCCCAAAGGTGCAGCCCATCTTGGCGAGCTCGATCGCATCCTCGTTGGACTCGATCCCCTCGGCGACGACCTTCATGTCAAGCTCGCGGGCCATGGCGATCACCGAGCGGAGCACGGTCGCCTTCTTGTCGCTCGCATCGCACACCATCGTCTTGTCGAGCTTGATCGTGTCGAACGGGAAGCGCGTCAGATAGGCAAGGGAGGAATAGCCGGTTCCGAAATCGTCAAGCGCAAGGCCGAGCCCCATTTCTCGCAGCTTCTCGAGCACAAGGCGCGCCTGTTCCGGGTTCTCCATGACCATGGATTCCGTCAGCTCGAGCTTCAAACGCGAAGGATCGCAATGGGTCTTCGCCAGCACCGAGCGGACATCTTCATAAAGCTCGTTGTTCAGCAGCTGTGCGCTGGAGAGGTTGATCGAGACGAAGATCGGCAGCTCGCCGGTCTGGTTCTCCCAACCCATCAGGTCGTTCGTCGCCTGCTCCAGGGCAAAGATGCCCAGCATGTCGATGATATCGGATGTCTCCGCAATCGGAATGAACTCCGAAGGCGGGATGCTGCCGCGCTTCGGATGCTCCCATCGCATAAGGGCTTCGAAGCCAGCGATCTCCACGTCCTCCAGCCCGGCGATCGGCTGGTAGACCATCGACAGTTCCTTGCGCTCGATGGCGCGGCGCAGATCGGATTCGAGCTGCAGCCTGTCGGCGCCGAAATCGCGGAAGGCGGGCTGGAACGGCTCAACGCGATTGCCGCCGGCGCGCTTGGCCCGGTACATCGCGAGCTCCGCATCGCTGAGCATTCCAGCGGCGCTTTCCTGCTGATCGACGAAGGAGGCAAGGCCGATCGACGCCGTCAGGATGATCTCGCGATTGGCGAAGTTGATCGGCACCATGATCGCCTTGCTGATCGCGTCGGCGAAGTCTGCCACCTTCGTCGGGTCACGCTCGGAAGTCAGGATAAGGCCGAACTGGTCGCCGGAAAGGCGTGCGAGCGTGTCCTGCGGTTTGAGAAGACGACGCAGACGGCGCGTGAGTGCGATCAGGATGTTGTCGCCGGCGGCGATCCCGAGCGTATCGTTCACCAGCTTGTAGCGATCGATATCGATCACCATCACCGTCGGGCGCAGCGTTTCGCCGCCGGGTGCCAATGCAAGCACGGCCTGCAGGCGATCGAGGAACAACTGGCGGTTCGGCAAACCGGTCAGGTTGTCGTGCAGCGCGTCGTGCAGCAGTCGTTCGACTGAGTTCTTCTGTTCGGTGACGTCGACGATGGTGCCGACGCAGCGGATGATCTCGCCGTTGGAGCCGAGCACCGGCCGCGCGCGGATAAGCAGCCAGTGGAAATGACCATCTTCGGCACGGATGCGGAATTCGTGGTTCAGTCGGCCGCGGCGATGTTCGAGCAGGACGTCGAGGGTTGCCCGGAAGCGGTCGCGATCGTCGGGATGGAGCCGCGGCAGCCAGTTGCGGGCAGCGCCATGCATCGCGCCGGGCGGTAAGCCGAGCTTGACGGAAACATCCGGGATCGTGACGACGCGGTCGCGCGCCACATCCCAGTCCCAAACCATATCGCCCGAGCCTGTCAAAGCCAGCGATTGACGCTCCAGATCGGAAAACAGACCCTGCTGGAACGCGCCGCCGGCAAAGGCATGCTGCATAACGGTAAAGCCGATCAGCAAGACGATGAGAACAAGGCCACCGCCTAGAGCCGGCTGGATGATGTCGTTGTCGAGCCGGCCGGTGATCGTCAGCCAGGCTCCGAAGATCCAGACGAGGATCAGCGCCCAGGCCGGCACCAGAAGAATAGCGCGGTCATACCGGTTGAGGCCGAGATAGACGATCAGCAGAAGACCCATCGTCGCCGTCAGCGCAAACGACAGGCGCGCGATGCCGGCGGCGATTGCCGGGTCATAGATCGCGACGCCGAAGAGCAGCGCCAGGCCGAGCACCCAGGCGAGCGTGAGGTAGCCGAGATGCGTGTGCCAGCGGTTTAGGTTGAGGTACGTGAACAGGAAGATGACGAAGCTGGAGGCGAGGGCGACTTCGGCGCAGGCGCGCCATATTCGCTGGTCGGCTGAAGCGATGCTGATCAGCTTGCCGAGAAAGCCGAAGTCGACGCAGATATAGCCGAGCACCGCCCAGGCTAGCGCGGCCGTCGCCGGCAGCATGGACGTGCCCTTGACCACGAAAAGGATTGTCAGGAACACAGCGAGCAGGCCGGCAATGCCGAGCACGATGCCGCGATAAAGCGTAAACGCGTTGATCGTGTCCTTGTAGGCGTCCGGTTCCCAGAGATAGATCTGCGGCAGTTCCGGCGTCGTCAGTTCGGCAACGAAGGTGATCACCGCACCGGGGTTGAGCGTGATGCGGAACACGTCGGCCTCGTCGCTCGGCTGCCGATCGAGCGCGAAACCTTCGCTCGGCGTAATGGCGATGATGCGTTGCGAACCGAGGTCGGGCCAGAACAGCTTCGAATTCACCAGGCGGAAATGGGGCGCCACGATCACGCGCTCAAGCTGCTCGTCGGAGACGTTGGCGAGCGCGAAGACGGCCCAGTCGCCCTGGTGGTTGTCGGAGCTGGCACGTACCTCAATACGGCGGCGGATACCATCGGCACCGGCAGCCGTCGAGACTTGAAAGGCTTCCCCTTGGTTGGCGTAGATTTCCGTCGTGGCAGTCAGATCGAGCGCTGTATCGTCACGGGAGATCTTGACCGGTTCGGCTGCCTGAACATGGCCTGCCGCTAGCATGAAGGCTGACAGCAAGAGAGCTGCGATCACCGCGATCAATCGTCCGGCCGGTGATGAGAGCAGCATGCGATTGTTAGTCATCGGCTGTCGGTTATCCTGCCTTTATCGGTGTCGGTGGCGAGCAATGAGAACATCACATGGTCGTGCCACTGACCGTTGATTTTCAAGTATCCGCGCAGATAACCTTCCCGCTGAAACCCGGCTTTTTCAAGCAGGCGGATGCTCCGAGCATTGTCTGGAATACAGGCTGCTTCGATACGGTGCAACTCAAGCCCTGCGAAGATATAGGGTATAACCAATTGAAGTGCGGCGAACATGTGGCCCTGGCCGGCGTATGCCTCGCCCATCCAGTAGCCAATCATGCAGCTTTGTGCTGCACCGCGCCTGATGTAGCCGATCGTGATGCCGCCGAGCAGCGTCATATTCTGCTTGTGAAAGAGGAAGAGCGGGATGGCCTGGCCGGAGGCGTATTCCTGCTTGCCGCGGATGACGCGGGCGCGGTAGGCGCCCTCGGTCAACTCGTCGCGGCGCCATGTCGGCTCCCAGGGTTCCAGAAACTGCCGGCTGGCCGCCCGCAGCTTATGCCACTGGTTGAAATCCTGGTAGCGCGGTAGGCGCAGCACATAGTGCTCGTTCTCGAGTTCCACTGAATCCGGTTGCCGCGACAGGAACCGAAAAACCGATTTTGCCATCGATCACCCCCGGCACATGGATATCAGGTCAGACGAGGGCCTGTTTGCTCTGAGGAGCGGGCGAGGAAAGAGATGCGGCGATGTCTTCCATTGGAGCCAAATGTTCGAGCGGGCCGATGGCCGAGAGCGTCGGCACGGTGTCGAAGAACAGGCGTCCAGCAAGATCCGTCAGTCGCCCGACCGTGATGCCTTCCAACCGTTCCATCATCTCCTGGTTGGAGATCGGGCGGCCGTAAAGCATCATCTGCCTTGCGATCTGACCGGCGCGGGCGGCTGGACTTTCCTGACCCATCAGCAGCTGGGCGCGGATCTGGGCGCGGGCGCGTTCGATTTCCTTCTGCTCGATGGTTGCTGCCGACTTGTGAAGCTCGTCAATGATAACGGGCACCAGTTCCGGCAGGTTCTCGCCGCCGGTGGCGGCATGGATGCCGAAGATACCGGTATCGGAAAAGCCCCAGTGGAAGGCATAGATGGAGTAGCAGAGACCGCGGATCTCGCGCACTTCCTGGAACAGGCGGGACGACATGCCACCGCCGAGGATGTTGGCGAGAATCTGCGAACAGTAGAAGTCGCGGGCGTGATAGGCCTTGCCTTCGAAGCCGAGCAAAATCTGCGCATCCATCAGGTCGCGCGTCTCGCGGATGTTGCCGCCGATATATTTTGCCGGCTCCATCACGGGCGTTGCCGATGGAGAGGTGGGAAGGCTGGCGAAGCGATCCTCGACCATGCGAACAAACTCGTCGTGCTGGACGGCGCCGGTCGCGACGACGAACATCCGGTCGGTCGTGTAATTGCGGCTGAGATAGCCACGGATCTGCTGCGGCGTGAACGACACCACGGTTTGCGGCGTACCGAGGATCGCCCGGCCGAGCGTCTGGTCGCGATAAGCGGTTTCTGAGAACTTGTCGAAAACGACGTCGTCAGGCGTGTCGTTTGCGGCGTTGATTTCCTGCAGGATGACCTGCTTTTCGCGCTCGAGTTCTTCCTCCTCGAAGGCTGATTCCGTCAGGATATCGGCAAGGATGTCGACGGCAAGCGGCACATGGTCCTTGAGAACGCGGGCATAGTAGGAGGTCGTTTCCGTGGAGGTCGCGGCATTGACCTCGCCGCCGACATCCTCGATCTCTTCGGCGATTTCACGCGCGCTGCGGCGCGCCGTGCCCTTGAAGGCCATGTGCTCGAGCAGGTGGGCAATGCCATGCTCGTCTGTCGTCTCGTTGCGCGATCCTGATTTGATCCAAACTCCCAGCGCAACGCTTTCCAGATGCGGCATGGTCTGTGTGACTACTGTCAGCCCGGATTTGAGCCGGGTGCACTCAACTGTCATTGGTTATCTTTCTGCGCCTGCTTTACTTAGGCCCGACTATGCTCGCCGATGAAGGTCTCAATGGCTTTGAGCTCAGGCTTCACGATCTGAAAGCGCTCCTCCTTGTGCATCAGATCAGCAAGCCACGTCGGAAGCGCGGGGTCAATACCGGAGGCGGATTTTACGGCGGCCGGGAATTTCGCCGGGTGCGCGGTGGCAAGCGTAACCATCGGCGTGTTCGGTTTCTCGTGCTTTGCCGCAACGAAGACGCCGATCGCCGAATGCGGATCGAGGAGATAGCCGGTTTCGGCATGGGTTTTCTTGATCGTTTGGGCGACCTGTTTCTCGCTGGCGCGGCCGGCGCGGAAGTCCTTCTTGATGAAGGCAAGGGCCTCCTTCGCAATCTCGAAGCCGTTGGATTGCTTCAGACTATTCATCGCCGCGCGGACCTTGGAAGCGTCGCGATCATAGGCCTCGAACAGCAGACGCTCGAAGTTCGAGGAGATCTGGATGTCCATCGAGGGCGAGGTTGTGGCCTTCACCGCCTTCATCTCGTAGCGGCCGGTCTTCAGCGTGCGCTCCAGGATATCGTTCTCGTTGGTGGCAACGACAAGTTTGCCGATCGGCAGGCCCATGCGCTTTGCGCAGTAACCGGCAAAGATGTCGCCGAAATTGCCGGTCGGCACGGTAAACGAAATCTTACGGTCCGGGCCGCCGAGCGCGATTGCCGTCGTGAAGTAGTAGACAATCTGGGCCATGATGCGGGCCCAGTTGATCGAGTTGACGCCAGAGAGTTTGACACGATCGCGGAACGGCGCGTCGTTGAACATCGCTTTGACGAGGTTCTGGCAATCGTCGAAATTGCCTTCGACGGCAAGCGCGTGAACGTTGGAGGCGGTGGAGGTTGTCATCTGACGCTGCTGCACCGGCGACACCTTGCCGTTCGGGAAGAGAATGAAGATGTCGGTGCGTTCGCGGCCGGCAAAGGCGTCGATGGCGGCGCCCCCGGTATCGCCGGAGGTTGCGCCGACGATGGTCGCACGCTCGCCGCGCTTTTCCAGCGCGTAGTCCATCAGCCGGGCGAGCAGCTGCATGGCGACATCCTTGAAAGCCAGCGTCGTGCCGTGGAAGAGTTCCATGACGAAGCTGTTCGGACCGGCCTGCACAAGCGGGGCGATCGCCGGGTGGCGGAAAGTCCCATACGCCTCGTCGATCATCGAACGGAAGGTCTCGCCCGGAATCTCGCCATTGGTGAAGGGCAACAGGATGGCGAAGGCAATCTCCTGATAGCTCTTGCCGCGAAGCGCCCGAATTTCCTTTTTTGAGAAATGCGGCCACTTGCGCGGCACATAAAGGCCGCCATCGCGCGCCAGACCCGCCAGCAATGCATCGCAGAAACCGAGGGAAGGGGCTTCGCCGCGGGTCGAGATATAATCCACTGTCGTCATCCTTGATGTGCCGGCCGGAGAAAGTCCGGGTTGGAGGGAAAGTATGCCTCGCGCCGCATCTCGCTTGCCCTGCCGGCCATCGCCTGCAATCCCGAAATGTGCATCAAAACGGTTCTTACCCAATCGATTTTTGTTTGCGCCGCTGATATAGACCATCGCAAACTGTCACGAAAGGCCTGCCATCAAGTGATTGGGCCTGCCAAAAAACTTTGTGGAGAGGGTGGAATAATCGTGCTTGGCAAGGTCTCGCGTCTCATCGTTTCAGCTTCGCTTGCGGCAATTCTTGCCGGTTGCAACTCCCTTGGCGTCGGCGGTGGCTCGGACAGCGCAACGGCACCGGCCCAGTCGAATAGCAATGGGCAGATCATGCCGCTGGCGCCAGCCAACCCGTCGTCCAACGATCCTTCGATCGGTACCGCCAAGACCGCGTCGGGCGCCACTGCCCCGGTTGTCCAGGGCGCGTGCCCGCAGATGTTCATGAAGGACAGCGACGCAATCTTCCGGACTTATGCCGGCGGAGCCAGGACCGGTGATGCGGAGAAACTCGCCTACCAGGCATCGATCGGCGACTACAGCCGCCAGTGCAGCCTCAACGACACGAACCTGACGATGACGGTGGTTGCCCAACTTCGCGTTCTCGCTGGTCCGAGCGGTTCGTCTGGCAAAGTCACGCTTCCGGTCCGTATCACGGTCTACGACGGCGAGGATGCGCTCTATTCGGAAGTGACGAACTTCCCGGTCGAGGTCGGCTCCGGCGCCACGCAGGCCCTGTTCCGCAAGGACGGCATCAAGCTTCCTGTCGGCTCTGGCGCGCTGGTGCGCGTAAACATTGGTTTCGATCAGGGACCGGTGTCGACGAAAAAGAAGAAGGCCTGAAAAACGTCCTTATTTCCGCTTCGCTATGCTGGCTGGCGCGGGGAGCGCAGACCGCTTGAAAATCGGTATCGTTTTGAACCCGGCGTCCGGCCGGCGCGGAAAGAAATTGTTCTGGTCGACGCTGCGGCGCGCCATCGAGGCGAGATTCACCGATCTGAGCCTGCGTGAAACCAAGGGCTTCGGCGATGCCGAGCGCTTCGGGCGCGAACTGGCGGATGATGGCGCCGACCTTGTGATCGCCGTCGGCGGCGACGGGACGATCGGCGAGGTGGCCGGCGGCATTCTGAAATCGCAGCGGCCGGCTACGGCCTTCTCGTTCATCGCCACCGGGACCGGCTGCGACTTCGCCCGCAATTTCCCGATATCGCGCGACCCTGCCAAGATCGCCGAAGGGCTGATGTCTCCGTCCGTGCGGCAGATCGATGCCGGGCTGCTGACCTGCGACGATGAGGACGGCGACACGGTGACGCGCCACTTTGCCAATATCGCAAGCTTTGGCGTGTCTGGTCATATCGTGCGTGCCGTCAACGAGGCGCGCCCGGGCCAACGCCTGCCGGGACCGATGGTCTTCCTCTTCCACAGCCTATTGCAGATCCTGCGCTACAAGCCGCGCAATATCCGCCTTCGGCTGGATGGCGAGGATGTCTATGACGGTCCGATCACGGCGGTCGCCGTTGCCAACGGCGCCTGGTTCGGTGGTGGCATGAAAGTGGCTCCCGACGCGGATGTCGCCGATGGCCTGTTCGACGTAGTCATCATCCGCGGCGCCGGCAGGCTGAAGGTGCTGTCGCTGATGAACGGCATCTATGGCGGCGGCCACGTCAGGAGCCCGCTTGTCAGCATCCATCGCGCCAGGCTCGTCGAGGCATGGCCGATCTGCAAGGAGCCGATTCCCATCGACAGCGACGGCGAGGCACCCGGGAAACTTCCGGCGCGCTTTGAGATGCTCGCCGGCGTCCTCGGCCTGAAAATCTAGCGATTGCGAGGGCTAGCGAGGGAGTGATCATGAGACCTGTGGTGCTTGCGAGAAACAACCCACTATGCGTGCTTGAACTGTCGCCCCGAGGTTGGTTCCGTGACACCTTTCATAGAATTCCACCACCCGCGGCGGCATGTCGGCCGGGATCGCCACGAAATCCTGAAGTCGAAGGTCCATCAATTTGGCCAGCTCGGGGTTGGATAGTTCCCGCTCGTTTAGGTTTTCGACGCGGGCAGCCAATTCTCGGAAGTATGACAAGTTGTCGTTCACAGTGGAAGGCGAGAGCGTCCTTCCGTGGGCAGGGATGACAAATCTAGCGTCCAAGTCACGTATTCGTTCGAGGGATGAGCAGATCAGCCGGAGATCACTGGCGGTTTTGCTCCAGACCTCCGGAATAGGGTATTCCACCGCGTCGACAGCCAGGCAGACACGGATTTCCGGAATCCACACCGCAATATGGTCAGGCGTGTGCCCCGGTGTGTGAATTAGCTCGAGCGTGAGATCGCCGCCATGAAGGGTCATCGAACCTGAAAAGGTGATGTCAGGCGCTATGAGCTCGACGTTTTGAAACCGCGAATCCTCGCCTATCTTCTCGTTCAGAACTTGGAGGGAGGAGGGGTCGTTCAGACGTTCACGTGCAGCAGCATGGGCGACAATAGGGGCTTTCCCGGCAATCGCAGCGTTGCCCCAGAAATGATCCCAGTCCATGTGCGAATTTACGACGATCAGAGGACGAGCGCGCACGTCCTCATCAAGGAGATCCAATGCCATCCGACATAGCTCAGGCGTTCCGAGAGTGTCGATCAGGACGTTAAATCTCTCGGTGCGCACGAAGATGGCGTCAACCTCGTCTCCCGCCCTGACGATGGTGATCCGATCGTCAAGCTCGGGATAGGAACATAATTCCACGGAAATAGTCATGCGAGACGGCCTCCATCAGACAGAGATCACTCCGATAGCTGAATGGTTCCGATCTGTCTCGGTGCAGAGAGCGAAATTCTACTGTCCGATAAGGCACCCCATCCCATAGCAAAATCGGTGGCAGCGTTTCGACGCTGCAACCGACTTTGGAGTTGGACGCCGGATAGGGCCGGGCGAGCGCCTGCGCTCGAGAGCAACCGACGTTACAGAACGCCTTCCCACTCGGCGAGCGCGGCAACGACGCCGGGCAGGTCGCTCATGCGGGAGATGGCTGTTTCGGCGCCCGCATCGGTCAGCCTGTCGGCATGCGCCGGATAGGTGTGTGATGCGCCGGTAAAGCCGATGACGCGCATGCCTGCTGCACGCGCGGCGTGGACGCCGTGAACGGAGTCTTCGACGACAACGGCGCGGTCAGGCGAAACGCCCATCTGCTTGGCGCCATGCAGGAAGACGTCCGGCTTCGGCTTCACGCGATCGGGACCAAGGTCCTTGGCCGAGAAGATATGCGGCGCAAACAGCGGCTTCAGGCCCACCTTGCCGAGCATCATGTCGAGCCGCGTGCTGCTGGAGTTGGAGCAGATGCAGCGCTTCAGCTGCAGACGCGAAAGGGCGGCTTCAACACCCGATATCGCTTGCACGTCCTGCTCCAGACGCAGGTCGAGCAGCTTCTCGGACTTGTCAAGCAGAGACGCGGGGATCGGAATGCTGGCCTCGCGCTCGACCTGGAAGAGAATGTTCTGCCAGGTCATGCCCGCGAAGCGCTCGCCCATTTCCTCGATGCTGATTGGGTAGCCCGCTTCGGTGAGAAGCTTGGATTCCACATCCGCAGCGATGATTTCCGAATCGACCAGAACGCCGTCGCAGTCGAAGATGATGAGGTCGAAGCCGTCCATTTATTCGCGCCTTGTTTGGGATGATGCCCCTTTACACGATGCCTGGGCGAAGCTCAACCGATAGCAAGGCATGGCTGGATTGCGCGCCGCGGGCGGCTTGGATTTTGCGGTCGTTCGCGGCTATTTGGTGGCAGTAAACAGCGCGAGAAACTGCCGTTCGCCTTCTGGAGAAAAAACGACGGAGCGGCTTTCGGCGGTGCGGCGGGCCCAGCCTTTGTCGAGAAAATTGGAAAGCAGGGCCTTGCCGAGGCCGCCGGCGAGATGCGCCCGTCGCTCACTCCAGTCCAGGCAGGAGCGACAAAGCGGCCTTCGCGACGATTTCAGAGCCTGCACGTCTATGCCGATGCACGTCAGCTCGCTTTCACCGGTCTCCGTCAATGCAAGGCCATCGCCGAATGCGTCGATCGCGCCTCGAGCGATCAGGCTGTCGAGCATTCGCACGCCGTAATCGCCGGCGAGGTGATCGTAGCAAATACGCGCCTTGCGCAATGCCGGCTCCTTTGGCCCCGGCTTGTGGCGCAGATGGCCGCGCCCGGCGGCAAAGCCCATGATGCTTTCCAAGAACTTGCCAACGCTGTCATCCGCCAATGTGAAGTAGCGATGGCGGCCCTGCTTGCGCTGCACCAGCAGGTTGCCGGCCTCCAGCTTGGCGAGATGCGTGCTCGCCGTCTGCACAGTAATGCCACCGGCGGCAGCGAGCTCTGTCGCCGTCAGCGCTTTACCGCCCATCAGTGCGGTCAGCATGTTGGCACGGGCGGGGTCGCCGATCAGCGCGCCGATCTGGGATATGTCAGGTCCTTCCTTCATACTTCGATCCTAACCGAAGCATTGTCGTCCCGCAATGTGCGAAAACTGTCTCCAGACAACATTGGAGACGACGATGATTACCTGCTTCATCCGCTATGAGATCGATCCCTTCAAGAAGGAGGCCTTTGCCGAATATGCCCGCAATTGGGGCCAGGCGATCCCGCGCAACGGTGCCGATCTCGTCGGCTATTTCGCCCCGCATGAAGGCTCGGCAACGACCGCCTACGGCGTCTATAATATCGATAGCCTCGCCGCGTATGAAGCCTATCGCGCCCGCCTTGCTGCCGATCCGCTCGGCAAGGAAAATTACGAACTCGCCAAGCGCGAACGTTTCATCCTGAAGGAAGATCGCATCTTCCTCAAAAACGCTTCCCTTCCTCACGCAAAGCTGGTGATGCCATGATCGCTGTCATCTTCGAAGTCTTGCCCTTCATGGGCGAACGCCACACCTATCTCGATCTCGCCGGTGAACTTCGCGGTGAACTGGAAAAGATCGACGGCTTTATCTCGATCGAGCGCTTCGAAAGCCTCACCAATCGCGGCAAGCTGCTTTCGCTCTCCTTCTGGCGTGACGAGGAGGCGGTAAAGACGTGGCGAAACCTCGAGGCGCACCGCGCTGCCCAGCACGCCGGCCGCAACGGCGTCTTTGCGGACTATCGGCTGCGGATCGGCCACATCGTCCGCGACTACGGCATGAACGAGCGCGCCGAGGCACCGGCCGACAGCCGCAAGGTGCATGACGTCGCGGCTTAGCTGCGCCAGTCGGAAAGGGTGGGCAGGCATCGTTTGGCGGCCGACCCTTTCTACCGCCGAACCGGCGCTGCGACTTATTTTCCCGAAATCGCTCATCCCTTCAGGCTTTGGTAACCAAACTGAGTAACCATAACGGACAGTAAAAGCGTAATGTGTATGAGCGAGTTTCCAGATGGCGTCAGTATTTCCGCTTGCCGATCTCAAGGCCTCCGCAAAGCCGGACTCCTGGATCGACACGATCATCAAGGGCGATTGCGTTGCTGCCCTTGAAGCCCTGCCGAACCACTCCGTAGACGTCATTTTCGCTGATCCACCGTACAACCTCCAACTTGGCGGCACGCTGCATCGCCCCGATCAGTCGCTGGTCGATGCTGTCGATGACGCGTGGGATCAATTCGCTTCCTTCGAGGCCTATGATGCCTTCACCCGCGCCTGGCTGCTCGCCTGCCGCCGCGTCCTGAAGCCGACGGGCACGATTTGGGTTATCGGCTCCTATCACAACATCTTCCGCGTCGGCGCCACGCTGCAGGATCTGAACTTCTGGATCCTCAACGACATCGTCTGGCGCAAGACCAATCCGATGCCGAACTTCAAGGGCCGTCGCTTCCAGAACGCGCATGAGACGATGATCTGGGCGAGCCCGAACGCCAAGGCCAAGGGCTACACCTTCAACTACGATGCCATGAAGGCGGCCAACGACGACGTGCAGATGCGCTCCGACTGGCTGTTCCCGATCTGCAGCGGCAATGAGCGCCTGAAGGGCGACGACGGCAAGAAAGTGCACCCGACGCAGAAGCCGGAAGCATTGCTCGCCCGCGTCATCATGGCCTCCTCGAAGCCGGGCGACGTCATCCTCGATCCGTTCTTCGGCTCGGGCACGACGGGTGCCGTCGCCAAGCGTCTTGGCCGCCACTTCGTCGGCATCGAGCGCGAGCAGGATTACATCGATGCGGCCTCCGCCCGCATCGAAGCGGTCGAGCCGCTCGGCAAGGCCGAGCTCACCGTCATGACCGGCAAGAAGCAGGAAGTCCGCGTGGCTTTCAACGTGCTAGTCGAAAGCGGCCTGATCAAGCCCGGCCAGGTGCTGACCGATGCGCGCCGTCGCTACAGCGCAATCGTTCGCGCCGACGGTACGGTGGCCTCCCGTGGCGAGGCCGGTTCCATTCATCGCCTCGGGGCAAAGGTCCAGGGCCTTGATGCATGCAACGGATGGACATTCTGGCACTTCGACGACGGGCAATCCCTGCGCCCGATCGACGAATTGCGGTCCGTGATCCGCAGTGATCTGGCAAAGGCGGAATGATGCGCGCCTTCACCTGATCGAGACTTCCTTCTTCCGGTGTTTTGTACCTCCAGTTACGGAAGAAGGCCTGGCGCCCGGGGATCAACACCCCGGGCGCTCTTCATTTTGGCTCGCGCAGCAGCGCAATTCCGTGCCATGTATCGGTGACTGATGATCCGAACAGGCAGGGAACTGGCCATGTATCTTGCGATCATACTGTTGCTGATGTTTGTTTCGCCGCTGGGCTCGGTGGTCGCCGAAGCGCAGTGGGGCACAGACGCCAACCTCGTCTTCATGATCGGAAAATGGTTCGTCTTCTGGGGCGTCGGCCTGCGATTGCTTGTGGCCAGCCTGAAGCAGATCGTCAATCCGGCCTTTACGGCCGAGACGATCTTTGGCGTCACCGATCACAAGGCCCAGCCACTGGTCCAGGAGATTGGCTTCGGCAACCTGTCGATCGGCATGCTTGGCCTGCTCAGTTTCTTCGAGCCGCAGTGGATCGTCCCTGCCGCGATCACCGGTTGCCTGTTCTTCGGCCTTGCCGGTCTCAAGCATCTTCTCGAACCAGGGAGGAACAGGTCGAGGACCATCGCGATGGTTTCCGACCTGTGGCTCTTTTTCGTGCTCGCCTTCTACCTTTCGGCAGCGTTCTTTCAGAACGCCTGATAGTCGGTTACCTCGACGTGAGTGATACGACCATCTTCATTGAAGGTGATCGTCTCTTCGCCCTCCCGCACCAGCGGTTTGCCCGTCTTGCTGTGCGTCGCACGAACCGACCAGACGGCGCGGCCGGCATTCGGGCTGACCTTCTCGACCAGCGTGTCGATTGCCGTCTGGTCCGGGTAGTCGTCGAAATACCTGCGAAAGGCGACCATGATATCGGCTCGCCCGGACAGGCTGCCGACACCGTTGGAGACATAGGTCGCATCTTGCGCGAAGCAGTTCTCGATCGTATCGAAATCGAGCGCATTGATGGCGCCGTGGAAGCGCTTGATTTCTTCAGCCGGATCGAATGCCATGATCAGACCCTCACGCCACGCGCTGCAAGATCGGCACGCAGCTGGTCGGCGCCGGTGAAGAGAACCGCATCCCAGCCGGCGGCTTTGGCGCCCTCGACGTTGGGGGCGGAGTCGTCGATGAAGATCGTCGCCGCCGGATTGAGGCCGAAGCTCTTCGCATGCGTTTCGTAGATCGCGATATCGGGCTTGATCAGGCCGACGTCGCCGGACACCGTGACGCCGCGCGGCTTAGTAAGGAACGGGAAGCGGACCTGCGCCTCGCGGAAGGTGTCGGATGCGAAGTTGGTCAGCATCGTCACATCCTGGCCATCGGCAATCAGGCCTTCCATGATCGCGACGCTGTCGTCGTAGGAGTGCGGGACCATCTCGTGCCAGTGGTTCCGGAACGCGCGGATATGCTCCTCACGATCCGGATGAACTTCGATCAGCAGGGCTTCGGCATCGGCCCAGGTGCGGCCGCGGTCCTGCTCGACGTTCCAATCATGGGTGCAGACATTTTCGAAGAACCACTTGCGCTCGCCCTCATCGGGAATGAGGCGGCTGAACGGAATATTCGGATCGTAATGGACGAGAACTTTTCCGATGTCGAAAACAATATGATCAATGGGCATCGATTAATCCTTGGCATGTTTGAACGCGAGCGGAATAGCTGCGGTGATTGCTTTTTTCATGACAGTCGGCAACGCCTGCGAGTCAAGATTTGTAACCGCTTCCCACCAACCGTTATCCGTTTGAATTCGCGAGGGGATCGCGACGCGGTAGATGGAAAGCCTGAGCTCGAAATGGGTGAAGACGTGGGTCACGGTCCCGCAGGGCTCCCAAGCCGCCGGGAACGGTGCAGCACTGGCCGACGTTTCTCCGTTCTGCCTCGCCGTCCAGTCGGTCGTCGGCACTTCGGTCATGCCGCCGAGCAGGCCGCTCTCGATGCGCCGCCGCAACAGAACGTCGCCATCCGGCGTAACGGCGATGAAGGCTGCGCCTCGCCGTATAGGCTTTTCCCTCTTGGCGGCCTTGACCGGAAAGTGTTCGGGATCATGCAGACGCAGCGCCTCGCAGGATCCCCTGAGGGGACAGAGTGAACAGGCGGGCCGCTTCGGTGTGCAGATCGTCGCGCCGAGATCCATCATCGCCTGGGCGAAGTCGCCGGGCCGATCTTTCGGGGTTAGCAGAGCCACCTTCTGCTTCATCAGTGGTTTGGCAGCAGGCAGTGGGGTGGCGATCGCGTAGAGGCGCGAAATCACCCGCTCGACATTGCCGTCCATGACGGCTGCCTGCCGGTTGAAGGCGATCGCCGCCACTGCAGCGGCCGTGTAGTCGCCGATGCCGGGAAGCGATCTCAGTCCTTCCTCGGTGTCTGGAAAGACGCCGTCGTGTTCGCGCGTCACGGCCTCGGCGCACTTCTTGAGGTTGCGGGCGCGGGCGTAATATCCGAGTCCGGCCCAAGCAGCCATCACGTCTTCGCTAGCGGCGTCGGCAAGATCGCGCACCGTCGGCCAGCGCGCCAGGAAATTGGTAAAGTAGGGCTTTACCGCCGACACCGTGGTCTGCTGCAGCATCACTTCGGAAAGCCAGACATGGTACGGATCGGCCTTGACGCCGCGCGCCGCCATCGGCGGGGAAACGCGCCATGGCAGGTCGCGATGGTGGCGGTCATACCAATCGAGAAGGGGCTTGGCGGCGGGCGCGTCCAGTGTTGTCGATGTCATCATTTGCCGTCGTCAGGGGAAGTGCCCTATACTTGGCGAAGCAATGCCGCGCGATCAAGGCAGTGGTGCCGGATGGCAGCGCGATGTGAAGGTTTCGATGAGTTATCCACGCAAAGGTGAAAAGCAAATCTCCGAATTGGCGAACGGGCTGATCGATCCGGTGCTTGCAAAGCGCGCCGGCATCAATACGGCGCTGCTCGGCTCGTGGAATGAAATCGCCGGTGAGGAATTTGCCGATTGCACCCGGCCGGAAAAGATTGCCTGGGCGCGCGGCAATGATGACGGAGGCTTCCGTCCGGGCGTGCTCACGATCGCCTGCGAGGGCGCCCGAGCACTGTTTTTGACCCATGCGCAGGGTGAGCTGATCCAGCGCGTCAACAGTTTCTTCGGCTTCGCCGCTGTTCATCAGATCCGTATCGTCCAGAAGCCTGTCTATCAGGCGGTCAAGCGCTCCCGCACTCCGCCGCCATTGAAGGGCGCGGCAGCCGCAAAGTTGGAGGACATGATGGAAGGCATCGAGGGCGACAAGCTGCGCGAAGCGGTAAAGCGTCTCGGCACGGCCGTGCTGGGGAAGCGCGGCCGCTAGTGCCTTACAAGTATTGCCGCGGCAATTCTGTCCGCAATTTAATCTGGCGGTCCAACCAAGGTCACAATTCTTTGAAGAAAGTTGGCGAAGCGTGCCTTGTTCAGGGCTTCGAGCCGTTATATCGCACTGTCAGCCACTACTCTCATTCATGGGGAACTTCATGCCGATTTCCGAAATGCAACTGACGAAACGCCAGCTTCTGGGCGGCGTGGCTGCCGCGACGGCGACCCTGGCGGTTTTCAGCACCGCGCATGCCGCGACCGAAATGCCCAAGCCCGACGGCGACGTCGACATGGCTGCCGTGCTGAAGCCAGGCGAGCTGCCGGAAATGGCACTCGGCAAGGAAGACGCCCTGGTCACGATCGTCGAATACATGTCGATGACCTGCCCGCACTGCGCCCACTTCCACACGGCGACCTTCGACGAGATCAAGAAGAAGTACGTCGATACGGGCAAGGTGCGGTTCATCATCCGCGAATTCCCGTTTGATCCGCGTGCGGCCGCTGCCTTCATGCTGGCACGCTGCAATCCTTCCAAGCCGGAAGAATTGAGCACCGCCGAACAGTATTTTCCGATGGTGGCCATGCTGTTCAAGCAGCAGCAGACCTGGGCCGCTGCAGACGATGGCCGCGCTGCACTGCTTCAGATGTCCAAACTTGCCGGATTTACTGAGGATAGCTTCACGAAGTGCTTGACGAACCAGAAGCTGCTGGATGAAGTGAACGCAACGCGGGAAAGGGGTTCCAAAGAGTTTGGCGTCAATGCCACGCCGACTTTCCTCATCAACGGCAAGCGCTATTCTGGAGACATGACGGTTGACACCATGTCGGCCCTTATCGACAGCCTGCTCTAAACTGAACCGTATCCGATCGACGGGCGACGGCAGAGGCCGTTCGCCCGTTGTTTGCCTTGTGCGGCGCGGGGGCGCTGCATGAAGTTCAACAAGCTTCGCGTCGTCGGCTTCAAGTCCTTCGTCGAACCCGCCGAATTCATCATCGAGCGCGGATTGACCGGTGTCGTCGGCCCGAACGGTTGCGGCAAGTCGAACCTCGTCGAAGCGCTCCGCTGGGTGATGGGCGAGAATTCCTACAAGAACATGCGTGCGTCCGGCATGGACGACGTCATCTTTTCCGGCTCGGGGAACCGTCCCGCCCGCAACACCGCCGAAGTCGCGCTCTATCTTGACAATGCCGAGCGCACGGCGCCTGCCGCCTTCAACGATAGCGACGAGATCCAGGTCACGCGCCGCATCGAGCGCGAGCAGGGATCGATCTATCGCATCAACGGCAAGGAAAGCCGCGCCAAGGATGTGCAGTTGCTCTTCGCCGACGCCTCCACCGGCGCCCGTTCGCCGTCGATGGTGGGGCAGGGGCGGATCGGTGAGCTGATCTCGGCAAAGCCGCAGGCCCGCCGCCAGCTGCTGGAAGAAGCAGCCGGCATATCAGGCCTGCATTCGCGCCGCCACGAAGCCGAGCTTCGCCTGCGTGCCGCCGAAGGCAATCTCGAACGTCTCGACGACGTAACCTCGCAGCTTGAGAGCCAGATCGAGAGCTTGAAGCGTCAGGCGCGTCAGGCAAGTCGCTTCAAGTCGCTGTCCGCCGATATCCGCGCCCGCGAGGCAATGCTCCTGCATATCCGCTGGGTTCAGGCCAAAGAGGCGGAAGCGGAAGCCGACAGTGCGCTCAATCAGGCAACCGTCGTCGTCGCCGAAAAGGCGCAGATGCAGATGGAGGCCGCCAAGGCCCAGGGCATTGCGAGCCTCAAGCTGCCGGAACTGCGCGAGGGCGAAGCGCGTGCCGCCGCCGCGGTGCAGCGTCTGCAGATCGCCAAGACTCAGCTTGAGGAGGACGCTAACCGCATCCTGCGCCGTCGCGACGAACTGACCCGCCGCCTTGCACAGCTCGGCGAAGACATCCGCCGCGAGGAGCGGCTGGTGGCAGACAACGCGGCAATCCTGGCGCGGTTGGATACCGAAGAAGCCGAGATCGCCGAGATCCTTGCCGACTCCGGCCGTTTTGCCGAAGAGACCCGCGAGGCCTTCGAGGAGGCAGCCGCAAAGCTTGCCGACAGCGAGCGTATTTTTACCGCGCTGACGGCCGAACGTGCCGAGGCTGCAGCCGGACGCAACCAGCTTGAGCGCGCCATTCGCGACCTTGCCGATCGCAAGATGCGCCTTGAACGGCATATGGATGAGGCCAATCGCGAGCTCTCCGCAATCGGCGAGACGATTGCTAGCCTGCCCGATCCGGACGAGAAGCGGGCCGTGGTGGAGGTAGGCGAGCAGGCTGTTGCCGAGGCGGAAGCCGCGATCCAAAGCGTCGAGCAGGCCTTGGTCGCTGCCCGCCAGGCAGAAGCTCTCTCCCGATCGCCGGTCGATCAGGCGCGTGGGAAGCTGAACGCCATCGAAACCGAAGCCCGGACCATTGCACGCATGCTCGCTGCCGGCGCCGCCGCAGGCGAATTTGCGCCGGCCGCCGATCAGCTGCGCGTCGACCGCGGCTTTGAAACGGCGCTCGGCGCAGCGTTGGGTGACGACATCGAATCCCCGCTTGATTCCAAGGCGCCGGCTCATTGGTCTGGCAATGGCGACGGTGTCGCGGACCCGGCGCTGCCGGCCGGCGTGACTCCGTTGGTTGACTACGTTCGCGCCCCTGCCGCGCTGATGCGTCGCCTGAAACAAATCGGCCTCGTCTCCGCTTCGGATGCTGCGGCGCTGATGAAGGATCTCAAGCCCGGCCAACGTCTGGTGACCAAGGAAGGCTCCGTCTACCGTTGGGACGGCCACGTCACCGGTGCCGATGCACCGAGCGCGGCCGCGCTGCGGCTGGCGCAGAAGAACCGGCTCGCCGAACTGGAAAGCGAAGCCGCGCTTGCCCGCGACATACTCGCTGAAGCAGAGGAACGCCTGGCTGGTGCGGCCGATGCCATTCGCCTGCAAGAGCGCCGCCTTGCCGAGGCGCGCGAGAAGAGCCGTATGTCTGCGCGGCAACTCGCCGAGGCGCGTGAAGCACTGGCAGTGGCCGAACGAGCCTCCGGCGATCTCATCCGTCGCCGCGATGTCGTTGCCGAGGCTGTCAGTCAACTCCAGATCCAGCTTGAAGACATCTCAGTCCAGGACGAAAACGCCCGAATCGAGCTGGAAGATGCCCCTGATTTGACGGCGATGGACGAACGGCTTCGGTCGCAGCAGGCCGAGGTCGCGACTGATCGTGGTGCGCTCGCCGAAGCGCGGGCACGCCACGAAAGCCTCAACCGCGAAAACGAGGCCCGACAGCGCCGAATCGTGGTCATCGGGCAGGAACGCGCGACCTGGCGTCAGCGCGCTGCGAGCGCCGAGGATCACATCGCTACGCTTCGCGATCGCGAAGAAGAGGCGCGCGAGGAGGCCGCCGAGCTCGAGATGGCTCCCGATGAGTTCGACGACAAGCGACGCGCGCTGTTGAACGAACTCCAGAAGGCCGAGGAAGCGCGCCGCCATGCGGCCGACGTGCTTGCCGAAGCCGAGCTCGTCCAGCGCGATGCCGACCACAAGGCGGCGACTGCTCTCTCCGAACTCGCCGAAAGCCGCGAGCGTCGCGGTCGCGCTGAAGAGCGCCTGGTCTCCGCTCGTGAAAAGCGGCAGGAAACTGAGGCGCGAATTCGCGAGACCCTGAACGTTGCGCCACATGAGGCGCTTCGGCTCGCAGGACTGGAGCCGCTGCAGACAGCGCCCGACCTTCGCGAGGTCGAACGCGAACTCGAACGTCTCAAGATAGAACGCGAGCGACTTGGCGCGGTCAACCTGCGCGCTGAGGAAGAGCAGAAGGAACTGAGCGGGAAGCTCGAGGCGCTGATCAAGGAACGCGACGACGTGATCGATGCAATCCGCAAGTTGCGTGGCGCGATCCAGAGCCTCAATCGGGAGGGGCGCGAGCGCCTGATCGCCGCCTTCGACGTCGTCAACGGCCAATTCCAGCGCCTCTTCACCCATCTTTTCGGCGGCGGCACGGCCGAACTGCAGCTGATCGAATCCGACGATCCGCTCGAAGCCGGTCTCGAAATCCTCGCCCGTCCGCCGGGCAAGAAACCGCAGACGATGACGCTCCTTTCAGGCGGCGAGCAGGCACTGACGGCAATGGCGCTGATCTTTGCCGTCTTCCTGACCAATCCGGCGCCGATCTGCGTCCTAGACGAAGTGGACGCCCCATTGGACGACCACAATGTCGAGCGCTACTGCAACCTGATGGACGAAATGGCTGCCTCCACCGAGACGCGTTTCGTCATCATCACCCACAATCCGATCACCATGGCACGCATGAACAGGCTGTTCGGCGTGACGATGGCGGAGCAGGGGGTCTCGCAACTTGTGTCTGTCGACCTGCAGACTGCTGAACAATTGCGTGAAATCGCATGAGAAACGCCCAAAAAAAGTCTGCCGGATTGGGCCGTCTCCACCATTCAGGTAATGTTTTCCTACCGATCTTGTATTAGAGATTGCTTCAGGTCGCCGTCGACTTACCGCGAAGTGATGTCGGCTGCGTAGTTTTCTATGCGACGCGATCGGGGCAAAATGCTTTTTGGCTCTGACAGTCGTATGGCGGAACCCCCCGTCCGGTTTTCCTGGCCGGACGGACATAAGGCTTTGCGGGACTTTGTTGCAGTCCCGCAAAGCTTTTTCTCCCTTCAAACGCTTCAGTCTGTCGCAGTTATTGTGCGTCGCAACATTTCGGCCGCATTTGTCGATTTTCATTTCAACACCAACGGATTAAGTTGATCCGGATTTGGTATTGGGGGGAATATGACCAAGTGGGTCTATACATTTGGCAACGGTGAGGCAGAGGGTGGTGCTCTCGACGGCGAGCGTTTGGGCGGCAAAGGCGCAAATCTCGCGGAGATGTGCAATCTCGGCCTTCCTGTCCCTCCCGGTCTGACGATCATCGCCGAAGCCTGCTCTGCCTACTACAAGAACGGGCGACAGATTGCCGAAGAGCTGAAAGAACAGGTCCGCGCCGGCATCGAGCGCATCGAGCAAATTACCGGCCGGCGGTTCGGCGCGGGTGATCGGCCGCTGCTGCTGTCCGTGCGCTCGGGAGCGCGCGTTTCGATGCCGGGGATGATGGACACCGTCCTCAATCTCGGCCTCAACGACGAAACCGTGCAGGCGCTCGGCCACGACGCCGGCGACGCGCGTTTTGCCTGGGATAGCTACCGCCGTTTCATTCAGATGTATGCCGATGTCGTCATGCGTCTCGATCATGAAGTGTTCGAGGAAATTCTCGAGGATGAGAAGGCGCGCCTCGGCTATGAGTTCGACACGGAACTGACCGCCAACGAATGGCAGCATGTGGTCTCGCTCTACAAGAGCATCATCGAGGAGGAACTGGGCGAGGAGTTTCCCCAGGATCCCGAGGTGCAGCTATGGGGCGCGGTCGGGGCCGTATTCTCCAGCTGGATGAGCGCCCGCGCTGTCACCTATCGCCATCTTCACAATATCCCCGAAGGCTGGGGAACGGCAATCAACATCCAGGCCATGGTCTTCGGCAACCACGGCAATTCATCCGCGACCGGCGTTGCCTTCACCCGCAATCCGTCGACGGGCGACAAGTCGCTCTACGGCGAATTCCTCGTCAATGCGCAGGGAGAGGATGTCGTTGCCGGCATTCGCACTCCACAGAGCATCACAGAGGAGGGCCGTATCAGCTCTGGTTCCGAGCGGCCGTCGATGGAAAAGCTGATGCCCGACGCCTTCAAGGAGCTCTCGCGCATCTGCGCCGAGTTAGAAGAGCACTACCGCGACATGCAGGATATCGAGTTCACCATTGAACGCGGAAAGCTCTGGATGCTGCAGACGCGTGCCGGAAAGCGCTCAACGCGCGCGGCGATGAAGATCGCCGTCGACATGGTGGATGAGAAGGTGATCACGGAAGAAGAGGCCGTGCTTCGCATCGAACCCTCGTCCCTTGACCAACTCCTGCACCCGACGATCGACCCGCGCGTGTCGCGCGAGGTCATCGGCACGGGCCTGCCGGCGTCTCCCGGCGCGGCGACCGGCGAGATCGTCTTCACGGCCGAGGAGGCCGTGACGGCGTCCGAGGAGGGGCGCAAGGTCATCCTGCTGCGGGTCGAGACCAGTCCCGAAGACATTCATGGCATGCATGCGGCCGAAGGCATTCTGACGACGCGTGGGGGCATGACTAGTCACGCCGCCGTTGTCGCGCGCGGCATGGGCATCCCCTGCGTCGTCGGCGCCGGCAGCATGCGCATCGACGCCCGCAACGAGCGGCTGATCGGCGTCGGCATTACGCTGAAGAAGGGCGACGTCATCACCATCGACGGTTCGGCCGGACAGGTCCTGAAGGGCGACGTACAGATGATCCAGCCGGAGCTTTCGGGCGATTTCGGGCGCATCATGCAATGGGCTGATCGGGCGCGTCGTATGACTGTGCGCACCAATGCCGATACGCCGGCTGACGCGCGTGCAGCCCGTTCCTTTGGTGCCGAGGGCATCGGCCTTTGCCGTACCGAGCATATGTTCTTCGAGGGCGACCGCATTCATCTGATGCGCGAGATGATCCTCGCGGAGGACGAGACCGGTCGCCGTGCCGCGCTGGACAGCTTGCTGCCGGTGCAACGGCATGATTTCACCAGCCTGTTCAACGTCATGCATGGCCTGCCGGTGACGATCCGTCTGCTCGACCCACCATTGCACGAATTCCTGCCGAAGACGGACGAGGAGATCGCCGACGTTTCCGCCGCGATGGGCATGGACGCCGCGGTGCTGCGCCAGCGCGTTGATGCGTTGCATGAATTCAATCCGATGCTCGGCCATCGCGGCTGCCGGCTGGCCATTTCCTATCCTGAGATCGTCGAGATGCAGGCGCGCGCGATTTTCGAGGCGGCGGTCGCGGCAGCCCATGAAACGGGTGCTGCCGTTGTGCCCGAGATCATGGTGCCCCTGGTCGGGCTGCGCTCAGAACTGGACTACGTCAAGGAGCGCATCGACACCATTGCCGGCGACGTCATGGCGGAGGCCGGCATGCGGATCGACTACCTGGTCGGCACGATGATCGAATTGCCGCGCGCAGCCCTCAGAGCCCATATCATTGCGGAAGCGGCGGAGTTTTTCTCCTTCGGCACGAACGACCTGACGCAGACGACCTTCGGCATCTCGCGCGACGATGCTTCCGCCTTCATTCCGACCTATCAACGCAAGGGGATTATCGAGCACGATCCCTTCATTTCGCTGGATTTCGATGGTGTCGGGGAGCTGATCCGCATCGCCGCCGAACGCGGCAGGCGCACACGCAACGACATGAAGCTCGGAATCTGCGGCGAACACGGTGGCGATCCCGTATCCATCCATTTCTGCGAAGAGATCGGATTGGATTACGTGTCCTGTTCACCCTTCCGTGTGCCGATCGCTCGGCTTGCAGCCGCGCAGGCGGTCATTACCAACGATATTGCCGCCAATACGGGCGCCCGTAGTAGGACGGGTCTAGCTCGAACGCCATACCCATCATGAGCCTGTCGCTGTCATAGCGGTACTGCGCGCGGCGGTAGAGATCGATGCGCTGGAGGCAGCCTGCAAAGCCATCCGTGCCGCGTTTGAAGCCATAGCGCAAGCATTGGTCTTCGTCGGCGGCGCGCTGCTGCTCCGGCGTCAGCGTCTGGCACGCCGAGAGGCTTATGGCAGCTGCGGCGAGTGCGAGAGATAGAACGAGGATACGCATCGGTGTGTCTTTGCAACGAAAATTTCTCACAGTCAGATGACGCTAATCGCGGCTTACAGTCAACTAAAAGAGTGGCTTAGGGTTACGAGCTACCTTTGGGATCGCTGCTCGCCGACCGACCGGAGGCGCGAATGGCTTTCGCGCGTCGGGGATCGTCTGTAAGAAGAGGGCTCGCACGATATTGGAAGGCAAGCATGGCACTGCGCGATCGATTCTCGAAGAAACTGACCTGCCCGCAATGCGGCAATAGCGGCTTTGCCGAAGCTTCCGAGATCGATGATCCGAAGCGCAAGCATCCCGGCTTCAGCGTCGATCATCTGCCGCGCGGCTTCTTCATCCAGCGCGCGTCCAATCACCAGGAAACCAGCATGATCAAGTGCGAATGCGGACGCAAGTTCCCGTTCCGCAGTCTGGCGGAAGCGGCGGCTGAGCGGCTCTAGGTCAGAACCGCTCGAGGACCTTGACGAAGGCTTCGGCGAAGCGGACAAGGTGGGCCGTCGCTGGGTCCGGCGCTTCCATGCGGATTTCCGTGCCGCTGTGGTCGAGCACAGCGAGAACGACGCGCATCTGCTCGCCGGGCGAGGGGATGCGAAGCACGGCGATGCGCTTGCAGTCGTCCATCAGGCCTTCGGCCGGAAGATCGAAGAGAAATTCCCCGCCGGCCTTAGCCGATGCCACGCGGACCGTCTCGCAGAAGTCGGATTTGCCATCATATCCGTCGAGTGACAGTTCCAGTTCCAGAAGCTCTATCGGCAGAAGCGGATCTGCATGATCGGCTGCCCCCAGCGCCGGCGACTGGGTTCCCGATGCGAGCTCCGGTGCAATCATTGCCCTTCTCCTGTTAGTCGGTGTGCGACGCAAACCACACAACTGCAGATCAAGGAATATCAGAAAATGCTCACGCACGCCATTGTCGTCTTCCCCGTGGATTGCGTCCCTCCGATCGCGACAACAGTTTCAATTTAGGCGAATCTTGCACTAAACAAGTCGAGGGCGATTTTGCGCGTTCATGCGGGACGCGCCGCTTGCGAGTAACCGGTAAGTTTGATGGCAATCCGTTTCGACCGCCCCGTTTCAAGTGCCGCCCGCTTCGCGCGGCGCTTCGGGGCATTTGCGCTGGTTCTCTGCCTTGCGGCTCTGATTGGTCACCGCTTCGCGGGCCTTGTCACGCCCTACCTGGTGCTGGTTCTGCTCGTCTCCGCGGGCTTTGCGCTCCTTGCGGCGCTGCTTGCCCTTGCCGGGCTGCGCAGCCTCTGGCTGACCGGTGCCGAAGGCGGGCTTGATGCGCTGAAAGCCCTTATTTTCGCCGCCCTTCCGCTCGCGATAGGCGGGATTGCCGCCGAACGCTATTTTGTGCTGCCGGCAATCTATGATGTGTCGAGCGATCTCGTCTCGGCGCCCGACTGGCTGAAGACCCCGAACGCCGATCAGATCTGGCTGAAGAGGAAGCCGGATGTGACGCCGGAGGATCGCGAAAAGCAGCTCGAGGCCTACCCGGAACTCACAGGCCGCCGCTATGACGGCGCGATCGACCGCGTGCTCGAAGCGGTGAAGAAAGTCGCCAAGCAGAACGGCATCCGGATCACCCGCGCCGAGGGCGACAGCGAGCCAGACCGCGATCTCGAAGACCGGCCGGCGAAGCCGCAGGCGGACGACGGCGCGGTCGCCGAGGCTCCTGAGGCTGTGCCGATCCCGACGCCGCGTCCCTATGACGACGATGTGGCGCAGCTCATTCGAAGGGCGAACGGCGTGACGCTGCAGGGCGAAACCCGCACCCTCGTTCTCGGCCTGCGTTTCGACATCGTCATCCGCCTGCGCGAGGAAGCGGAAACCACCCTCGTCGATGTTCGCGTCGCCTCGCGCTACGGCCCGCACGATCTCGGCCTCAGCGCCGATATCGCCGAGGATTATCTGAAGGCTCTCGATTCCGAATTGCTCGGCATCGCCGGCAGCTAGTTTCGTCCACCCTTTTGTGACCAATGAACGGTTTTTGCCGCCGGACAGCTATCCCAGGAAGCGGTCCCTCTGCTCCGGGCTCGGCACGAAGCAGGTCGCGCGTCGGCCGGCAATGCGCAATCGGTTGCGGGCGACAAATTCGTAAAGCCTGTCGGCAAGTCCCTGCGGCAGCAGCCGCAGGATCTTCACCAGCGACCAGGGAAAGCCGAGCCCCGCAGCCATGCGGATCGTCCCTCTCGACTTGAAGTGGGCGCGCCCGTCTTCGATCAGGATGTTGGTCTCGTAGTCGCGCCCGTCCAGCCCATAGTGCCGGTAAAGCGCTTCCCCGAGCGGCGACTGCGCAGCGAGGAAGCGGTAACGCTCCGCCTTGTCATGCTTCAGAACGAACTGGATCCAGGCAGAACAGGACACGCATTCGCCATCGAAGACGATGACAGGCTTGTCGTCGGCAAAGGCCGGCACGGCGGCGTCGGTGCGATAGCTGTAGGCGTCGCGCACGAGGCTACCTCCGCGTCGCAGGTCGGTACGATCCCAGCAGCGCAGGCGGTCCGTCCGTCTCGATCTCGCCTCGCTCCACCAGATCCTCGACATGGGCAAGAACCGAGAGGGCGGCAGCGCCATGCAGGCGCGGATCGGTCTCGCGATAGATCACCTTCACCATGTCAGGAATGTTCCTGTCGCCGGCGCGGATCCGGTCGAGCACGGCGCGCTCGCGCATTCGCCGGTGCGTCTTCAGGGCGCGCAGGAAGGAGACCGGCTTCCGCACCGGACCGCCATGTCCCGGCAGCAGGATGCGGTCGTGGCGCTCGATCAGCCGGTCGAGGGAGGTCATGTAGTCACCCATGGAGCCGTCTGGCGGCGCGACAATTGACGTCGCCCATGCCATGACATGATCGGCGGAAAACAGGATGCCCGTTCCCTCCAACGCGAAGGCCGCATGGTTGGCGGTATGGCCGGGCGTCAGCACGCCGGTCAGGCTCCAACCGTCGCCCTCGATCGTTTCGCCGTCGCCGATCGCAATGTCCGGCCGGAAGTCCAAGTCCGAGCTCTCTGCGAATAGATTTACCTCTCCCTGGTATAGGGGGCGGGCGGCGCGGTGCGGTCCCTCGGCCACGATCTGCGCACCGGTTGCCGCCTGCAGGCGGCGCGAGAGGGGCGAGTGATCGCGATGCGTATGGCTGACGAAAATATGCGTGACCTCGCGCCCGTCGAGCGCTGCCATCAAGGCCCGGAAATGCGCCTCGTCCTCCGGTCCGGGGTCGATGACCGCCGTGGAGCGATCTCCGACGATATAGCTGTTGGTGCCGTGGAACGTGAAGGCGCTCGGATTGTTGACAGTGATGCGCTGCACGCCTGACGCAACCGGCACGGCCTGGCCGTAGGCGGGCTCGAAGGCCAGGTTGAACTCGGGACTTGCCATTTACTTGTATTCAATCTCGATGAAGGACATCGGCTGATCGCCGGCATTGACGACATTGTGCTCCGTGCCGGCATCGCGTCGGTAGGCCGCGCCTTTGGCGACATCGACCCTGCGGCTGCCGTCCTTTTCCTCCAGAAGAAACGGGCAGTCCGTCATCGGCACGACGACGTAGCCCATGCCATGCGTATGAACGCCCGTGTCCGCACCCGGCTCGAAATCCCAACGGGTGATCCGAACCACTGCATCGTCGAGCAGCAGCGTTGCGAGGGCAGGCGGGCGGGCGCGGTACTGGCTCATCGTCACTCCGGATCGTCTTGGATGGCTGACCCGAGACCTAGCATGGCGGTGCAAAAAGCGCACAGAAATATGCCGCGGCCCGAAACTTAATGATTGTGACGGCAGGCGAGCTTTGCTAAGCAGGCGTCGATTTGGCAAGCGGTCTCCGCTTTCAAGCTCTGGTGGGGCGTCGCCAAGCGGTAAGGCACCGGTTTTTGGTACCGGCATTCCCAGGTTCGAATCCTGGCGCCCCAGCCATTGAGTATCTTGTTGCTTTCTTCAGGAACAAAGGCAGCGGACTGACCTGAGCGGCATCTCGCTCTTTGCCGGTCGCGCGGATATGGTCCTCTTCCGGCCATCGCAATCGGTATGGACGACGGTGAGAACGACCAGATTGTCGATTGCGCCGATGCTGATCTCGCGAACTCGCGGTAGTTGAAACGGCTGTCGATCACCGTGAAGACGAAACTTTCGAAAGTCCGGCTGGCTGTCTCGAAGTTCACGCCGTGCCCATCGAACATGCGAATTGAATGTTATGGCAAATTGCATGTACGGACAACGGCCGACACAAACAGACAGGCGGCCTTTCGGCCGCCTGCATTCAAATCGAAACCGCGGCCTAAATCACTGCGCGGGCTGCGCCGGCGCCAGGAATTCGGCGCAATAGGAGGGGCCGTTTACACCCGGGATGTCGCCGACGACGCGGATGCTGCGGATTGTGTAGTCGGAGCTGGTGACGATTTCCGCTTGGCAGCGCAGGTACTGCGTGCGTGCGGGCGAGATCTGCTTGCCGCGCTTGCCGTCGGCGCCTTCCGCGTATTTCGCCGGGACGCGAACCGTCTTGTAGCCGCCCTTCCAGGTGTAGGTGACGCCGGAGCCGTTCTCGACATCGTTGATCGGCGGGCCGAATGCGGCAAAGAACTTGCCGGCCGATTGGCCCACCCAGCGGCTGGAGATCGGATCGGCGGAAGTCGGAATAGTCGTGCAACCGGCAAGCGCAATGGCAAGCCCGGCCGCGGCAAAGGTGCGGAGTGTCATTCTATCGTCCCTGAAATTGTCACGCATTCAACGGCGGGAATCACTGGCCTGCAGCGGTTTCCGCTTGTCCCGCCGAGCGCTTTAGCGTGGAACCCGGCAAAAGAAAATCGGCCCGCCTTCGCAATTGCAAAATTTGCCGTGAGTGTGGCTTTTTGTTCCGGAAAGCGCCTTTCTGCCGCCGGCTTGCGTCTTCGAAAAAATGCGCCGGCTTTTGAATTTTGGTGCTTGCGCAACGGGATGGGCCGGTCTATAGAGGCGCCGCTGGTCACGGAGTGTAGCGCAGTCTGGTAGCGCACCACGTTCGGGACGTGGGGGTCGAGTGTTCGAATCACTCCACTCCGACCAGCTTTTTCAATCACTTGGCCCGAGAAGTGCGATAGGCCCTAACAGGGCCGCACAGTTTCCGCACAGCTTCAATACGCATTTGCCGCTTTCTGCTGGAATTGCGGGTCGTTGTGCAGGTACGTCCGCTCGAATTCATCCGTGGTGATCCCGAGCGAAGATGCAGCTTCCTGTACGTCCACGCCTGCATTCGCCAGCCATGTCGCACGGGTGTGTCGAAGGATGTGCGGCGTGACGTCTTCACCAAGCCCGGCTTCCGCGCGCACGGCGCGGAACGCCTTGTGCGGCTTGATGACCTTGGCGCCGTAGTAGTTGATGACATGAAGGCAGGGTGTCTTCTTGTCGATCTTCTTGTCTGCCTCGTGCCAGTAGCGCAGCAGCGTCAGCAGCCGCGGCGGGATCTTGACGGGCGTCTTGCGCTTGTTGTGCGCCACGCGCTCGCCCTGGGCCTTCCGATAGAGGATGCCTTTTTCGAGATCGACCCATCCGCCCGAGGTGTTCGGCATCCACTGCAGGCTGAGCATCGCGCCCAACCTCGTTCCGGTGTAGACGCCGATCAGCAGCAACCGAACAATGTGCTTGCACTGCTTGAGGCCTTCGGGTCTGTGCCCTCTGGCCGCGCGGATCATCGCGGCGACTTCCTGCCTGGTCAGCCAGCGCTCGCGCGGTAGGCATTTGTCCGGCAGGGTGATCTTCGGCACGACGTCGAGCGTGTATTCGCCGTGGTAATAATTGACCGCGGCTCGAAGCACTTCGAGATCCCGGCGGGCGCCGGAGTCGGTCCCGCGCTCGTCGGCGAATTCCCGGCAGACCTTGCCCCTGATCTCGCCGACTGTCATTTCGCCGAAGAACTCGTTCAGGCGCCCAATCCGGGCCTTGGTCTCCACTGGCCGCGATGAATCGTCCGCCTTCTCGTCGTAGTAGACGTTCAGCACGTCGCCGATCGTCACTTCAGACGCACGACCTCCGCGCTCTGGCTCGTATTTGGACGCGAGGTATTCCTGGAGCTTTTGACCTGCTTCTGCAGCTTGATCCTCAAGGCATCCTGTGCGGATATTTGTTTCACCGTCCCTGATGATCCAGACTTTCCGTCCGCCGTCCGATCTGAGATAGAGCCTTGGTGGCTTTCGCTTTTGCGGCATTTTTCCATCATCCTTTTCACTCCGTTGTGAGTGACGAAGTCCTTGTTGGCGATCCGGATGAATTCCAGATTGCCTTTCCTGTGCTCGGTGCGCAGGGCGGATTTCGTCAGGCGACCACGGAAGAACAATTTGCATGCTTCTTCAAGGGTGACCGGATCGTCATCGCGAATTTCGTGCACGGCGGCGCTCATCTAGCTTCCTCGCAACTGAAGGCCGGGCCTCCATTGTGACCAATCATGCCACGCTTGGCCTGCTCGCGACGGCGGGCATTTTCCTTCCGGGTCACCATCTCGACGTGTCGAGGCTCCGGCCGAACGCAAAGGCGATTGCGGCATGCGTGGTCCAACTCCTTTTTTCCGGGGACGTAGCCGTGTTCATTGGTCCACATGACGATGTGAACCGCTACGGTCTGTCCTCCCAAGCTCATACGGGGGTATCCAGCGCCGCGACCTTCCGTTCCAGAAGTTGGGCCGGTCCATATCCAGCAGCCCGTCGCATCATCGATGCGGACCCGAGCCATGATCTTTTCGCGGATCGCGTCGCGTCTGCTCATTCGCGCCCCATCATCGCCTTCATGGGCGCAGCGGCTTTGATCCTGCGGGAGTGGATCTCGTACGCCCTCGGGAGCGAATAACTCAGCGCCTCGTGGCTGCTCCGCCTCAATGGGAGCGGGGGTGACCGGTTCCAGCCGCTGGGCACCGCAAGTCAGTGCGAAGTAGGCGGTTGCGCCATCGTCTCGCTTGACGTCGCAACGCTGGCGACCATCCGTCGACACTACCTCGACGATGTCTCCGAGCTTCGCGAAACCCGGAGCGCCCATGCCAACGATCTTGAGCTTGTCGCCCGGCTTGACCTTCGAATAGTCAATCATGAGCGCTCTCCCGGCGCGAAGATCCGCCAATCGACACGGCTCTTGCAGACCGAAGCGGAAGGAGTGTCGGTGTGTACGATCGACGCGACGAAAAGCCTGCCCGTCAGCAGGAGGCGCAGTCGGTCGGCGAGGCTGAAGTCGAGGCGGATGTCAGTTCGCATCCATCCCTTAAGCTGCTCAATACCTTCAGGCTCGTCGCCAAGGTGGTAGCGGAAGCCGGCCTTGCGCAGCAGCCGCTCTTTCAGGGTCGGCTTATGAAACATCGCTGTGCTGGTCATGCTCGCCCCTTCGCTGGAAAGTGCTTGAGTTCAAAGACTTGGATGAACGCGCGCAGTTCGGCGTCGATCAGCGACATGCGATCGAGATCCTTTTCGGTCGGCTCGGCATCAGGTTCGAGGATCGTCATGATGCTGGCGAACAGGTGTTGCGCGCCGGCAAAGAAGGCGTTTCGCATCTCTTCCAACTGCGTTGGAGAGGCGTCGAGCGGGACAGCGGCGATCCGCAGGCTGACCCATCCAGCTTCGATCAGCTGGCCCTTGTCGGTCAATTCACGCGCGAGGCGTTCGAGATAGGCGCGGTCAGCCATTGTTACCGCCCTCCGACATTGCAGCGGCTCGATCAACGCGCTTGATTTCTGCAACGATCTGCGCCGCCGCCTGCGTTAGAAGGCGCTTGTAGTGCTCGACGCTTCCGGCACTAGTATTCATCGCGTCATTGAGGCGAGCAATGACGCCCCATTCCGCCCAGATGATTTCGCCGCCGCGATGCTTATCATCGTGGGCATCGTCATAGCCCTTGGCGATCTGGCGGTAGCGCTCGGCGACGATGGCGCCGACCACGCCCGCCATTTGATCGGCGGGCTGCTCGCGGCCGTAGTCGGAATAATCGGTGTTATCCCAGACCGCGCCTATGCCGCCGCACTCAAAGCAACCCATGCCAAGATGGCACTTGAGCACGTCGCTCCATTCGCCGGTTGGGTGACCTTCATTGAGGTTGTGGCATCCGGAACAAGAACGCCAGGCGCCAGCGCCATCGGCCAATTGCTCGGCCACGCCGTTCAGCTCGATCCCAACCACACGTGGCAGGGGTGATGGGGCCTCGTGCCTTTTGATCGCCGCATAAACTTCTTCGATCACCGAAGCATCTTCGATTGCGCCGTCAAAAACCTCGTCGATTATCCTTCCGAGTAGTTCTCGGCTTATATTTTTCTGCCTCTCAGCCATTAGGCTCGTCCTCTCGTTTCTGTTCGCTGCGCCTTCCTCCAGCTTTCGAACGCATCGACGAACTTGCGCCAGCGGCTGGCCGCTGCCTGATCCGCGCTCAGTTCCTTCATCGACTGGATGGCGAGGATCGAGCGGACGCGGGTTTTCACGCGCTCGATGTCGCCTGCGTCCTGCAGCTCGTGCCGCTCGATGAGAAACTGTCGGAAAAGTCGGTCGCCGCATTTCATGGCGCACTCGGCGGCATAGTCCTTTGGCCTCGGCAATTGCCGGCGCAGCTCGCGCACCTCGGCGGCGCAGCGGCCGAGCAGGTGCAGCAAGAATCCGATATCGGCATGTGCGTTGAAGATGAAGATCCGGTCAGGGCCGCCCGAAAGTTCGCTGAAGGTCGCGATGCGATCGAACCCTTCGCCGTCCATCGCCGGCACGGAAACATGCGTCTGCTCGCCATCGGCATACATCCGCCATTCCTGCGAGGCAGTCTCGTGTCGGCTTCGGACCTGTATCAGGCGCTCTTTTTCCTCGGGCGTCGCCATCAGGGCGCCATCCTCAGTTGGCCGCGCCGTCCCATCTCGACGAGGTCAAGCAGCTGTTCACCGAACCCTTCCGCGACCGTGTACGCATCTGCGTGCGTCGGCGCATGGCTGTTGATGGTTGCGGCTAGCAGCGAGCAGATGGCAGGAAGCGCGTCGGAAACTTCGACGCCGGTCAGCACGGCAATGATGGCGTCGGCCACCTCGCCCTGATGGTCGGTGAGGACGCGATGATAGGTCTGGCTTTCCGTCACAGCCCGCGCTCCTGCAGGGCGGCCACATGCATCGAGATGCGCGGTAGGGAAAGGCAGCGTAGCGCCGTGCCGCCATTTTCTCCGGCGATCATTTCGCGGATAAGGACCACGCGATCGGCCTGGACCGTGACACTCTCGCGCACCGAGTGACGGGTAATACGGCGGGACGCCGACTGGCGGGGCGCCTTGTCGAGGTGGTCGATACCGAAGCGGATCAGGGTCGTGCGAACAGTGTCACGGTGTACGCCGTAGCGCGCGGCGATCTGGGCCTTGTCCAAGCCAGCTTCCAGGTGTGACTTGAGGATGGCTGCGTTCGGCAGTTTGACGGCCATGGGACTACTCCTGAAAATGTGCTGGGAGGGGAAGAGGTGGAAATTCGTCGTGCTGCTGGCCCGACAGAAGGCGGCCGGAACGGGATTTCGGCACGCGGAACATGCCGATCGGTTCACTCATGCCGTTGCAGCTGGGTTTCGCCTGCCGCCCGTCGATGTCGAGCCAGACCGCATCGTTGGTGACCATGCTGCTTTCGAAATGGCCGTTCTCGTGGCTGGCGATTGCCCAGTTTCCCCACTGCTTGAAGTGGAACGGGACGCCAGCCGCGGCGCATTGGTCGCGGAGAGCGTAAGCCCAATGCGGGTGCATCGGTCTGGCGCCCGCTCCGCTTTCACCGCCTGCCACAACCCAATCGAGGGAATCTAACCAAGTAAGCCAAGCGTTGGTGGGGAGGTCCGTTTGAAGTTGGCCTAGGTCGATGTAGCCGAGCAGCGGCTCGGCGCTGATCCAGCGGATTGCCGCCGGCGTGTCGAGCAAGAGCGGAATGCGTTCGTCGGCGCGCCTCTGATCTTCGACCGACACGCCGAGCCATACATTGGCAAGCGGCTTACCCATGCTGTCGAAAAGGTCCAGTCTGTCCACGGCGTCCTGTTGATGATCTTCGTCAAATCCGTGAGAAATCTGCTCATGCAGGACGTCGGATGCGCGTCCGAAGTTGGACCGCCTGCCCGCGAAATACTCCCGCATCCGCTCTGGCCGCTTCGTCAGCACCTGGAAGACATGTTGCGGGGACAGGGCCATGACGGCAAAGACCTGGTCGATCCATTCGTCCGGCACGCCTTCGGCGAAGAGATCGCCGTGGGCGCAGACGAAGATCATGCGCGGACGCTTCCAGCGGAGAGGTTGGTCAAGCCATTCGGCATTGAAGCGCACTTCGCCGGTCCAGACCGGGCCAGCCTTCGTGTCCTTCGTCAGCCTTTCACGGCTCGGATGGTGCTTGAGCCGCGTTCCGGCGAGCTTCATGGCGTAGCAGTTTGTACAGCCAGGCGAGACGACGCTGCAGCCGGTGATCGGGTTCCATGTGGCGTCGGTCCACTCGATCTTAGTGTTATCAGCCATTGGCGCGCAGCTCCTGCAGCCTGGCTTCGACCTGCTCCAATTCGTCGGAACGGCGATCGTAGGCCTCCGGGAAGTCTATGCGTAGCTCGCTCATGCGCTTTCGCAGGAAGCGCGCTCGCTCTTCCAGTTCGGCAATCTCGACGTCCTTGTCCGTTGCGCTCGTTGCCGTGCCCGGCAGAGGTTGCCCAGCCTTCTTGCTGGCATGCTTGGCCCGAAGCTTGGCGACCATTGCCGGCGCGCTAACGCGTTCGAGCTCGTCCTCTGCGGCGATCATAAGTGGGCACTGGATCGCCGTCGCGAGTGTGGTGAGGGTCAACATCGTGCCACCGACTTCGGCGCGCGGATTTCCTACGGGGCGGCCGAAGACGTAGTCGACGAGCTTGTGCGCGTCGTCTGCCGTGCAGCCGGTTGCCTGCGCCAATTCCAGCGCCTCCTCGACAAATCGATGCGCCCGTTCCGGCACATCGTTGGCGACGTTTGCGTCGAACGTGGAATGCATCCACTGGTCGACACGCTGCTGATAGGATTTATGGGATTCAGCCTGCATGTGGTCCCTCCTCGTAGGCTCGAATGCGCGCCTCGATGAGGTGATAAAGCTCGCGGTTTTCGTTGCTGGAGCCTGCCAGCTCGATCAGCGGCTTGAGGCCGAGGAGCGCGGAATGGAGCGTTTCGCCGCAGATCGCGGCGTCGGAATTCATGAGGTTATCGCCGCACATCAGGCGACGCGCGGCGTTGGTGAGTTCGGAGGTGACGACGGCAAAGGCGTCGGCCGCCTCAACGAGGTGGTCGAGCTGATAGTCTCGCATCTCGCGCTGGATTTCCGTCTGCACGATGCGCAGGCGCGTCGCGCCCTCCGGAAGGGGGAACGTGACGATGGTCATCACATGTCCCTCCAGGGCGAATTGTCCCACGTGTCGTCGACGCGCAGAGAGCGCAGGCGACGCCATTCCACAAAGCGGCGGACGGCCTTCGGAAGTTTGCTGATAAGCAAGGCGGTGCCGAACAGAATACCAGCGCAGAAGGCGGCGCCAAATCCAGCAAGGATAGCCGTAGTAGGTGTCATGCCGGCACCTGCAGAATGGCCACGATCGGCATGACGACCGCGAGGATGAACAGCAACGCGAACTCGGCGCGGCGCTGATGCTTAACAGGCATCCGCGTCACACGCAGGAAAAGCGATCCCGGTTCCGGCAGCGCCATTGCTACCGGACGAACTGTCCGAATTGTCTGCATGGTAGGAGCCCTTTCGCTTCCGTTTGGGAACCCGCTCCGTTCCTGGTCGGAGCGGTGACCGAAACCGGAAGGTTTCAGGCGACGCGGCGCACGGCGCGGCGGGAATGGATCTGCGCAGCCTGCTGGCTGTAGGCGTCGATCTGCGCGTCGGTATAGCCGAGATCCCGGAAGTCTTTGCGCGTCAGCCCTTCGCCGCGCTCAAGCGCGAGGTCTGCCATTTCGTTGGCGATGTTGCGGGCGATCGCTGCGGGGTAGGTGGTGTGTGTCTGCACGGTTGCTCTCCTTCGCCTCCCGGTTTCGCCGCTGCTCCGGGAGGAGGAGGGAGCAGCGGCGCGCCCCGTTTGGGCGGCCCGGATCTTGGGAGGAGGAGTAGACCGGACTGAGCGGACAATAATGCGGACAAATGCCCGCTGTCAACGATGTGTGCGGCTATTTAACCGCATTGATGCGGATGTGTCTGAAAAGGCGAGGCAAAAATTGAAAGAGCGGCGAAGTGATTCGCCGCTCTTTTGCGTTCGTCAATAGGGTTTAATGAGGCTAAACGCCGTACAGTTCGTTGACCGAAAGCACCTTGTGAATCGCGACGATCGTCGATCGCGGAATGTCGATTTCGGCGCTCGGATTATGCTTGCGGATGGTGACCATCTCGGTCGCGCGCTTGCTCAGAATACCGATTGTGGCTTCCATCGCTTCGCTGTCGCCGAGCTGGACCTGGATTACCACCGCATCGCCAAAGCGCGGCGGCTTGTCCGGATGCACATAGATGAGATCGCCAGGCTGAAACTGCGGTTCCATCGAGGTTCCCTCGACGTAAAGAGAATAGACATTACGAGCGTTCATCAACGTATGCGGGCGCCTCACGTAGTCAACCGGCTCGGATGACAGCTGAAATGCACCTCTAAGATGCGACCCTGCAGCGGTCCCCATGACCGGCACATCTTTCGCCATTTCCATCGGCAGTGGCAAGTGGGCAGCTGCGGGGCGCACGTCGGTTTTTACGGTTGGGACGACAGTGATGGCGCGAGCATCGTTAGACTCACCAAGCAAGACTGTCATCGGAACGCCGAGGCCGTCCGCGATTTTCTTCAGAGTCTGACCGCGCGGGGAGGCGCCGCCTCGCTCGAACAACTTGCGAAAATAGCTCCGCTCCAAGCCGCTCTTGAGGGCTGCTGCCTCCCACGTAAGCCCTTGCTCGGCAATGATATCTTTGAGGATGTCTGTCACAGATTTCTCCATGTGCGGATTATCAGCCGCAGTACGAACATTGGAAAGCGGTTATTTGATCTTGACAGATGCGGCCATTTGACCGCATTTTGCCACCATGACCCTACGAGAGCAAATTATCACTCTGGCTGATGCCTACGCCGTAGCCTCTGGCATCGGGCGGAAGCGCATGTCGACCATCGTCTTCAACCGCGGCGCCAAGCTCGACGACATTGTCAACGGTGGCGACCTTGCGACCGGCACGTTTGAGCGTGCTCTCCAGTGGTTCTCCGACAATTGGCCAGACGGTGTTGCCTGGCCGGATGCAGGTCCCCTGCCTCGTCCAGAGCGGACGAAGGAGGCCGCATGATTTCTCGTTGTTCCCTGCGCGGTCTTCACCGCCGCGCCACCTCGCGCCGGACTGCACGACTTCCGCTTTCCGGCGCGCTTTCTCTTCGATGTTTCCAGGCATGCGGACCTCCGTGATCTGCTGACGGCCTGAAACTCACATTTTCGACCAGTTCCCACTACGGGAAAAACCGCACGGAATTCCCGGCGCGGGAAAGGATTTCGTCATGTCTTCGGAAGCATGGTTTCACCGCGTCAAGGCCGCCCAGCGCGATCTTATCAAGCTGGTCGGCGGGATCGATCGCGCAGCCGAAATCTCTTCGGTATCGCCCAGTCACATCGGCCGAATGAACAATGCGCGCGACACGGATCTGATGCCGCTGTCGGTGGTCTACGCGCTGGAATGCGAGTGCGGCATCCCCGTCGTGACACAGGCCATGGCGGAACTGAGCGGCCGCCGACTGACGGACCCGGAGAGCACATACAATGCCAATGTAAACGTGCTCACGTCGTATTCCGACGTGATGCAGAAGGCGGCTGCGCTCATGTCCGCTGGGGCGACGGCAATGGCTGATGGTCTCGTCACCCCCGCCGAGGCGCATGGCATGGATCGCGAGGCGGCCGCAATCGAGGGGGCGCTCCCTCCGTTCCGGCAGGCGCTTGCCGTCATCAAGGCGGCCGGGGGCTCGAAGGCCGAATTGAAGGTGGTCGGGGAATGACGGCGATGGAACCCGGCCTCGGCAGATTGGGTCGCCGCCTCTTGTACCGCGTAAGGCTCCACGCCCGGCAGAACAGCCGGGCGTATCCGCTTTCGCTGGATCGCGATCTGCGCGGCGCCGTCTCAGCGATTGACGGTGGCTATCTCGTCCGCCTTAGCGACGATCCGCACTTCGTCACCATTACCGAAAAGGGGGGCGCCTTTCTCGACCTCCTGATGAGGTGCGAGTGATGAAGCTGAGCGACAAGTCAAACGAGATGCTGCGGCGAGCTGTTGTGGATGGCGTGATTGATTGTCCGGAACCCCGAGACGTGTTGTCCGCAAACAGACTGAACGGCCGTCAGCTCCTGTCGCGAGATCCGAAGCTCGGCACGCGCTATTACCCGACTGACAAGGCGCGGGAATACGTTGCTCTGCTCGACGAGCTCGGCGAGCACGACGATACGCCGGAAGCCCACGCGAACGCTGTCATTTCGATCGTAAATGCCGACGCGTCCGGCCTTGTTCAGGTTGTCGATCGAGCGCGCATGCTTCTCGACGAGGGCGACGCCATGGCGGCGAGGTTGCTGGCGTCTGCCGCGTATGACCAGGCGAAAGCGGGAGCGCAATTCGCGGCGCGCGTCGGCGCCAAGGATCGGCTGGTGCAGAAGGCGCGGCGGCTGCAAGCAGAGGCCTTGCTGATCGAGGCGCGCGCCAAGATCCTGCTCGCGCAAGAATGGGATCGCGCCGTCGCCGATGGAAAGACCCTCAAGGGTCGCCCGAAAAGCGTTCCAGACGAGAACTCTTTTACGGCGGAGGAGGCGGGGCTGACCCGCAAGGAAATTCACGAGGCGCGCAAGCTGGCCGATGCCGAGCGGAAAGCGCCCGGCCTCGTCGAGCGGGCCATTCAGGCTCGTGTCGCGGCAGGACTCGAGCCATCGCGTGCCAACCTCAGGGCGGCGGTCGGAACCGCGACGGCGACGAAGGAAGAGCGGGGCCAAAATCTCTACGAAACGCCACCGGAGGCGATGCACACGCTGCTCGCGCTTGAAACCTTCACCGCGACCGTGTGGGAGCCGTCCTGTGGAAAGGGCGCCATCGCGCGCATGCTGGAGGCGGCAAGCTATGGCGTCGTGTTGTCCGATCTCGTCGACTACGGGACGGCGGACAGCTTCGGGGAGGTGCAAAGGCAGGTCGACTTCCTGACGACGGAAGGCGACCCGGAAGGCGCGAGCAGCTACGACATCGTCACCAACCCGCCTTACGGGCAGGTGCTGAACGCCTACGTGGCGCATGCGCTGCGCGTCCACAAGCCGCGCAAGATGGCGCTGCTGCTCAACCTCAACTTTGTCTGCGGCTTCGACGACGAGGACCGAAATTTCGCAATGGACGAAAACGCGCCGGTGCGGATCTACGTCTTCACCCGTCGCCTGCCGATGATGCACCGCGATGGCTGGGATGGGCCGGAGTCCTCCAGCCGCATGAACACCGCGTGGTTCGTGTGGGAGCTGCAAGAGGATGGCACTTATGGCCGCAGCGGTTCCAGGCTGATCCGTGTCGACTGGAAGGACTATCTGCCACCGGCGGGAAGCGAGGCTTCGTGAGCGGAATGCTTCCCCTGGTCGACATCCTGTCGGACCTGCTGACGCATGCCGAGCGGGCGGAGTGGCTGACGCGCGTGCCTGACGGCGTGGTGTTTCGCGACCATATGGACATCCGCAAGGTGCTTCAGGCGGCCGGCTTTGGCGCTGGCGTCGCCTATCTCGATGCACGGCTCGCGGCCGTGAACTCTGTGCGGCTGCCGGACGGGGCGCTGCCGCAGACGCGCATTTTCGCGCTGAACCTAACCCAAATCGATCTGAACATAGCGGCGCGGGCGGGCGCCACGGGGGCTGAATGAATTCGATTCCAATTCCGAGGAGCTTCGGGCTCGACAACCGCATGACCGTGGTTCTCTTCGCCGGCATGGGCGGCGGATGTGATGGGCTAGAGGATGCCGGATTTCATGTGCATCTTGCGGTCAACCACGATCCGCTGGCGATCGCCATGCACGAGAAACGGCACCCGCATACGCGACACCTGCGCTGCGACGTGTTCGAGGTCGATCCGGTCGAGGCGACGCGCGGCCGCGGCGTTCGTATCCTGCATGCCTCACCGGACTGCACTCATTTCTCTGTCGCCAAGGGCTCGAAGCCGGTCAGCAAGCGGCGCCGGTCGCTTGCGTGGGTCATTCCGCGATGGGCCGGTACGGTGCGTCCTGAAGTCATCACCATGGAGAACGTGCGGGAAATCAAGACTTGGGGCCCGCTGATATGCAAGCGCGACAAGAAAACGGGCAGGGCGATGCGTCGGGACGGCTCGATCGCTGCGGAAGGAGAGCGCATCCCCGTGCAGGATCAATGGTTGATACCTGACCCTAAGCACAAGGGCAGGATCTGGCGCGCCTGGCTGAAACACATGCATGGCCTCGGCTACAGTTTCGAGGACAGAATTCTTGTCTGTGCCGACTACGGCATTCCGACCATTCGCAAGCGCTTTTTTGGCGTAGCCAGGTCTGACGGCGGGCCGATCTATTGGCCAGATCGCACCCACGCGCCGCGGGACAAGGCAAAGGCGCTTAAGCTCAAGCCGTGGGTCGGAGCGGATACGATTATAGACTGGTCGCTTCCTGTTAAATCTATCTTCGATCGCAAGAAGCCGCTTGCGCCGGCAACCTTGCGGCGGATAGCGCGCGGGGTAATGCGCTATGTCGTCAACGCGAAGCATCCGTTCATCGTCCCGATCACGCACACAAAGGGGACCAACACCTCGCGCTCCTCCGCGCTGCCGCTCAACACGTTGACGACTGCGAAGGGTGGCGAGCTGGCGCTCGTGGTGCCGTCCATTGCGGGCGTCGGCGGGCGAATGGGGCAGAGCGTTGAACGATCGGTAGAGGAACCGATTCAAGCCGTAACGACGAAGGCGGATTCTGTCCTGGTCTCGGCACACCTGTCGACGATGCGGAATGCACAAAAGCCGTTCGGGGCGGCTGACGAGCCGCTGCACACCCTGACGGCCGGCGGCGCCGGCGTAGCAGTCGTCGCGGCTTTTCTTGCGCAGCACAACAATGACATCCGGCGCGAGGGTGGTGTGCACCCCGGCAGGGGCGCGACAGAGCCGATGGCAACACTTACCGTCAATCCGCAGCAGGGCGTCGTGACGGCGGCGCTGACGCGGTTGCGTGGCAACGACAAGGATGGGCAGGATATCTGCCATCCGTTGCCAACACAAACCTGCGGCGGCGGGCACGAGATGCTGATCATGCCGTTCCTTCAGGCTTACTACGGCAGTGGCTCGGAAGGCGGGCGTGCCGACGATCCGCTACGGGCGCTGACAGGTTTGGCGCGGCATGGGCTGGTCACGGTCGAGGTCAACGGCCAGACGATGGTCATCACGGATATCTGCATGCGGATGCTTGACCCGCTGGAGGGTGCAGCGGCGCATGGCTTCGACCCTACGAGTTTCGATCACGTCATCGAGTTCACTGACGAGCGCGGCAAGCGGGTGAAGCGCAAGCCGAGCAAAAGGGAGTTGGGCCACTTGGTCGGCAACAGCGTGCCCAAGAAGATGATCACCCTGCTGGCAGAGTGCAACGGCCGCTACGAGTTCGTGGAGGCGGCGGAATGAGCAACCCGCGTTTTTCGATCATCCCGGCGTGGATCGTCACAGACAGCCGATTGAAGGGCAGCGACCTCAAGGTTCTTTGCCTTCTGGGCACTCATACCAACAAGGAAGGCTGGTGCCGGCGCAGCCAGGTCAAGATGGCCGAGCAGCTCGGCTGTGGGCGTTCGACTGTGCAGGACTCCCTCAACCGTCTCGCCGACATCGGCGCGGTCGAAAAGCGCAAAGTCGACAGTGCGGACGGTCGCGACAGCGCGCATTGGTATCGCGTCATCCTCGATCGCGCGGTTTCCAGCAATGCATTTGGTGCATGGGACGCGGACGACGAAGAGGAATTCGGTCCTATTTCCGAGCGCTCCGTTGGGGCGCCCCCTGCCGGTATACCGGCACCCCCTGCCGGTCCTGAGGCGGCACCCCCTGCCGGTTCTGGACCGGCACCTATTAACGACAGTTCTCTAACTTCCAATTCTAACGAAGAAGAGAGAGAGCGCGATCGCGATGATGAAGGGGAAGAAAATCCCAAGGCGCTGGAAAAGCGATTCCGGAAGTGGTGGTCGACATGGCCAACTTATGCAACCGACACGGAAGCCACGACGCGACGCGCCTGGCTGGATCTGACGCCAGACCAGCGGAAGGCCTGTGAGGAACGCACTGCCGATTACCTCGCCGCGGCAAAGGCTGCAGGCCGGAAGTTCTCGAAAGCAGCAGCGACCTATCTTTCGGAGCGCGCCTGGGAGCGATTGGGCGAAAGAACCGGCTCCACGGCTTCGGCCAACGCTCCAGAGCCCTACACAGCGTATTCGAGGGCGGGGCGTGCACTACTGCTGGCTGAGCTGCTGAAGCCTGAGCGTTGCCTGACGCTCAATCCGATCGAGCAGAAGATTATCGATGACAAGCCGGAGAAGCGCGACCTGATTTGGCGCGACAAGCGCGAAAAACAGGGATGGCCCGAGGCCTCCAAGCTCATTGACACGACGATGCAGCGCAAGCGCTTCAGCGTCCCCGCTCGAATCGTGGCGATCGGCCAGAGCTTCGACAAGGTGAAGGTAGGCGGTGAAGTCTGGCAATCTTGGCAGCGCCTGCACCATCGGCGTTGCTGGCCATGGTTGCCGGCTCCCGAGGGGCTGGAATGGATGCAGTTCCCACGTCTGCCAGATGCAATCGAGGATCTGGACGAGGCCTGCGAACTGGCACTGAGCGAATTTGAGACGGCACTGAGAGAGGGCAGGGACAATGATCATGCAGCGTAAAATCACCATGGCCGAGAAGGTCGACATGAACCGCCTGATGCCTGCGCTGGAGCAGATCGTCAGTCTGCGCCGAATCAACGCAACGATGCTTTCGATGGCTTCGAGGGCAAACGTCGCGCGAATCACCGCTTCTGAGCA
Source organism: Rhizobium sp. BK060 (assembly GCF_014193145.1). NCBI lineage: Bacteria > Pseudomonadati > Pseudomonadota > Alphaproteobacteria > Hyphomicrobiales > Rhizobiaceae > Rhizobium > Rhizobium sp. BK060. The sequence continues at coordinate 98,842 of NZ_JACHYW010000014.1, forward strand.
GGTGAAATCCCATTGGTACTGCCTCCGCGTGATGACCGGCCGCGAGTTCGCTGTGGAAAAACTGCTCGACGTGGCTGATGTTGAAAGTCTCGTCGTTCGCTCGAACGCCTATAAGACGGTCAAACGTGGACGGGTTCGCATGGTCCCGGAAAGGCCTGTCATCACCGGCTATGTACTCGTCCATTGCGTTTCATCGGCTGCTGCGATGGCTGGATTGCTGTCCGTTAAGGACGTGATCGAGGTCGTTGGCGGGGCGGAAACGCCCTATCGGGCGGATGCGGATTCTATCGCTCGATTCAAGGCGATGGCCGAGCAGGGGAAATACGATCACAAGGTCAAGCCGAAGGTCGATTTCCTGCCTGAGGAGATCGTCCGTGTCTGCGATGGACCATTTGCTTCGTTTCACGCGGTTGTGGTTTCTGTCGACTTCGAGGCGTACCTCGCGAAGGTCGAGGTTGAGATTTTCGGACGCAAGACGCCGGTGGAACTGGATCTTGCGCAGATCGAAAAAATCTGACTACAAATCGCCTCGGACGATCTGAGATCCCAGCGTGGGCCCAAACAGTCGATGGCTCGATCATCGGCGAATGAAGCGAAGGCTTCAGGGTTGCTTACCGGTCAGACCCCGCCTTGACTGCCTCGACGATGAGGCCACCGATTCAAGGCCAGTGCTACAGCTATGAGATGCGGCGATCTGCGATTGAGGCGACCCTTGGTGGTCGCCTTTTTCGTTCAAGGGATATGAGCTGTCGTGCTGGGCTCATGAAATCCTAGATCAGGAGATCGCAAAGATGACGCTGGAGAGAACGTCTATGCGAATGCATGGGGTGGATCGAAGGCAATCTTCCGCTGCACCTATGACAAGGCGGTAGCTGAGGACCTTTCGTTCTCGAAAGCAACGCCGAGTGGGTTTGCCGAATACAATATCGACAATCCTGCTGCCGCTGCGCAGCTGGTGATCGGCAAGCAATACTACGTCGACTTCACTCCAGTGGAATAGAATGCGAGGGCGGCCTTAGTGGTCGCCTTCTGCGTTCATAGAGGTATGGGCAAGCTCACATCTCTGAAGCCACGGCTAAAGACGCTTGGCTCTCGCCTCTCTCCAATATCGCCATCGACACGACAAGAAGCGGAAGCGCAGCGCAGTCGTGAGCGTGACCAGAGTCAACCGTGGCGCGCCTGGTACAAGAGCAACAGATGGCGGAAGCTGAGAGAGGACGTGCTGAGGCGTGACCTCTACACCTGTCAGCAGACCGGTGTTCTCTGCATCGGCAAGCACCCCGCCGACAACAGCCCAGTGGTTGACCACAAGATCCCGCATCGCGGTGATGAGCGGCTGTTCTGGGATGTGAACAACTTGCAGACGGTGAGCAAGGCTTACCACGACAGCGAGAAGCAGAAGCAGGAGCGGGCTCGGCCCGGCTGGTGAGATGGCAATCCCTAAGCCAAGTGAAGCAAGGCTCGTAGTTCGCCATTACGAAGATGGCAGGATGCGAGTTCTGCTAGATGGAAAGCGTATCCCTGGTGTGACTGGCTTCGAGGTGTCTCAGCAGTCAGGAGCGTATCGCTCGGAACTGAAGATCACGATCATCGGGCTCGCCTTTCGGGTCGAACAGGCAGACGTCAACAGCCGCGATGACAAGAGCGGGATCAAAGTCCGCATGAATGACGAAGCGGAGGCCGGCGAGGCCTGACCTTCCCCGCCGGGGGGGTGGGTCGAGAGTCTGGAAGACCCCTTCGGCCCGGACCCGCGCCCCTCTCATTCGGAGATTTTTTTCTCGTGAGTACAAGTTTTGACCTCCTCGGCGACCCTATCCCAGAGGGTTGGGGCAAGCGCGGAAGACCGCCCCATCTCGCGACGGAGAAAAACCGCAACAAAGTCATGCTCTTACTGGCGATGGGCTGGAGCAACGCTAGGATTGCAAACGCCCTTGGCATCACGCAGCCGACTTTGCGGAAGAATTATTTTCAGCAGCTCCGCTCCCGCGATCTGGCGCGTGACCGGCTCGAAGGGGCACGGCTCGACCTCGCCTGGGAACTGGCCAAGGGTGGAAACGTCGGAGCACTCAGGGAGTTCGGAAAACTGATGGAGCGGAACGATCGGATGGAGATCGAACGCGAGTTGGCTTCCGAGAGCAAGAAGCAGGAGAAGGCCGAGCCACAGGAGCGCATTGGCAAGAAGGTGATCGACGAGCGCCGCGCTCTCGATGCCGACGCCGATCTGATGGCCGAACTGGAAAGAGAAGCGTCACAGAATGCACATCACTGAGGATCTTCCCCGCTTCGCATGTCCCGATTGGTGGGAGCGAATTCAGGCGGGGCAGACGCCAATGCCAGATGTGCCGCTCAACAAGGAGAAGGCAGCGAAGGCGCTGGCATTCTTCAACCGACTGCGATTGCCGGACGTACCCGGCAACCCCACGCTGGCGGAAGCTTGCGGCGACTGGTTTCGCGATATCCTTTGTGCGTTTCTTGCCAGCGAAGATCCCGATACCAGGCAGCGCCTCGTTTGGGAGCTGCTATGCCTGGTCCCGAAGAAGAACTCGAAGACGACCTACGTTGCCGCGCTCGGTCTTACGGCTCTTTTCATGGAGGAAGCTCCCAACCGGCAAATGCTGATAGTTGCGCCGAGTCAGAATATTTCCGAGCGGTGTTTTGGACAGGCGCAGCTAATGATCCAGAACGATCAGAAGCTCAGCGAAATCTTCAAGGTGCAGGAGCATCTCAAGTGCATCACGCGGCGCAAGACTGGAACGCAGCTTGACGTGAAGTCCTTCGACACGTCGATCGTGACCGGCGAAATTCCCATTCTGACGATCATCGACGAAGTGCACGAGCTGGGGAAGGTGTCGAAGGCTGCTCGCGTCATGCAGCAGATCCGGGGAGGCGGAATCACCAAGCAACGTGGTCAGGTCATGATGATCACGACGCAGTCGGACGAGGCTCCAGCAGGGATATGGCGCACGGAACTAGACAAGGCCCGAGCAATCAGGGACGGAAAGGGCGGCGCCTCGCCCATCATGCTTCCGGTCCTTTATGAATTTCCGCGCGAGCAGCAAGTCGACCAGGACTACTGGCGGAACCCAAAGAACTGGAAGCATGTCCTTCCTAATCTTGGTTTGTCGATCGATCCTCAAGCGCTGGTCGACGACTATGAGAACAATGGCAAGGTCAACAAGGAGACCGAGCAGATCTGGGCCAGCCAACACCTAAATATCGAGATCGGCGTTGGACTTGGCGGCGATGGCTGGTCCGGCGCCCTGCACTGGTCAGCTTGCGTCGATAGCTCCCTGACCGATCTCGACGTTCTGTTGGACAGATCTGAGGTCTGCACCATAGGTATCGACTGGGGCGGTGCCGACGATCTGGCTGCTCTCTACATCATTGGCAGAGAACACCACACCAAGCGCTGGCTCGGGTGGGGGAAAGCCTGGGCCAGAAAGACCGTGTTCGAGCAGCGAAAGAGCATCGCGCCGCGCTTGCGGGAGTTCGAAGAAGCAAACGATCTGATCATCGCATCCTCTGGCGAAGAGCAGGCCGCATCCGCGGCTCTCATCTGCCGCAAAGTCGCGGACAGCGGCAAGCTGCCTGAGCAGAATGGGATCGGGCTAGACAGCGCCGGCATCGCACTGCTTCTCGATGCACTGGAGGATGAAGATCTTGAACAGCCGCTCGTCCAGGCCGTCATGCAGGGATGGAAGCTGCAAACAGCGATCTCCTCTGTCCCCCTGAAACTTGAAGATGGGCGGTTCTTGCACGGCGATCAACCGATCATGGCTTGGTCGGTGGGCAATGCGAAGCAGACGCTAAAAGGCAGCAACTACGTTGTCACGAAAGAAGTATCTGGTGCCGCGAAGATTGACCTTCTGATGGCTCTCTTCAATGCGGCGATGCTGATGTTCCTCAACCCTGAGGCGGCTGGCCGCTCAGTTTACGAGACACGCGGTCTGCGGATCGCCTGAGGGCTCTAAATGTCAATCTGGTCAAAATGGTTTGGTGGCCGCGAGGCTAAACCGGCCGCATCTAACTCTGGATATCAGCCAGCGGGCGGCGGAACCGTCATCGTCACATCAGACCAGCTTGAGGAGGCGCTTCGAAATGGCAATGTGAGTGCTTCTGGCGCTACGGTAAACAGCGAAACAGCGATGCGTTCGGCGGCGGTTTATGCCTGCGTAAGGCTGATTGCTGGAGCTGTTGCGACCCTTCCGCTCGATGTCAAGCGCCGCACGAATGCTCGTACTCGTGAGGACGCGTCCGATACGCCGTTGTGGCGGCTGCTTCGGCGCAAACCGAACCGCTGGCAGACGCCTTCGCAGTTCCGTCGCATGATGCAGGCCCATCTGCTGCTCCGCGGAAATGCCTATGGCCTGATTGTCCGATCGGTGAACCGGTCTAGGGATGTGAAGGAAATCATTCCGATCCATCCTGACAGGGTTCGGTGCAAGCAAAACGACGATTTGTCGCTGACCTATACGTATACGACCCTGGCTGGCCGCCAGGTCACCTTGGTTCAGTCCGAAGTCTTTCACCTGGTAGGGCTGACCTTCGATGGTGTTCACGGTGTCTCGGTGCTGACATATGCACGGGAAGCTATTGGCGAAGCGCTAGTAATGACCGAGCACGGCGCCACTATGTTTCGCAATGGGGCGCGTGTTTCTGGGGTCCTCACCCATCCCGGCAAGCTTGGTGACAAGGAATTCGAGAACCTCAAGGCCAGCCTCGACGAGTTCCGTGCCAGCGGTGAGCGTGACGGCAAGGCGATGATCCTCGAAGAGGGCATGAAATTCGAGCGGGTCGCAATGACGTCCGCCGATGCCCAGTGGATCGAGAGCCGGAAATTCACCCGCGCCGAGATTGCCATGTTCTTCGGCGTGCCGCCCACGATGATTGGCGACAACACCGGGAGCGACTCCAACTGGGGAACCGGCCTCGAGCAGAAGTCCAACGGCTTTGTCGCCTACACGTTAGAGGATCACCTCACGACGTGGGAAGAAACAATCTTCCGCGATCTCATCGCCGATGAGACCAGTGATCTCTACGCCCGGTTCAACAGGGCCGCGCTCGTCCGAGGCGATATCAAGACTCGCTGGGATGCGTACATGAAAGGCAGGCAGATGAAGGTTCTGTCGGCAAATGACGTACGCGAGCTCGAAGACATGAATCCGGTTGACGGCGGCGACGTCTACGAAAACCCGCTGATCAACGTCGACACCAAAACCACCGAAGAGGAACCGGCTAATGAGCCTCCGAACGCTGCCTGAGGCGCGCACTTTTGCTCGTCCGCAAAATTTTCAGTGGGATGCTCCTTCTGATGTCATGGCGCTTTGGGCTGAACGTCCATTGGCGGCGGACGGAAGCGATTCTGACACGATCACCATGTTTGACGTTATTGGAGAGGACTACTGGTCCGGTACCGGGGTGACGGCAAAGCGGATATCGGCGGCCCTTCGCGCGATCGGCGACAAGGATGTGCGCATCCAGATCAATTCGCCTGGTGGCGATCTCTTCGAGGGAATTGCCATCTACAACATGCTTCGCGCTCATAAGGCCAAGGTGACGATCGAGGTACTTGGGTGGGCCGCGTCGGCAGCGTCCATTATTGCCATGGCCGGTGATGAAATCCGGATGGGCGTTGGCACCTTCATGATGGTTCATAACGCGTGGGGAGTAGTGATCGGAAATCGTCACGACCTCGCGGAGGCTAGTTCGCTTTTCGAAGGATTCGATAGCGCCATCGCCGATATCTACGGAGCTAGAACTGGGGCTAAGCGGAAAGACATCGTGGCGCTCATGGATGCGGAAACGTTCATGGGCCCATCCGAGGCCGTGAAGAACGGTTTCGCCGACGTCATCGATGATAGCCTAAGCGCTGGCGATGGGGACACCAAGAACATGGACCGGCGGTTGATGGCTCGCCGCCGGACTGAAGCTGCCTTGGCGAAGGCAGGCTTCACAAGAGACAAGCGCTCCGAGATCCTTGATGAAATCGGTGTGAACACGGCCCCGCGAGATGCAAGCCGTCATAAAGCCGCGCGCGATGCAGGCGTCCCGAATGCTGCGCTTCAGCAGTTGATCAACACCTTCAAGATATAAGGACTATATCACCATGACGAAACGTCATCTGATTGGTGGCCTGCTTTGCCTCGCGCTGGCGGCCACGTTCGTAATTACTCATCTCTTTAGCGAGGCAATCGCACCAGTGCTTCATGCGCTAAGCGATCCTCATGCGCTCGGTGCATCGATGGCAATGACGATCATGCCGCCTCTCAACAGCCGTGCGCGTGGCATTGTCGGTCTTGTCCGCGGCGATGCAGGCGGTCAGACGGAAATCTTCGAAGAGCTTAAGCGCACTGTCGAAGCCTTCAAGGCGGCTCACACGGAAGAACTGAAAGGCATCAAGGCCAAATTCGCCGACGTCGTCCAGACCGAGCAGGTGAATCGTATCAACGATGAAATCACCAACCTCACGAAGGCGCTCGACGACTGCAACGCTATGATTGCAGCACTGAAAATTGGCGGCGCTGGTGACGATGACGAAAATACCGGCGCAAAGAAGGAGCATGCGAACGCCTTCGACAAGTGGTTCCGGAAGGGCGTCGATAACAACCTGTCGGATCTCGAAGTGCAGGCGTCCTTGACCACGCAATCCGATCCTGACGGTGGGTTCCTGGTGCCGAAGCAGACTGAGGCAACGATTGACCGTGTTCTCGGTCTCGCCTCTGTGATGCGTCAACTCGCCACGGTCATGCCGATTGGAGCTGGCACCTACAACAAGTTCATCAGCATGGGTGGTGCCGGAGCAGGATGGGTCGGCGAAGAAGACGCGCGCCCGGAGACGAATACGCCCAAACTTCGTGAGCTGGTCTTCACGGTTATGGAAATGTTCGCGAACCCGGCAACGACGCAGAAGATGCTTGACGATGGCATCATCGATATCGCCGCCTGGCTTGCCGATGAAGTTCAGCAGACATTCTCTGAACTGGAAGGAGCCGCGTTTGCGACGGGTGACGGGGTCAAGAAGCCACGTGGTTTCCTGAGCTACAGCACGGTCGCCAATGCCAACTGGGCATGGGAGAAGATCGGGTACATCCCAACGGGAGCTGCCGCCGATTTCGCAGTAACCGCCCCGATCGATGCGTTCATCGATCTATACTATTCGCTCAAGACCGGCATGCGCAACGGTGCGGCCTGGCTCATGAACGACCAGACGATGGGCAAGGCCCGCAAGTTCAAGGACGGCGACGGGAACTACATCTGGGAGGCTCCGACCGCCGCGGCTGAGATTGCCACCATCCTCGGCAAGCCAGCCTATACCGACGACAACATGCCGGCTGTTGGCGCCAATGCCTTCCCCGTCGCATTCGGCAACTGGAAGCGTGGCTACCTGATCCTCGATCGTACTGGTATTCGCGTTCTGCGTGACCCTTACACGAACAAGCCGAAGATCCACTTCTACACTACCAAGCGTGTGGGCGGCGGCGTCGCAAACTTCGAAGCTATCAAGCTCCTGAAGTGCGCCACGAGCTGATTGCCGGTCTGTCTGAATAGCTCGCATTGGCGGACGCTTGTCGTCCGCCTTCCCTTCTTCACCTTTCGAGGATTTTCCAGATGAAAGACCTTCATTCTCATATCACGTTGGTAAGCGTGATCGGCGCTGTCGTTCTTGCGGCCGACAATACTCCCAGCGCAATCGACCTGCAGGGCTACGAGTCCTGTGAAATCGTTCTCGCCATCGGTATCGGTGGGATTACATTCGATACGACGAACAAAATCGAGTTCAAGCTCACTGAGTCCGACGACAACGTGACCTACAGCGCGGTCGATGTTTCTGACATCCTTGGCGTCTCCAGCGTCGGTACCGGCGGTATCATCAAATCTCTAACCAGTGCGCAGGCGGCCGCCACCGTCTCCCGCTTTGGTTACAAGGGCGGCAAGCGATACCTGAAGCTGCTGGCTGATTTCTCCGGCACGCATGGCACAGGCACGCCGATTGCGGCTACCGCCATTCTCGGCGACGGCTTCGGGAATCCGCAGGCCGACCAGGCGTAGCGCGGTAGGATGGGCGCCATTTAAGGCGCTCATCTGGATACCCCCCACGAAACGAAAAGGAGATGCCGCTATGCGCGCACAGGTAACAAAGCAATTTCCGGGTTGCACCGATGGCAACCCGAAGACCCGCGCCATCCTCGTCGGTGAGATCATCTCTGGTGACTTGGCTACCGTTGCCGTCGGTAACGGCTGGGCAGAAGAGATAGACGGCGATGCCAGCTCTTCATCTAGCGACGATGCCGGTTTTCAGCTTGCTGACGAGACCTACACGGAACAGCGCAGTCTCGCGAACGATCGGATCGCGGCCATCCATGCGGAAGTGACTGCCGCACGGCAGGCAGCCGAAATCGAAATCGAGAATATCCGTGCGGATGTCTCGAATGCGCGCAAGAGCGCAGATGTCGAATTGCAGAAGATCAAAGCCGAACTCGACAAGGCTAAGTCTGACAGCGGTGAGAGCGGTTCCGCTGATCTGGAAAAGCTAACGGTCGACGAGTTGAAAACCTATGCGGCTGACAAGGGAATCAATCTCGCCGATGCGAAGTTGAGGGCCGAAATAATTACCGCAATCAAGGCTGCTGATCTGCCCGCAAAGTAAGGACCATTGTCATGGGAAACGTCGTCGTCCTGACCACCGGACCGCTTTATACTTTGGCGGAAGTCAAGGAGCACCTGCGCGTCGACAACAGCGACGACGACGCGACCATACAGATCTACATGGATGCAGCGGAGACCGCTGTTCTTCAATATTGCAACATATCCTTGGTCCCCATTGGCCGGGAGAACGTCTTCAAGACGGCGGCGCTGATGTATGTCTCAGCTCTTTTTGAAGACCGATCCGGATTGGACGGCTTGCCGCGATCAAGCCGGCTTTTGATCGACCCGTATCGTTGGCTGAGAGTATGATGATGGACAGGCGCGGTGCTGGAATACTTTTCGAGCGGGTTGCTTTCGACCAGCGCGCGATGCAGCCGGACGGCTTTGGCAACGAGCAAGAGAAGTTCGTCGAGCAATTTCAGCGTCGCGCGGGGTTCACCTACATGCGCGGTGGCGAGACCGTGATCGCTTCTCGACTCGAGGGAAGGCAGCCGATTGTCGTTCGCGTGCGCCGCGACAGTAACACGCTGCTCATAACTCCAGACTGGCGCATGCGAGATGTTCGGAACGGTGCATGGCAAGGCACTGGCGCCGATCAGTATTGGGAAGGGCCAATCTACGCGGTGCGTTCGATCGCGCCCACCGATGACCGCCAGTTCCTCGACATTATGATCGAGAGCGGCGTGGCGGCTTAACGCATTCCCTCACCAACCAAGATAAAGGCTTAGGACAATGGCGGATATTTCCATCACAGCCAGCGCGGTAGTTGCTGGCAATGGTTCACAGAAAAGAACAGGCGTTGCCGGGGCGGCCATTGCGGCCGGCGACATCGTCTATCTCGACGCCACGACGACCGGCAAATGGCAGCTTGCAGACAGCGATGCTGCTGCGGCAGAGGCGCGAGGCCAGACGGCAAATCTGGGTGTCGCCCTCAATAGCGCAGCGGCCAATCAGCCGATCTCGGTCTTGACCGAGGGACCGGTTACGGTTGGAGCGGTGCTCACCGCTGGCACCGCGTATTACCTGTCGGATACGCCCGGAAAGCTTTGTCCGGTCGCAGATATCACCGGCGGCGACTATTACACGCTGATCGGCCTCGCGGCGTCCACAAGCGTGCTTAACGTCGATCCGCAGTATTCAGGCGTCGCGAGCCCGTAACATGGTCCGTGGTGTATCGGACATGCGGAAAAGGTTCGAGGCGATACCCAAGCGCCTCGAAACAGCTGCAGCTGCTGCCATGGAAAAAGGCGCGCAAGAACTCGTCGACATGATGAAGCGCCTGGTGCCGGTCGACAGCGGAGCGCTTCGAGACAGCATCGGCTGGACATGGGGCGATGCCCCGGAGGGCGCCAAGGTTATCACACAATCAAACGCCGACAGCCGTGGACTGAAAATCACCGTCTACGCGGGCAGCAAAGAAGCATTTTACGCGATGTGGGTGGAGTTTGGCACCGAAGCGCATACTGCCGGCGGCAAGTTCGAAGGGGCGAAAATCCCTAATCAGCCAGCGCACCCATTTTTCTTTCCGGCCTATCGATCGCTGAAGAAACGCATCCAGTCGCGCATTAAGCGGCAGACGAAAGCCGCGATGAAGTTTCAGGGGCCGCCGACCTCGGCAGACGTTTAAGTTTAGGAGCCGTGAATGGGGCCTTCGGTAGAACTTCAAAAGCTGCTCTATGACACGCTGCGAGCGACGCCAGAAATCATGGCGGTCGTCGGCGGCGTCTATGATCGGGTGCCACCTTCGCCTTATGGGACGAAGAATGCGTACATCAGTTTCGGGCCATCTGATGTGGTGGACGACAGCGCCGATTGCTCGATCAGCGGCGCGCACACTTTCCAGATCGATGTCTGGAGTAAAGAGGTTGGCCAAGTCGAAGCGAAGGCCATCGTCGATCTGGTTTTCCGGGCATTGCATGAGCAGGAACTGACGATGACGGACAACGCGCTCGCTGAGATCCGCGTCGACTTCCGTCGCGTCTTCACAGATCGGGACGGGCTGACGACACACGGCGTGGTGAGCGTCACGGCCAGCATTGAAGAGCCTGAAGAATGAGCGGTGAGATCATGGCCTGGATGATTGTTCATCTCGAAGTCAATTGGAGCCGGCCTCGTTCGAAGTTCAGCTTCAACGCTAAGCCTAAGAAAGAGCCGCAGAGCTTTCCGCATGACTTTGTCGACTACGCCGTCTCGATCTGTCGAGCGACGAAGGTGAAGCCGCCGAACCGGCGATCAACCATATCCCGCCAACCATAGCCGCTCGTCAGCGGCATTTTCACGGAGCATCCCATGACGCGCGCCACTACTGCGAACTTTCATCAGCTTGTCCTTGAGGTCGAAACGGCCTCAGGCAGCGGTGTTTATTCCCGCCTCTGCGGCCTTACCTCTCGCGGCATCAATCGCCAGAGCAACATGTCGACGTCCGAAGTTCCGGACTGCGACGACGAATCCCTGCCGGCCGCCGTAGAGCGCGCTGTCCAGTCGCAGGAAGTCACGATTTCCGGCTCAGGTGTCTGGGCTGCTCAGGCGCACGAAACCATGCTCGACTGGTGGTATTCCGGCGCGACGAAAAGTGTTCGCGTTCAGCACGTCAATGCCGCTGTTGGCGATACCGAGTACGAAACCGGCAATGCCTACCTCGTCTCGATTAACAACCAGGCGGAACGCGGCACGAAGGTTACCGCCGAGATCGAAGTCCAGTTCGACGGCATCCCGACCCGGACGGCAAAAGCCTGATGCGTGGCGCTGAAGAGGTGACGTGGCCAGGCGGAGAGCATTCTTTCCGCCTCGGCATTGGCGAGCTGCGTGCGATCGAGCAGCGCAGCGATGCTGGCTGCGCTGTCGTCATGATGCGACTGTTGTCGTCACAGTTCAAAATTGACGACGTTATCCAGCCGATCCGGCTTGGGTTGATCGGTGGCGGGATGGATGAGCGGGCCGCTCAGAAAGTCATTGAATCGGCTCTTGATGTGGCCAGCCCCTATGCGCTGGCAGTGACTGCCGCCGATATCATGCGGCGCTTCATCATGTGGGAAATGGATGATCAGCCGGGGGAGGCAAAAGCGGGGACGGAGTAGCCGATCCGAACCCGCTTCCCAACGGACGGACCAAGTGGTCCGCCTATTATGCCACGGGCGCTGCCATCGGTTTTCCACCGCGAGATGTCGACGACATGACGTTGTGGGAGTTCGCCTGCTGTGTCGAAGGCTACCGGAAAGCAAACCAGGCCGAAGAAGATCCGGCCCCGCCCATGAGCGACGATGACTTGGTCAAGTTTGGAATCGAAGGGTTTTAAAGATGGCTGCGACAGCTGAAGATCTGGCACGCTTGCTCGTTTCGATCGAGTTTACGCAGAAGCAGAGCGAGAAGCAGCTCGCCGCCATTGCCAAGGCTGCGGAGCGCGCCGCAAAGCAGACCGAGGATCGCTTCACGCAGGCTAACGACAACGTCGGCAAAAGCTTCCAGAACGGCGGCAAGAAGGTGGAAGCGTCGATTGGCGCACAGCGCGCCGCGATTTCCAACCTTTCTTTCCAGCTCAACGATATCGCAACCTCTTTGGCGGGAGGCGCGTCGCCATTTACGGTCATGGCCCAGCAGGGCAGCCAGGTGGCGCAAGCGCTGAGCAGCACCGGGGGCGGTCTCGGAAGCGTTGTGAAGACGATCGGTGGCGCATTTGCTCAGATGGCCAATCCCGTATCACTTGCGTCGTTCGCGCTTATCGGCTTGGCAGGCGCGGCAGTGCAGTATTTTTCGACCTTGAAGGGTGATGTTCCGGACGCCGAAAAGCTTCTGAAGGCTCACGCCGAACTCATCAAGTCGTTTGACGAAGCTTGGGGCATCGCAAAGAAGGCGGTCGATGGTTACTCGGATTCTGTAAACAAGATCGAACTGCAGAAGCTTCGCGACGAATTCGGTAGCCTCCAGAAGGCTATTGAATCCGCAGGGGCCGATCTAAAGGGGCAAATCGTTAGCGGCCTGCGGGGTCTGAGCAATACTGGCGGCACCGCGGCTCTTTCAGATATGACCAACGCCATCCAACTCTTGAACAAAGAGGTCCCGGATTTCCGTGGCCTGTCACTGGAGATGGAGAAGATCGAGGGCATGAAAGGTATCCCTGAGAACATCAGGGAGCTTGCGAAACAGCTGCGCCTTTCGGCGAACGAATCCCTTCCACTCCAAGAGGCTGTGGAGGGCACGCAGAAGCGCCTGAAGGATGTCTATCTGACTGGTGAGCAGGCGAAGGCTACCTTTGCGGCTTTGACTGCCTCTGCATTGGGCCTCGGCAACCAGGGCGGTGGCGCCATTAGCTCGATTGCCGGCAAGATTAGAAGTGAACTCATCCCGGCGATGGAGCAGGCGCTTTCGCAAGTCGGGGAGTACGCCAAGAACCTGACCACCCTGCAGGACCAAATCAACAAGTCGCCGCTTGGCACGCTGTCACCGCTCTATTCAGGCGGTGGCCGTTTCATGAACTCTATGGAGGCGAGCAACTTCGATTTCAACGAGGCGCAACTCGACGAGGTAGGCAAGTCTGCCGCGGCGAAGCTGATCCGTTCTTTCGAGGGGTTCATCACCAATGCCAAGTGGGACGTAAACGCGTTCCGAGTGGGCTTCGGTAGCGATACCGCGACGCGCGCCAATGGCGTGATTGAGAAGGTCACGAAAGACACCGTCGTCACGCTGGATGAGGCGCAACGCGATCTCTCTCGGCGCATCCTTGAGTTCCAAGACGGAATTCAAAATGCGATCGGGATTGAGACGTGGAAGAGCCTGTCGGAAGGCCAAAAGGCCGCGCTAACGTCGATCGCTTACAATTACGGTTCGCTGCCGGATGCGATCGTCAAAGCCATTCAGGATGGGGGCGGCCCGGCGAAGGTTGCGCAAGCAATCGCCAACCTAACGGCAAACCCAAGCCGTCGTAAGGAAGAGGCCCAGAACTACCTGTCTGGCACTGGTATCTCGCTCTCTGATGCGGGCATTGTGTCCAGCAACAAGAAAACGCCGTCCGAACTATTTCAGGGCGACGTAGCCGAGATCCAGAAGCGTATTGACGTGATGAATGCCGCCTACGCGGCACAAGCTCGTCTCAACCCGCTTGTGAATGACTACGGCTATGCAGTCGAAAAGGCGAAGATCCAACAGCAGTTGCTGTCAGAGGCGCAAAAGGCTGGCCTGGCAGTCACGCCGGAATTGGCAGCTAGTATTGACGCTCTCGCTGAAAATTATGCCAAGGCGTCATCCGCAAGTGAGGTCATGAAGACTTCGCAGGAGCGGCTGCGCAAGTCTGCCGAAGAGTTTCGTGACCTCGGTCGCGACGTTGTCGGCGGCTTCATCTCGGATCTTCGCGAAGGCAAGTCCGCCACGGAAGCGTTGGCGAACGCTCTCGACAAGGTGACAGAGAAGCTGATCGACATGGCGCTTAACGCTGCGTTCGATGGGCTCTTCGGCGGTAATAGCGGAGGCGGCTTCCTCAGTGGTCTCTTGAGTGGCGGCAGTAGCTTCAACGCGTCGACTGCCTCACCAGGACTCTGGTCGGACGGCGGCTATACCGGTAACGGCGGCAAGTATGAGCCAGCCGGTATCGTCCACAAGGGCGAGTACGTCATGGACGCGGAGAGCACGAAGCGCATCGGCGTTAGCAACCTGCGGCGCCTACAGGGATATGCCAATGGCGGTCTCGTCGGCGCACCAAGCCTGCCGGCACTCGGCGGCAAGAGGCCAGCTGGCGGAGGTGTTGTGGTGAATATCCAGAACAACTCGTCAGCACAGATCAAGCAGCAGTCGAAGCAAACGGCCGGCGGCACGCAGATCGACGTCCTGGTTGATGAAATGGTGGCTGATAAGATGTCGACGCCTGGCTCCCGCTCGCGTGGAGCAATGCAGTCGCAATTCGGGCTGAAGGGGGGGCTGGCAAGACGATGACTGTTCCCATCTGGCCGGAAAGCTTACCGCAATACTTTACGACGACCTCCTACGACGAAGAGGGCGCAGACAATGTGCTGCGCTCTGAAACCTCCGTAGGGCCTGCAAAGACCAGGCGGCGCACTACCGCGAACGTCTGGAAACAGAGCGGCCAGATGGTGATGAGTGCAGCTCAGTTTCGCACTTTCCTATCATTCGTCGAGAACGACATTCTCGACGGCGCTAAGGCGTTCAGCTTCCCGGCGCAGCTCCTGGGTGCGAATAACCTTGTTCGGATGACTTCATCCTATAAGGCCAGCCGCGTGGGTGCCCAGTGGTATGTGTCGCTGGCGCTCGAAGTCCTTCCATGATCTGGGAGACCGTATGAGCCGCAACCTATCTCCCGGCTTCCTAGCTGGGCTCTATTCGCAGGAATCGGAAGAGGTCGTTATTTGCCTCCTGACGGTGACGCACGAAGACATTGGTGGGCCTATCTACCTGTCAAGTGATCCGACAACGCGTCTCTCTGACGATCCGCTTGTGTACGGTACGATCAGCAGAAGCAACGAATACCTTTATCTGCCCTTCGAGTTCACATTGCCTGACGACAAGAGCGACAGCCCGCCACGTGTTCAGCTCAGCATGGACAACACGGATCGCAGCCTCGTCACGCTTCTCCGAAGCATTGCTACGCCTGCAAACGTGATGGTCGAACTTATTCTAGCGTCCGACCTCAACAGCGTGGAAATCCAGATACCGGCACTTCAGCTTTCGGATGTCACCATGGATGACAGTAAGATCTCTGCGACACTGGTGGCGGACGCGCTCATCAACGAGCCGCACCCGGCCCAGCTGTTCACGCCTGGCAGTTTCCCGGGTCTGTTCTGATGGAGAAATTCATCGGTATTCCTTACGTGCCCCACGGGCGCGAATATAAAGGAGCTGACTGCTGGGGCATTCTGTTCCTCTATTACCGCGACGTGCTTGGCACTCCGGTGCCTGCCTACTCCTCGGAGATGGAGGCGCGGGAGTTCAATCGCTGCGGCATCGCGCCGCTGATCGGCGAGGAACGCGAACGGCGCTGGCATCAGGTTGAGACGCCACAGGCTGGAGATTGCGTGCTCATGCGGGCAGGGAGGCACGATAGCCACGTCGGCGTCTACCTCGGCCAAGGCCGCATGCTCCATAGCGAAGGTCCGCACCCTTCGGTCATAGACCGCATCAGCGACATGCGCTGGCGGAACCGAATTTCTGGATTTTACAGGCTCAATGAATGCTCGCAATCGTAGAAGATCGACGCGCGGAATTGTTTGCACCGGGAGATGACGTGGATGTTTACCTGCGTCGTTCTCCGCTTCGCCAGCAACGCGAGCATCTGCGGGTTCCTGCTGGTTTGTCGATCGCTGAGATCCTGGATGTCTGCGAAGTCGAGCCCAGCCGGCTCTACGTCACGATCAATGGTCATTCGATCGAGTTCCGCAACTGGGCTCGCGTCCGCGTCAAGTCCGGCGCGACAATCTCGATTGTAAAGGTCCCCGGAAAGGGCGCCCTGCGCAGCATCCTCGGCGCTGTAATCGCAATCGCCGCTGCGATCTTTGCGCCATATCTGCTTCCAGCCGCCTTAGCCGGTACAGCCGTCGGCACCGCAGTTACCGGCCTGATTGCGGCTGGGATCACCATTGCCGGCTCATTGGCAATTAATGCGCTGTTTCCGGTAGCAAAGCCGCAGCAACAAGCCGCCGACAATACCAAGACACTTTACTCGATCGGCGGTGCGCAGAATGAAGCCGCACAGTACAATGCCGTGCCTGAAATCTTCGGCACACATCGCATCTCCCCGCCCTATGCGGCCGGATCCTACACCGAAATCGTGGGCGACGATCAGTATCTTCGGATGCTGTTCTGCGCTGGCTACGGGCCGGTTTCGATCACTGATCTCAAGATCGCTGAAACTTCTATCAGCACGTATGAAGGCGCCACCTACGAGATCATCAGCAACCACCTTACGCAGTCGCCGACGCTTTACACCAAGCCGGTATACGAGGAATCGGTCAGCGTCCTTCTCGACTACGCGAGCAGCTGGGTACAGCGCACCACGGCGGAGAATGTCGATGAAATATCGGTCGATGTCAGTTTTCCAAATGGCGTCTATCGCTATCAGAAATCAAACGGAAACCGCGTCAACTACCCCGTCCTATTGGAGGCTCAATACTCCGTAGCCGGCGCCAACATATGGAACCCGTTCGGGGCGGTGGACATTAACGCCGCTTCAGCGCAGGCAATCAGGCGCTCCGTATCAAAGACCGTCCCTCGCGGCCAGTATGACATTAGGCTTCGGAAGCAGTCGCCGGACTACGTTGGCGATGACACCGTTTCGGAGACTGCATACTGGACCGCAGTTCGCGGCCGGCGAAATGAATCAGTCATCAAGTTCGATAAGCCGCTGACACTGATCGCGCTACGCATCAAGGCGACGAATGAACTTAACGGCACGGTCAACCAGCTTAACTGCATCGCGAGACCGCTGATCAGGTCTTGGAACGGCACGTCCTGGGTGGCAAATCAGGTCACCCGTAACCCGGCTGATCACTTCCGACAGGTTCTACAGGGCAACGCAAATGCTCGGCCGGCGGCTGACGCCTCGATCGATCTGGAGAGCATTCAGGACTGGCACGAGTACTGCAAGGCGCAAGGGTTCACTTTCGATCTTGTGGCGACGGATCAGGTATCTGTCTACGACCGCCTCACGCAAATTGCTGCTGCTGGCCGCGCTTCCGTATCGTTCCGCGATGGCAAGTGGGGCGTTGTATGGGACGTTGAGGGATCGGACATTGTTCAGCACTTCACGCCACGCAACTCGTCCGGTTTCTCGTCGACGCGCGCCTATGCGGACTTGCCACATGGCTTCCGTGTCAACTTCATCAATCGTGACAACAACTACCTCAACGACGAGCGTGTTGTTTACGACGATGGCTACTCCGCGGCGAATGCCACGAAGTTCGAGGGGATCGACTTCCCCGGCGTTACTGATCCGAAACTGATCTATCGCCACGGCCGATACCACATCGCGCAGCTTCGTCTTCAGCGCGAAAACTATTCGTTGACGACCGACTTTGAGCACCTGGTTTGCACCAGAGGCGACAGGGTGCGCGTCAACCATGATGTGGTGCTGTGGGGCCTCGGGGCGGCTCGTGTGAAGGCAGTGTCGGCTGGCGGGGTGACGCTCGACGACACCATGTCGATGGAGGCTGGCAAGACCTACTCGCTGCGCTTCAGGTTGGCAGATGGCTCATCGCTTGTTCGCACCGTCGACGGCATAGACGGCGAGTTCACGGACTTCACGTTCTCTGACACTGGTGCGTTGCCCTCGGTCGGAGATCTGGCCCAGTTCGGCGAGAACGGCATGGAGAGCGTCGTGTTGCGCGTCAAGAGCATCACGCCGCAGGCTGATCTGTCGGCAAAGCTTGAACTGGTTGACGATGCGCCAGCCATTCTTCAGGCGGATAAGGGAACGATTCCGGACTTCGAAACCGGCATTCCGCCGTTGGTGGACTATCGTTCGTACACTCCGACTGCGTTCTCGGCAGTCGAGGCTATATGGACAACCACGCCACCGACCTCTGTCCTTCGCCTGTCGTGGGCGGCGCCGGATATCGGCAAGGTCACTGGCTACATTGTGCAGCATGCCGTCAAAGCCACTGGCAACTGGTCGCCGTCCGTTACGGTGTCGGCTCCAGAGGCGGAACTCCGTGGGCTAGATCCTGGCGCCTATAACGTCAGAATTCGCGCGATCTTTGACAACGGCCTTCTATCCGGATGGCTGAATGAAGTCGTTAACGCGAGTATCTTCGCAACGGCTCCGGCCGACGTGACAGGCTTCGCTATCGCAGTAACTGGCGACTTGGCGACGCTGCAATGGGAACAGATTGCGGAAGAGACTGGCGTCTCGCACTACGAAATACGCTACTCGCCAGCACCATCCGCCTTCGTGACGTGGCAATCGGCAACGCTGCTGCGCTCGCCGGTTATGGGTGCGCAGGCACAGGTGCCGCCGTTGCGTGGAACCTATCTCATCAAGGCGGTGAGCTATTCCGGCCTGCAGTCGCTAAACCCGGCAATCATCGTCAATACGATCGACGGCCTGACTGCATTCAATGCTGTGGAGGCGCTGGAAGAAGAAGCGCCGTTCTCCGGCGTGAAGGACGGCACGTTCTTTGATGGTGCGGCGCTCCGCTTGGAGGGGGCGACGGACTTCTTCGCCTTAAGTGATGTCTTCGACCCGGCTGACTTCTTCCTGTCTTCGGATGGGTATCTGCCAGTTGGCTACTACTACTTCGCTGACATCATCGACCTGTCGGATGTGTACACGTCTCGCGTCACAGCGAAGATTGACGCACACGGTCAATGGTCTAGCGATGACTTCTTCGCCTTAAGTGATGTCTTTGGGCGCGTCGATTTCTTCGGTGACATCGGCAGCAAGTGGAACGTTGGCGTCGAGATATCGACAACCAATGATGATCCAAGTGGTTCACCGGCGTGGTCCGACTATTCAGATCTCGTAACGGGAGACGTGTCCGCTCGGGCCTATCGCTTTAGGGCGCGTCTTGAGAGCAGCCAGGCGGACATCACGCCAATCGTTGAAGGCATAGACGTCACCGTCGACATGCCGGATCGCGTTGTCGCAGGAAACGATATCGCCGTCCCAGGTGGCGGCTTGCTAGTTTCCTTCTCGCCTGCCTTCAAGCACCTGCAGGGCGTATCTATCGCCGCGCAGGGGCTCGCCACGGGTGATTACTACCTGATCACGTCCAAGGATGAGGCGGGCTTCCACATAGCATTCAAGAACTCCGCCAACGCGGACATCACCAGAACCTTCGATTATGTCGCAAAGGGATACGGGACGATTCAATGACACAAGCACCAACGTGGAGCGTTCCGCTCTCTGGTCCGGTTTCTCCGGACGTCTTCGCACAGCGCATCGATGAAAGCCTTGACGCGCTGTTGTCCGCTCACTCTGGATCTGCTCGCCCTGACTATGCGGTGGCGGGCACGATCTGGATTTCCACCGCAACGGCAGGGAAGCTCAAGAAGTACCTATTCGACGGCACGAACGATCGGCTTCTTGAGACGATCGATATTGCGACAGGTGCGATCAGCTACGAGCCCGGGACCATGACCGGTCCCGTCAACTACGCCAACTTCGCCATCACCAACCCAGCCGGAAAGTGGCTTCGCGGGTATATCTCGCCAGGCTTCAATCTGGCGAACAATGCAACCGACGCCACCAACGACATCGACTTCCCGGCCGGCGTTGTTGCCAGCGACGAAACGACGCCGATCCTTATGGATCACGCTGCTGGCACGGCTCAGCTTGATGTGGTCTACGGCACGGGCAACGGTGGACGGTTCAGCAGCGCAGCCATCTCTGATGGTTGGTGGCACTGCTTTGTCATATCAAACGGCACGACGGTATCGCGAGGCTTCTCCAAGAACCTCGATCCTACTGCGGACTCAAACTATCCGGCAGGCTATACGCACTATCGGCGAGTGGCATCATGGTCTCGTGAAAGTGGTGTGCTTGTCCAGTTGTCGCAGGTTGGTGACGTATTCCGACGCAAGACAGCAATCGTGATTGCATCCTCTGTGACGACCATCGCTGATCAGCTTGTTTCGACGGGTACGCCGCTAGGGATTGTTTGTGCGCCTCTCATCAACTGGGCTGTCATCCCGGCGGCTAACTCCGCATATCAGGGGAGTCTCGGTTCAGCTGCAGACGGCGCCTCAAACGTTGGCGTCATATTCTGCGGCTCGACCACCAGCCCTTCAAATCGCTATATCTCCAATCCTCCTCCGATGTTCTTTACCAACACATCCGGGCAGCTGTGGATGAACAGATCTGTCATTGCTGGCACGATAAACAGCAGTGACGTGTCCTGCGCCGGTTGGGTAGACACGAGGGGGCGTATCTGATGGGCACTGTCAACGCTTCAGATTATGGCTACGTCGCAGATTACGACTCATCCACAGGTATAGGAACCGACAACGGCCCAATTCTCTCCGCCATTTTGGCCGACCCTGACATTGATAGAGTAATTTGTCCCTCAGGATTAGCATTGCTGGATAATCTTGAGATCCCCATCGGCAAGACGGTTGAAGGCTCGCGACCAACGCTGCAAACCTTTCTGAATGGAACATATAAGCCAGACGGTATACAGGGAACAGTATGGTGTACTCGCGCCACTGGAAACATGGTTTCAGGAAGGCCAACGAATGAGCAGGTTCGCCTAAACCGTGGAAGCCTGCTAAAAAACCTAATGCTCTTCCACGACGGACAGCCGACGCCGGCAACAGGGTGGACGCCTATCGATACGCCTTGGGCGGTGAGAGCCGGACGGTTCGAGGATAATTCGCGCGATGTCAGGGCTGAGAATGCAAGAATGGAAGGCGTTTACGCGCTTGGATACTCGCACGGAATAGAGTTTCAGAAGGGCGGCGAGGGTGGTTATATCCGCGATTGTGCTTGGCAGGCGTTTAAGATCGGTCTTTCCCTTGACAACATCCACCACATCATTCTGCTCGATAATGTGCAGGCGTTCCCGTACTGGAGCTGCCAAGCCGATGTGAACACCTACGCTCTCAACAACTACGTTGCGTATGAGTTCGGCCGCATAGACGGGCTTCGCGTCAAGGGCGGGCTGTTTTCGATCTTTACGAACGTCGGCGTTAATTTCATCCCGTCTCGCTCGACAGACTTCCCAGGCCAGCCTGCCTACTTCTTCGACATCGACGCCATTTACTCTGATAGCTGCCTCCACGGCCTGATGGTGTCACCTTATATTTCCGGGGCGATGCTGACTGGTTCAATTGGGCAATTGATCGTCCAGCGGACTGGAAATACCACGGTTGTCGTTGATCCGGCATCAGACTATGGCGTCAGGTTGCGAGGGCGGTGTGATATTAGCGTGGAGAAGTTTGAGGGATCTGGGCCAGGGTTTGTTCGTCCAGGAGGACACATAACTGCAACCAATTCGGGATCCTATATCAATATTGACAAGGCCCGAATTTGCCAGTGGGGTAGCATACCGGCATTCAACTTTGGCGTTTCCGGTTCGAAATGTAGGATCAATTCTCCGGTGAATGTCGCTACGGCGACGACCGCATGGAGTTCCTACACAGGAACGATAGTGGCGGGTAACGTTACGATTGCGCCATAAGCAATTGCCCTGAGCGGGACGGCAATCTATAAGCGGCTCACTATAGCTAGGGGGTTGCATTGGCAGATCAGGGATCGCAGGGGCTATTTTCGCCTCTCTTACGGAAAGCTCGCACGCAAGCAGCGCAAAAGTGGTTGAATGGCAAGGTGCTGGATATCGGCTGCGGCAGTGGTGTCCTCGCGTCGTTCGTCGCCCCAGAGAAATATGTCGGGTTTGACAGGGACGAAGGCAGCATCGAGTCGGCGCGCCAGTCTCATCCGAAGCACCGTTTCATGAAGGAATTTCCCGATGGCGAGAGCTTCGATACTATCGTTGCATTGGCCCTTATTGAGCACCTTCCAAATCCAAAAGAAGAGCTTGCGCGGTGGGCGTCCGCTCTCGTGCAGGGCGGGAAGATCGTTGTCACCACGCCTCACAAGGCGTTTCGCACAGTTCACGATATCGGCGCCAAAATCGGGATATTCAGTGCTGATGCGGCTGACGAGCATGAAGAGATGTTCGACCGCTCAAGCCTCGTTGCGCTGGCCGAGAGTGTCGGGCTGAAAGTGGCCGTTTACGAGCGGTTTCTTTTCGGCGCCAATCAGTTGTGCGTCATTTCAAAGTAGACGATGCGTCGGGTATTTAAAGCGGCGGGGGCTGCAGTTGCCATCGCGTCGGTTGCATTCGTCGTCCGTTCGATCTGGCGTTCGTACTCCACCCTTCCGGAGGCCATGTTCTCTGGCAGTTTCATCGCTCTGCTTGTTGTCCTGGCGGCTGGCTATGCTGGCGTGAACCAGCTTCTCGGGTCTGCGTGGTATTCGCTGCTATCGGGGTTCGATCGTGGCGAACTCGGTCTTTCGGGCGCGTTGGCAATATTTAACAGAACGCAGATCTACAAATACCTTCCCGGCAACGTGTTCCATATGGTCGGGCGATACAGCATGGCCAAGAAGGAAGGCGTTAGTCATGGCGCGCTTTCGGTGGCCCAATTCGGCGAACTGGCGCTGGTTTGCATCGCCGCTGTTCTGGTGGCTGGTGTCTCGTCGCTGGATATCCTGACATCTGCCGCACAAAGATACGGTTTCTACCGGCCTATTTACGCAGTAGCTTTCATTTTGGCGATGGGGTTAGCCTCGCTCGTGGCGGTCAAGGTCGCCCCACGACGGTTGTTCCGTGGTGAGGTGGTGCGGTCTTCAGCGCTCGCACTGTCGCTCTATCTGCTGTTCGTGCTCGGCAATAGCCTGATGGCGGTAGCTGTCGCTCTATGGATAGGGGCTGGTGACGCAACCGTGGTGCAGATCATTGCTGTTGCTTCTACGGCTTGGTTGTTCGGCTTCATCGTCCCCGGCGCCCCTGGCGGGCTAGGGGCGCGGGAGGCGGTCACGATCGCGGGGTTGACGGCGCTAGGCGTTCCTGTGGCAAACGCCACGGCCATAGCAATAAGCCATCGGCTCGTGACGCTGGCTGGCGACAGTATAGCGGCGCTTTCCGCTTTTGTCGTTCGGGTAACTAGAAGGTAACTTACTGCTTTTGGTTCGGCGGTCGAGGCATGTCGAGATCTGCCACGGCCTCGGCGTATGGGCCTGTTTCCAGCAGCAATGCGGACTGCTCAATAACCGACGCCAAGGTCTCGTCGCGTTCCCAACCTGCAGCCGTTGCGGCCTCTAGAACCGCCAGCAGCGCTGGAACGATAGCTTCGGCGCAGTCTTCATCGCGAGCGATGTCCTTAACGTCGACGTTCGGCGGTCTGATGTCCATTTCTATCTCCTTGAGCTCTTGGAAATGACCAAATTCCTAATGTGATACGATGTCTGTAAATAGGCGCTCTGCGACGTAGTAGCTGCCGTCGACGCTCAAGTGGTCGGAGTCTGCATATAGCAGCTTACCAGATTGGAGCACACTGCAGATGTCGTTCTTGCATAGGATCGGCAATGGATCGATGATCTTTGCTTCGGCTATCGCAGACACGCGCTTGCGATAGGCAGCCTGCCGCTCCAACACCGCGCTCAACGGTGCGTCACAAGCGGCGCTCTTGTTCCTGCGTAGATAAAGCACATTCCCGACGCAGTCTTGAGGGTTAACGTCCATCTCTGGATTCTCTAGGAAGTAAGAGACTGACTTCCCATGCTGCCGAAGGGAGGCGATCGTCTTTTGCAAACCGTCAATGAAGACATTTGCTGGGTCTTCTACCCCTTCATTGCCGCTAGATGGAAGAGCTGGAAGGTGGAGCTGAGTTTGAAATCGGCCGAATCCATGCCCGGTCATATACAGGGTGCCTCGAGTGGAAATGATCACGGTCTTTATATCAGGGCGGGATGTGAGGTAATTGATGACATTGGCCGAACGCTTCCCGCAAAGCTCGACATTCGCAGCGTTGATGCCGGATTTCACATCAACCAGAGACGGGCATGCGCTATTCGCGAGCAGAAGCGTGTTCTTGCCTGCTCTGGAAGCTAGTGCCGAAATACCGGGGAAGAGTGTATGGGCGTGTGAATCACCCATGATGGCAACGGTCTCATTACCTCCAGCATTAGCAAATCGGCAGTAGGCGTAGTCGCCTGGCTTAGCGCCAACAAGCTGTTCGCATTCCTTGTCTATCGCAGGCGTACGAACACTTTGGGCCTGCATCTCTGACATGGAGCCTACGCGTGCTGGGAACCCGCCCATGTGATGAATTGCAAGTCCCAAGATCGAAAGAAAAGCGACTGCAGTCGACAGAGTTACCACCTTTGACGCTTCGCTCCTGACACGGCCGAAACGGATCGGCTTCTCTATAAGGAGGTATGTCAGTATGGCCATGGCGAAACTGGCAACAATCGCGAGTACAATGTGCAGTCGAGAAAGGTCATTTGCCAATACGATTTTTGAGAAAACGATGATCGGCCAGTGCCACAAATACAGCGGGTAGCTGATCAGTCCGACCGCAACCACAAAGCGAATTGAAAGCACATAGCGGGCGACCCAAGAAGTTGGACCGGAAGCGATTATAAGCGCAGTTCCTGCCGTTGGGAGAAGGGCAATGGCGCCAGGGAAGTCCATGTTTCCGTCAAAACGAAAAACCGCAACCACAAGCAGAAGAGAGCCCACGGTCGCTGCGATGTTGATCGTGATTTGCCGCTTCAGGGCTGTGATCTGACGAGATCTATAAATCGGCAGGCACTGGGCGAGCAACGCGCCGACAATCAGCTCCCAAACTCTGCTAATCGGCGAATAGAACGCAGCGGTCTTGTCGATCGGCGTAAGGTAAACACACCAGGCGAGCGATCCGAGCAAAATGGCAGTGGTAAGTATCAAAGACCGCTTACCCAGTTTCCAGCTGGCCATGAGGACGAGAGGCCAGAAGATATAAAACTGCTCCTCGATCCCTAGCGACCATAGGTGCAGAAGGGGTTTGAAGGACGATGCCGTATCGAAATAGCCAGCGTCTCGCCAGAGCGCCAAATTCGAGATGAACGCCCCCCCTGAGAAGATGTACCGCCCGAGAGCGCTATACTCGTCAGGGAAGAGAATGAACCAACCAAGTACCGCACTCGAGAACAGTACCAGAAAGAGAGCGGGGAAAATGCGTTTCACGCGGCGAGCGTAGAAGCTGGTAAGGCTGAAATCTTTTGTCTGTAAGGCGGAGATGATGATGCCGGTGATGAGATAGCCGGATATCACAAAGAAGACATCGACCCCAACGAATCCCCCAGGCAGTTTGCCGGGAAATGCATGGAACAAAACAACTGAGGAAACCGCAACGGCACGAAGCCCGTCGATGTATGCCTGATACTCCGAGGCCCGATGCTTTGTGGCCCCGCTAGCCCGTTGGGCGCTGCTTGTTGTTTGTCCGTCCATACTCTGACCTTCTCGAAGGCTACATATGAAGTTCCCTGACATTTTTCGGAAGCCGACGCTAGTCGAGCCCTCGACTTGGGCCGGAGTATCCAAACCATAATAGCGACAAGTCCACAGGTCGCAGGTCTCTGTGGCTCGCTTCAGCGGGCTTTTCTTTACTCACAATCTGGAGCTTTCCATGCGCACAAGCGTAGCAGGACGAGCCGCGATCAAGCGGCGCGAAGGTGAACGGCTGACCGCCTACCGAGATTCTGTCAACGTTCTTACGATCGGCGTAGGGCACACGACCGCCGCCGGACCGCCTACCGTGACGGCCGGCATGAAGATCACCGCCCAGCAGTCCGACGAGATCCTTGCTCGTGACCTAGCTGACGTCGAGAACGACCTGACCGCCGCCGTGAAGGTGCCGATCAATCAGAACCAGTTCGATGCTCTGGCTTCTCTGCACTTTAACATCGGGCCGGGTTCGTTCCGCAGCTCCACGCTGTTGAGGAAGCTGAACGCGAAAGACTACGCCGGAGCGGCCGATCAGTTTCTCGTATGGAACAAGGGCACGATCGACGGGAAGAAGGTTGCTATCGACGGCCTTACGATCCGTCGCAAGGAGGAGCGCGCACAGTTCCTCTCGACGACGGTTGCATCCGCTCCTGAGCCCGCGCCAGTCCCGAAACCCATCGCCACGATCGACGAGCCACAGGCGCCGCTCGATCACGTCCCGGTAACGCCTGCACCTTCAGGCAACTGGCTCGCAGTTCTCACCAAGGCAATCGCTGCCATCTTCACGAGGAAAGAAGCATGAACATGGCCTATGGAAGAATCGCCCTTCGCTATATCGCTGGGTATCTCGTGCTCAAGAGCATCCTGCCGCAAGATATTGCGGACATGGTTGCGCAAGACCCGGATATTGCCGCCGTCATTGGTGCGGCAATCGCAGCCGGTGTCGAGGGGCTATACGCGTTGGCAAAACGCAGAGGCTGGGCAACGTGATCTGGCCGCTCATCCTCGGCTTCTTCAAAGGGCCACTCGGGCGCATTCTGGACACCATCGACAAGCGTGTTGATGCCACCACCGAGCGCGAGAGGATCAAGACCGAGGCGGTGCAGACCTATGTCAACGCACAGGCCCAGGTGCTCACCGGTCGCGGTTGGTGGTTCCCGATCCTCTTCCTTGCCCCGGCGGGCTTCTGGTTCGGCGCAGTGTGCGTCTACAGCGTGCTTTGGTGCCGAGGCTGCGCCTACCCGCAGGTATGGACGATTGCCGCTCTGCCGCCTCCCTTGTCCGATTGGATGGGGGCTATCGTTGGCTCTCTCTTCATAGGGAAAGCAGGCGAGCAAATCCTCGCCAAGTGGCGAAGCAAGTAATTCTCGAAACAGTGCATTCAATGCGCATTTAAGGGGCGGGGACTTGGCACCAACGGAAGACGGGGCGATGCATCGCGAGATCGGCATGCTGACGGCGAAAGTCGATATGATCCTTGAGGGCGTTAGGAGATCGGAGGAGAAATCTGACGCGAGCCGTGCTTCGATGCACCGGCGAATGGACGAGATCGTTGATCGGGTCAGCAAAGTAGAGCTCACGACTTCCGCCGTTCAAGAAGACGTTACGGAAATGAGGCCGGTAACCGACGACGTCAAGCGGTGGAAGCTGATGGGCATTGGCGCGCTCGGCGTCATCGGCGTTGGCGGTATGGTGCTTGGAGTCACCTTTGCAGACGTCATCCGCAGGATCATTATGGCTGTGTTCGGCCGCTGATCGGACGGAATGCATTTTGGCCAAGGGCCGTTTCCACGCAGCCCTTGGCCCGGATCTCTCGACCCCACGTCGTGGTCATTAAGCTTTGATCGACGCCCAGCCACGATGGCCTCGCATGCGCCGAAAATATATTCGTAAAATGTCGTATTTTTCGCTGATTAGAAAATTCTCACAAACGCATATTGACTCTCCGGTTTGAATCCTCGCCTGATTCGGCCAGAGGTGAGTTATGGCTGAATACATTGGCGAGCACATCAGCATCAGAGACTGCATCGTCTGCGTCGAGAAGCGTAAAGGCGTAAATATGCGCCGGCACTCAACGCTTGCCGATCTGGCCTATAGCCTGCTCTACCGCTGGCCAGAGGATCAACGCGGCAAGGAATGGGTTGTTGCTCAAACCATGTGCCTGGAAGCGATGGAAGGCCTCAGAGATCCGGAACAGGCGAGGGCGGCGTTCGTGGCTGCGGCTATGGCTGCCGAGATGCTGATGGTCAGAGAGGAATACATCCAGGTGCGCGGAGAGAAGCGGACTAAGACCAAGCGCGGGCAACGGTCACTTGACGCCGGGGCTTAAGCCATTGGCTGCCATTAGCCGCTCATAATACTCCTCGACCCTCCGCATGGCCTCCCGGCCTTCGGCTTCATAGCCTTGATGCGGTAGGTTGCGCTCGCGCACCCGAGGGCCATGGCCACTCCAGAGCCACCGATCCTTCATAGGACCGTGCGGCTGCTTCTGGATTCTCCCGATCACAATCTCCCCGTCATACCCGGACCAGTCGTTGTTGGTCGGCACGTCGTTCGCGTCGATCTTCGTTCGGTGCCATTTGTACTTGTGTTGGTACCCGCCCATGGTGTGCAAATCCGTGAGACATCACAAAACAAAAGTATAACTAACTGAAGGACCGCTGCGATGCCTCACGCTTCCGCAAAATCATGATTTCGCTTGTTTGCCGTACTTCGGCATGGGACGCCACGAGCGCGTAACGCTATAAATCTCGGGGTTGCCTTGGCACCAGAACGCAGCAAGAACGGCCGCCTATTGAAAATTGCGCAGAACTCTGGTGGAATCACGTTGCGGTTTCAGTAATTGATTCCGCAAATGGAAAGGCCGGATAAGTGTTCCCCCACTCACCCGGCCTAAAATCAAACCTCGATGGAGAGGCATGAAGTGTTTGCTAGCAGATCTTTTAAACCCCTATTCGGGCTCTTCTGTCAAGCTGATTTCAGCCTTCGTCATCACAAACGTAAAGGCTAAAAATGGCTGACTATATTGACTGGCCCGGTCATCAGGGCACCTATCGCTACTGGTTCTTGGACTCCCCGGCAGTGCCGAGTAGCATCAAGAAAGAGGGCGGGAACTACATGTTTGCGAAGCCTACTCAGGCAGGATGGGTACCGGTTTACATCGGTGTTGCTGACGACCTGTCATCTCGCGTTCCGTATCATGACCGCTGGGCCGACGCAGTTCGTGCCGGTGCTACTCACGTTCTTGCACATGTGCAACCAAACGCTACTCACCGGGCTTCTGAGGAGCGGGATCTGATCTCTTACTGGTCTCCGCCTTTGAACACCCATCACCGTCAAGCACCCACAGTGCCCGGCGGTTTGGGTTCAGTGCGTCTAAAGTAGTCTCCCTAGTGGCGGGCATCGCTTTGCCCGCCGCTTCCCGCGGCGCCGCCGTTGTCGGGTTGTTGTTATCCACAATGATACGAAGCACGGAACATCTCCCTTTCACTGAGAGAACGATGAGCGACCTTAAAGGTTCACTCCAACTACAGCGCCTGTAATCGTGGAAGAAAATGGTTAGACAAAGCTTTCTATCGCTTTGTCTTTCGCGACTGAATGACGCGCCGCCTCAACCGATCGAAGTCCGCGACGATGTCAACAAGTTCCCGGTCATTCGGGTCTACATCGTCCACGGAGAAGGAGGCGGTCAAGCGCGCAATGATCTCGGCTGTCATTGAGCGATCGTTCGCGCGCGCGGCCGCTGCGATCCGTTCTTTGAGTTCTTCAGCAATTCGTAACCTAAAATATAAATCGTCTATCGCCATGCCCCACGGATGACACAAACGGCAATTGACCGATATGCCACCACGATGCCACCAATTGCTCTGCAATTATCGTGGGTTGAGTACTGATGGTTTGAATGCTCAGTCATGGGATAGTGCGCGGGGGCGCCTAAAAGAACGAACGTGGCCGGGATAGTTTCGCCCTGATTCGGCCTCTTCGGATGAGGACATAAGCTAAGGAAATGATGAGATGCAGAGCGATGCATACCGCGACGGCTGCGCCGGCGCGCCGGATACTCCATGTCTCGCACGACGAGGCGTCATCACGGGGATCGCCGCGTTGGCGACTGTCGGATTGGCGCGGCCGGCCAACGGGCCACATGATGAGACTGTCAGATATCTTCAGCGAGAGTTCCAAGGGGAGGCTGATCGCATGTCGGCGGCCGTCGAAGGAAAGGCCAAAGCGTTGGCCTTTGCCCGCATGGCGAAACTCGCGAATGCACTCACGGTGATACCGGCCGATGGAGAGGACGCGCGGCGGGCAAAGGCGGATGTGGCCGGCTGGTCGATCGACGACGGTGGCTGGACGATACGCTTGCCGAGCGACATTGTTTCTGCTTTGGAGGCGAACTGAAATCCTGACGCGGTTCAGCACTGTCCGCACAGCTTCCGCACAGTTTCGCGGAACAAGGCTGGAACAAACGTAGAAGGCATCGATTGGAAAAGCCCGGGTTTGCGGGCTTTCGAGAGCCCCCACGTCGTTCGGGACGTGGGGGTCGAGTGTTCGAATCACTCCACTCCGACCAGCCGAAAAGCCCGCGAAAGTGGGCCCGCGAAAGCGGGCTTTTTTCTTTTCCGCCGCCTATCGTCGTTAAGGCCGGCGGTTGTCGTCATTCTTAGCGATCTGAACGAAAGCCCGCACCTTGCGCGCCGGCGCGGCGAGATTGCACCGGTTGGGTTGAAGGTACACTCCTATACGCCGAGGATGGCATCGATCTCGGCAATCAACGCGCCATAGGTCTCGATATGCCGATAATACTCGTTGCGAATCAGCTCGGTGATATCGGAGAGCGGCCCGGCTCCCTCCGCGCGGAAGTGCTTGACGTCATTCTCGGCCATGGATTTGAGATTGTCCTCGTACTCCTTGACCCTCTGAACATAGTCTTCCCGAAGTTTTTCCAGACTCATCTCATCCCTCCTGGGGTAGCCAAGCGCCGCGGACATTCTGACGCGCGGCGGCGGCAATCTAAAGGTTGCCTAGAAGAGATGCGGCGCTTAAAGCAGATTGACAATCCCGGCCGGTGAAAAGTGAACCGATGAGCAGCTTTTATTCCAACATGGGCGGCCTGCCGCCGCAGACCGAACTCCTGTCCAGCAAGGCCGTGTTCACGACGGCCTATGCCGTCATCCCCCGCACCGTGATGACCGACATTGTCACGAGCTATCTCCCGCACTGGGAAGGTGCGCGAGCCTGGGTAATCTCCCGCCCGTTGAGCGGTTTTTCCGAGACCTTTTCGCAATACATCATGGAAGTGCAGCCCGGCGGCGGCAGTGATCGGCCGGAGCCAGAAAAGCGCGCCGAAGGCGTGCTCTTCGTCGTCGAGGGCGAGATGACCGTCGAATTCGATGGTGCCTCGCATGCCATGCGTCTAGGCTCTTTCGCCTTCCTGCCTGCCGGCTCCCGCTGGACGCTGTGGAACAAGAGCGCTGCACCCGTGAAGTTTCATTGGATCCGTAAGGCCTTCCAGGAGGTCGAAGGGCAGGAGCCGCCGCCGGCGATCTTCACGCATGAGGAGAACCATCCGCCTCAGCCGATGCCCGATACCGACGGCGCCTGGGCCACGACCCGTTTCATCGATCCGGCCGACCTGCGCTACGACATGCATGTCACCATTGTCACCTTCGAGCCCGGCGGCGTCATCCCGTTCATGGAAACGCACGTGATGGAGCACGGCCTCTATGTGCTCGAGGGCCGGGCCGTCTATCGGCTCAACAAGGATTGGGTCGAAGTGGAGGCCGGCGACTTCATGTGGCTGCGCGCCTTCTGCCCGCAGGCCTGTTACGCCGGCGGCCCCGGCCGCTTCCGCTATCTGCTCTACAAGGACGTCAACCGGCACATGCCGTTGTGGTAGGCGCAGAAAGACAAACCAGAATGAGAAACGGGGCCGATTTGGCCCCGTTTTCGTTTTGCTTAAATGTCGCTTGCCGCATTCGACCAGAGGTCGGCGGCCTGACCCGCCGTCATGCGCCGCACCTCCGCCTCGTGGCGGCGGTTGGCGAAGAGTTCGCTGGCCATGATCTGGTCGGCGAGGTCGGCCGGCAGCGACAGGATCACGCGGGCGTCGCCGCCATGAATACCGCCGAGTTCACTGCGCTTTCCGCCCACCATGCCGCCCGCCACCGTGTTGTTGGTGTCGGGGTCGATCAGGATGAACGAGCCGGATGCACGGTTCTGCTCATACGGGTCGAAGATCGCCTGTTCGTCGAAGGCGAGGCGCACCTTGCCGATGGCATTCATGTAGAGCGTATCAACGGGCGCCCAGGCACCGGTCTTCAATTCGAGCTGCGCCAACGGCTGCACCTGCACTCGCTGGCGGCGGCTGCCGCTCTTCAGCCAGTAGCGCTTGCCGGCTTCGATGCCTTCCGGCTGCAGCGCCACAATCTGTGCGTCGAAGGAAAGGCCAACCTGCGGCTGGCTGTCGATCGAGACGATCATGTCGCCGCGAGCGACGTCCACCTGCCGGTCGAGAACCAGCGTGATCGCGTCGCCCGCAACCGCGGCATTGCGCACGAGGTCGAAGGTGACGATCTTGGAGACGTTGGCCACCATGCCCGACGGCAGGATCATAACGCTATCGCCCGGCTTGACGGAACCGCCGGCAACCGTGCCCTGGTAGCCGCGAAAGCTTTCGCCCGGCCGCGACACACGCTGCACCGAGAAGCGGAAGCCTGTGGCTTGCGAGGAGCGCACGGTGGCAAGCTCGAGCGTTTCCACCAGCGTCGGGCCAGCATACCAAGGCATCGACGCTTCGCCGGAATAGACGACGTTCTCGCCCTTCAGGGCCGACATCGGGATCGCGGTGATCTGCTTGACGCCGAGCGACAGCGCGAATTCGCGGAATTCATGCGTGATCTTCTCGAAACCGGCACGGTCGTAGTTCGTCAGGTCGATCTTGTTGATCGCAAGCACGAATTGCTTGATGCCGAGCAGCGAGGCGATCGTCGCATGGCGGCGGGTCTGTTCCAGGATGCCGGCGCGGGCGTCGACCAGCAGGATGGCGAGGTCGGCGGTGGAAGCGCCGGTCGCCATGTTGCGGGTGTACTGCTCGTGGCCGGGCGTGTCGGCAACGATGAAGGAGCGCTTGTCGGTCGAGAAGTAGCGATAGGCGACATCGATGGTGATGCCCTGTTCGCGCTCGGCCTGCAGGCCGTCGAGCAGCAGCGCGAAGTCAGGTAGGCCAAGATCGTTCTGCTTGCCCGTCGAATCGCGCTGGAGCGTGGCGGCCTGGTCTTCCTTGACGGCCTTGGTATCCCAGAGCAGGCGGCCGATCAGGGTGGACTTGCCATCATCGACGCTGCCGCAGGTGATGAGGCGCAACGGTCGTGAATCGCGCATCGCCGTTGCAGGTTCTGCGGCGGGCACGGCAAGGGCGTGTGCGGCGGTTACGGCTGCGGTCATCTCAGAAATATCCTTCACGCTTCTTCTTTTCCATGGAGCCGGACTGGTCGCGGTCGATGGCACGGCCCTGTCGTTCGGAAACCGTGGCGATTTCGAGTTCGGCGATCACGTCTTCGAGCGTGGTCGCTTTCGATGGGATGGCGCCCGTCAGCGGAAAATCGCCAAGGGTGCGGAAACGGATCATGCCTTCCTGGCGCACTTCGCCGGGAAGCAGTTCCAGCCGTGGATCTTCTGCCAGGATCATCATGCCGTCGCGCTCAACATAGGGGCGCTTCTTGGCGTAGTAGAGCGGTACCAGCGGAATGTCCTCGGCCTGGATGTAGCGCCAGATATCGACCTCGGTCCAGTTCGACAGCGGGAAGACGCGAACACTTTCGCCCTTGCGGATCTGGCCGTTGTAGATGTTCCAGAGTTCCGGGCGTTGGTTGCGCGGATCCCAGCGATGATCTGGCGTACGGAACGAATAGATGCGCTCCTTGGCGCGGCTGGCTTCCTCGTCGCGGCGCGCGCCGCCAAAGGCGGCATCGAACTGGCCGGCATCGAGAGCCTGGCGCAGCCCTTCGGTCTTCATGATGTCGGTGAAGGCTGCCGAGCCATGCGTGAACGGCGTCACGTTCTCAGACGCACCGCGCGGATTGATGTGCTCGATCAGGTCGAGGTCGTACTTCTTGGCCGTCTCGTCGCGAAAGGCGATCATCTCGCGGAATTTCCAGCCGGTGTTGACGTGCAGCAGCGGAAAGGGGACGCGACCGGGATAGAACGCCTTGCGGGCCAGATGCAGCAGGACCGATGAATCCTTGCCGATCGAGTAAAGCATGACCGGCTTCTCGAATTCGGCGGCGACCTCACGGAAAATGTGGATCGCCTCGTTTTCGAGCGCCTTCAAATGCGGGTCGAGCGGCGGCTTCGTGCTCCGGGGATTGTTGATTTCCGTATCCGGACGGCTATCGGGCATTTCTAACTCCAGACTTCGATCATTCTCGGAAGAGAGGCCTCCGGAATGAGTTGCATTTCAGACTTCGAGGAGCGCAGGCGGCAGCCGCGCTCCGATCCCGAAGTTGACGGGTTACTGTTGTGCGGCGATCGCCGTGGCCTCTTCGGCCACGTGCAGACCGCATTCACGCTTCTCGTCCTGTTCCCACCACCAGCGGCCGGCGCGTTCCGGCTCGCCGGGCTTGATCGCGCGGGTGCAGGGCTCACAGCCGATCGAGGGATAGCCGCGGGCATGCAATGGATTTACCGGCACGCCGTTATCGGCAACGTAGGCCTTGATGACGTCCAGGTCCCAGTCCGCGAGCGGGTTCACCTTCAAGAGATGACGCTCTGCGTCGTACTCGGCAAACGGTGTCTCGGCACGGTTGGCCGATTGGCCGCGGCGCAGACCGGTGATCCAGATGGTTGCCCCATCAAGTGCGCGCGCAAGCGGCTTCAGCTTGCGCACGCCACAACAGGCATGCCTGGCTTCGACACTTTCGTAGAATCCGTTGAGGCCGTATTTTGCGGCATAGGCGTCGATATCGGCCTGTTCCGGCTCGTAACGGCTGATGTGGATGTCGTACTGCTTCTCGGTCTCGTCGATCAGGGCGAGCGTTTCCGGAAACAGCCGCCCGGTCTGCAGCGTAACCACATCGATCGGCAGACGATGGTTGCCGATCTCGGCGGTGATCACCTGGTCCTCGATGCCGAGAGAGGTCGTGAAGACGACGCGGCCGCCGAGGCCGGCGACAAGCGACAGACGCCCGGCAAGGTCAAGGCTTGCAAGTTTCGCGTTCAGCGTTTCCGCTTCAGCGTTGGGATTGGCAGCAACAGTCATGGGGATCCTGTCCTTGATGTTGGCCGGAGTATCGCAGGTCGGGCTTGGATCGGACAGAAAAAGGCATTTCGAAAGCGGGCGCGATAGGAGCAAATATCTCTCCGCGGCCGCTGCAATGCGGAAAAGCAGCCGCACCGGCGATGATTTGCCGACGGTCAGCCTATTTGTCTATTGATTTAGTAGATTAACACGTTGCCTGTCAATCGGAAATGTGAATTGATGACATCAGGGGGCATTTTGCAGTAGATTTAAAGCATTGGCCAAGGGTGAAAAACAAGGCCAAAAACCTTGTCTCTCAAGGGTTTCGTAGGCTTGTTCAAATTCCGTTCATGCTGCGCATGCCATAGAGGCAGGATCGAACTTGCGGTGGGTCGATGATTCCGCCCGCCATGTGTGTGTCGACGGTCGAAAATGATTACGCAGAAGGCAAAATATGCGCTGAGGGCGCTAACGGTATTGGCTGAAGCCGATCGCGGCGAACCTGTGATGATCTCGGACATCGCAGCGCAGCAGAAGATACCGAAGAAGTTCCTCGAACAGATCCTGCTCGACCTGAAGCATCAGGGCATTGTCGCCAGCCGCCGTGGCAAGCAGGGCGGCTATCTCTTGCTCAAGCCAGCCGACATGATCACCTTCGGCGAGGTGCTGCGCATCATCGACGGCCCGATCGCGCCTCTTCCCTGCCTTTCCATCACTGCCTATCGCAAATGCGATGATTGCGACGGCGAGCAGAACTGCGAGATCCGCCACGTCTTCGCCAAGGTGGCGGATGCGACCCGCAAGGTGCTGTTCTCCACGACGATTGCCGATGCCGTCGCGCCGGCAAAGGGTGCGCAAGTCACCCGCCTGCTGGCCTAGGACACAATCTCCGCGACCACGTTGGGCCACCCAGGCCTTTGGGATAGCGCTCGACCGCACCGCTTCAAGATTCGGTGAGATAGCTTTCAATCGCCCGCCTGTGCGCCAATTCGCTCCTGTCCAGTGGTAGGGAGAAACGAACATGCACGTCATGGGCTCGAAACGAATGGCAATCGGCACAATCCTCGCGGTTGCTTTGGCGACGGGAGCTGCCGCGCACCACGGCTGGTCATGGGCCGAGGGCGAGCAGACGGAATTGCGTGGCACCATCGAAAAGGTAACGATGGGCGGCCCGCACCCGACGCTCGATGTTGCGACCGCCGCCGACGGCGTCTGGCTCGTCGAACTCGGCAATCCGCGGCAGACGGAGCGCTCGGGCTTTGTCGAGGGGGCCGCGAAGAAGGGGGATCCGGTTGTCGTTCTCGGAAACCGTTCGCTAAAGGCTGACGAAAAACGGATGAAGGCCGTACGGATCACGGTCGCCGACAAGCGCTATGACATCTATCCGGAACGGATCCAGACGAACTGAGTGATGGCGATCGAGTTCCTGGAATGGCTCGCCGCAACCCCGCTGTCATCCGGCTTGCGGCGCTCGGCGCTCGTCTATATGGCGGTCAATGCCGCCCATATCCTCTCGATCGGGCTGCTGATCGGGGCGATCCTGCCGCTTGATCTCCGGCTTGTGGGCCTCTTCGGATCGGTGCCGCTGGCGGCAATCGGCCCGTTTTTATCGCGAGCTGCGGCCATCGGACTTGCGGGAGCGGTCATCACCGGCTTTGCCCTTTTCAGCGTGAAGCCAATCGAATACGCCGGAAATCCGGCCTTTCTGGCGAAGCTGGGGCTGCTCGTTCTCGGCATTGCGAACGCTGCCCTGGTCCATACCCAGGCAGCCTGGAAGCGGGCCGTTTCGGGCACAGCGCCAACATTCGGCTTGCGCCTTCAGGCCGGCGTCTCTGCAGCCGTGTGGATATCGGCGATCCTTGCCGGCCGGTGGATCGGCTTTATCTGATGGCGGTCGGCAAACCCTACCGATCGCTCACGGCCCAGCGCGGGTTGACCCACGGCTCCTGATTGGAGCGTGGCAGTGGCTGCTTGCCGAGGATATGGTCGGCCGCCTTCTCGCCGGTCATGATCGATGGGCCATTGAGGTTGCCATAGGTGACGTGCGGGAAGATCGATGAGTCTGCGACGCGCAGCCCGTCGACGCCGATGACACGCGTCTCGGAATCGACAACCGCCATCGGGTCTGTTTTTGCGCCCATCTTGCAGGTGCCGCAGGGGTGGTAGGCGCTTTCCAGGTGCTCGCGCAGGAAGGCGTCAATCTGCTCGTCGGTCTGCACGTTCTCGCCCGGCTGGATCTCCGGTCCGCGATACTGGTCGAAAGCCCTCTGCCCGAAGATTTCACGGGTGAGCCGCACGCAGTGGCGGAACTTCTCCCAGTCCTCGGGATGGCTCATATAATTGAAGCGGATGACGGGATCGACCTTTGGGTCCGAGGACTGCAGCGTGACGTTACCGCGCGACTTCGAGAGATTGTAGCCGACATGTACCTGGAAGCCGTGGCTCTTGGCCGCCGCCTTGCCGTCGTAGCTGATCGCCACCGGCAGGAAGTGATACTGGATATCGGGCTGCTTGACACCTGGTGCTGAGCGCAGGAAGGCGCATGCCTCGAACTGGTTCGAGGTGCCGAGCCCTGATCTAGTGAACATCCACTGCGCGCCGGCAACACCCTGCCAGAACCAGGGAAGCCAGGAATAGAGGGAGACGGGCTTGGTGCTGACCTGCTGGAAGTAGAATTCCATGTGGTCCTGCAGATTGGCGCCGACGCCCGGCCGGTTCGCCTTCACCTCGATGCCCATGTCCTGCAGATGTGCGCCGGGCCCGATACCCGACAGCATAAGCAGCTTCGGCGAATTGAAGGAGGAGGCCGAAACGACGACCTCCCGGTTCGCCTTCACCACCTCGACCCTGCCGCCGCGCTCGACCTCGACGCCGGTCGCCCGGCCGTTCTCGATCACCACCTTGTGAGCGTGGCCGTAGACGACCTCCACATTCGGGCGCTTCAGTGCCGGTTTCAGATAGGCGTTGGCCGCCGACCAGCGGCGGCCGCCAAAGATCGTCTGTTCCATCAGTCCGAAACCTTCCTGCTTTGAGCCGTTGTAATCCTCCGTCGCCTCGAAACCCGCCTGCTTGCCGGCTTCGATGAAGGCGTGGAACAGCGGGTTGCGGAAGACGCCGCGCTGGACATGCAGCGGGCCATCCGTGCCGCGCCAGCCTTCCTCGCCGCCGTGGCTGTGTTCCATCCGCTTGAAGTAGGGCAACACGTCGGCATAGGCCCAGCCCTGCGCGCCGAGCTCCTCCCAGCGGTTATAGTCCTCGGCGTGGCCGCGCACATAGACCATGCCGTTGATCGAGGAGGAGCCGCCGATCACCTTGCCGCGCGGCGCGGTGATGCGCCGGTTGTTGAGATTCGGCTCGGGCTCGGAGAGGTAGCCCCAGTTGTAGCGCTTCATGCTCATCGGCCAGGCAAGGGCTGCAGGCATCTGGATGAACGGCCCGAAATCGGAGCCGCCCGCCTCGATGACGATGACGGTGTTCTTGCCGTCTTCCGAAAGCCGGTAGGCAAGCGCCGAGCCCGCCGAGCCGGAGCCGATGATGACGAAATCTGCCTGCTGCATGCTACTTCCTCTAGTGTTTTAACGTGCCGCGCCCCTCGTGGTTCGAGACGGCCCTCCGGACCTCCTCACCATGACGCGAATAGACGTCCGCGAGTGCTTCCGGTTCTCCTGCCCGCACCCTGAGGCGGGAGCGAAGCGACCCTCGAAGGGCGACGCAGGCCGCGCCGCCTCAGTAAGGCGCCTGCACCGGCCCCATGCCGACATAGACCGTCTTCAGCTCCGAATAGTGCTCTAGTGCCGCCAGCGAATTTTCGCGCCCGAAACCGGATTGCTTGGAGCCGCCGAACGGGATTTCGACAGGGCAAAGGTTGTAGGTGTTGATCCACAATGTGCCGGCCTCGAGCTGGTCGACGACGCGATGGGCGCGTGTCAGATCGGCCGTGAAGACGCCGGCGGAAAGCCCGAATTCGGTGGCGTTGCCGCGCGCGATCACCTCTGCCTCGTCGTCGAAGTCGAGAACGCACATCACCGGCCCGAAGATCTCTTCGCGGGCGATCGTCATTTCGTCAGTGACGTCGGCAAAGACCGTCGGTTGCACGTAGTAGCCTTCGCCGGAGACATTGTTCGGGATGCCACCGCCTGTGACGAGCGTCGCACCCTCCGCCTTGCCCTTCTCGATGTAGGAGAGAACCTTGTCGCGCTGTGCCCAGGATACCATCGGCCCGAGTTGCGTGGCCTCATCCATCGGGTCGCCGATCAAGATGGCCTCGGTGCGGGCTTTCAGCCGCTTCAGGAATTCCGCCTTGATCTTCCGCTGCACGAAGACGCGGGTGCCGTTCGAGCAGACCTGGCCGGTCGAATAGAAATTGCCGAGCATCGCGCCGCCGACGGCGCTGTCGATATCGGCATCGTCGAAGACGACAAGCGGCGATTTGCCGCCGAGCTCCATGGTGACGTGCTTGAGCCTGCCGGCAGCGGCGGCTGCGACCTTGCGACCGGTCGGCACCGAGCCCGTCAGCGACACCTTCGCGACATCAGGATGGTTGATCAGCAGCGGGCCGGTTTCGCGGTCGCCCTGGATGACATTGTAGAGGCCTTTCGGCAGGCCGGCCTCATACAGGATCTCTGCGATGGCAAGCGCGCCGAGCGGCGTGGTTTCCGATGGCTTGAAGACCATCGCATTGCCGGCGGCAAGCGCCGGTGCGCCCTTCCAGCAGGCAATCTGCTGCGGATAGTTCCAGGCGCCGATCCCGACACAGACGCCAAGCGGCACGCGCTTGGTGTAGGCGAAATCGCCGCCGAGCGGGATGTAGGAGCCATTGAGGCCGGCAGCCGCGATGCCACCGAAGAACTCGAAGCTGTCGGCGCCCGATGTCGGGTCGGCGATGATGGTTTCCTGGATCGGCTTGCCGGTATCGAGCGTCTCGAGCTCGGAGAGCTCGCGATTGCGCTCGCGCATGATGTCGGCGGCGCGTTTCAGGATGCGACCGCGCGCCGTCGGGCTCATCGCCGCCCATTCCGGCTGGGCGCGCTTGGCAGCCGCGATCGCCTTTTCGACGATGGCGGGTGTGGCCGCGTGCAACCGCGCGATGACCTCGCCGGTCGCCGGATAGATGCTTTCGATGACGCTGCCGGCTTCATCCTCGACATACTCGCCGTCGATGAAATGGGAGGCTTTCGGCTGGGCTTTGAGGGTCACTGGATCTGTCCTTTCGCAAGGGCGGCAAGCTGTGAATGGATGTAGTCTTCGGTAAGCGCGATCGATGCCTCGATACTGATAGGCGCAGACCTTAGACTTTGGCGGATGTAGAGCCCGTCGATCATCGCAGCCGCGCCTTCGGCGATGCGTTCTGCGGCATCTCCGGGGCAGAGTGCTTTCAGGTTGGCGAGCAGGTTCGACCGCAGGCGGCGGGCATAGATGACGAGGAAGCGCCGCGTCTCCTCGGAGCGCTGCGCCTCGGCATAGAAGGCAAGCCAGGCGGCGATCGTCGCCGGAGCAAACTGGTCGGCCTGGAAGCTGACCCGGATGACAGCGGAAAGCCTCTCGCGCGGTGCATCCGCAGCCTTCAGCGCTGTCACTGCGTCGTCGCGCAGCTGCTTTAGGAGAGAGCGGATAGTCTCGATCAGCAGTTGCTCCTTGCTGCCGAAGTAATGATGCGCGAGCGCCGGCGACACGCCGGCCTGCCGGGCAATTTCGGACATGGTGACGGTCAGCGAGCCTTGATCGCCGATCACGCGCAGCGCGGCATCGACGAGCGCCTTGCGGCGAACCGGCTCCATTCCGACTTTGGGCATTGCATCACTCCATGAAGACGGCAGTAAGTATAATTTTGATTGATTGATCAATCAATAAAAATCTGATGCAAACCCGAAAAGCCAACCCCTTCCAATTCCGTGTCTTTGCGGCATATTCTTTTACCAACCAGGAGGTGTGCCATGGCAGATACGTCTGATCGACTGAGCCTTTCATCTCTACAATCGAAATGGGGTTGGTTCGCCGCACTTGGCTTGCTGCTGATCGTCTGCGGCCTTATCGCACTGGCAAACGTCGCGCTCGCGACCGTTGTGTCCGTCTACTATGTCGGAATACTGATGCTGATTGGCGGCATCGTCTACTTGGTTCACGCGTTTCAGGTGAGAAGCTGGGACCAGGTGCTGTTTTGGGCGTTGAGCGGCGTGCTCTACGTGCTGGCCGGCGTCTTCGCCTTCGAGAATCCCCTTCTGGCATCGGCGGCGCTGACGCTGTTTCTTGCGATCGCTTTGCTGATTGCCGGCGTGTTCCGCATCTGGGTCGGCTGGCGCATGCGCCCGGTCAAGGGCTGGGGCTGGGTGCTTGCTAGCGGCATCATCACTGCACTCGCCGGCGTCGTCATCTACCTCGGTTGGCCGGTCAACAGCCTATGGATCCTTGGTCTTTTTCTCGCCTGCGATCTTCTCATCCAGGGCTGGTCCATGCTTGCTTTCGGTCTTGCGATCCGTCGCTGAGTTATGCCCGCAATTCACAGCCTGGCTTCACGGACTGTTTCTTTTTTGACAAGTATGTGAGGGAGGGCTAAAATTTGACTACCAAGAGGCAGCCGAGGCGGCGGCGCGCGTCGGTAATGCCGTGGACGGATTGGCCGTCCCCCGACCGGGGCATACGTGCCCCACGAGGTAAAGGGAGGAATCTCATGCCGATGGTCACCGTATCCATTTCACCGTTGCAGGCCGCCGACATCCGGGCCGCCGTTGACAACGGGAGTTACGCGTCGAGCAGCGAGGTCGTGCGCGAAGCCCTGCGCATGTGGGACGCCGCCCGCAAACTTGGCGGATATCACGAGGTCATGTTCGATCAGGATTGCACCTCGCGCAGTGGCAAATGTGTCGCCGACATGTTCGCTGATCACGAGGCCGAGCATCGGCGCACCGCCTGACCAAACCGTTGATCGGGGAGCAAAATTCGCTCACCCGGGCGGTCGTCTTCACAAAAGTTTCACATTCGGGAAAGGGATCGTTGATCCTTCTCCGTCAGTCTCCCTGCGAAAAACAATAAGACACAGTGGAGATTGGCATGTCTTTGGCTGCCACCGTCGATCCGGCGCTTGTTCGTCGCTACGCAAGTGATCAGATCGTAACCCTTGCGAAACTTGTTATCGAAAATGCCTTTCAGCCCATCGTCGAGGCAGGGACAGGTGTGGCATTCGGCTATGAATCGCTGATGCGCGGACAGGAGCGCATCGGCTTCAGCTCTCCGGTCGAAATTCTGGACGAGGCGCACAAGAACCACCAGCTGCTGCAGCTGGAACAGATGGTGGCAAGCCGTGCGCTTGCGAAGTTCGCCACGCTCCCGCATTTCTCGAGTTCGACGCTGTTCCTCAATCTCGATGTCCGTCTGATCCCGCATGGCGAGCGGCTGGTGGAAGGCCTGCTGCAACATCTGAAGCTTGCCAATATCCCACCCTCCTCGATCTGTTTCGAATTCTCCGAGCGCTTCGACAACACCAGCGTGCCGGAGTTTGCGGCCCTCGTATCACTGCTGCGCAAGGCCGGCTTCAAGCTGGCGATCGACGATTTCGGCGTCGGCCACGGCGAGATGAAGCTGCTCTGCGACCACCCGGTCGACTATCTGAAGATCGACCGGCATTTCATCGCCGACATCGACAGCAGCCCGCGCAAGCGTCACCTCCTGAAGAACATCGTCCATATCGCACACGTGCTTGGCACCCGCGTCATTGCCGAGGGGATCGAGACCGAGGCAGAGTTCGTCGCCTGCCGCGAATTCGGCGTCGATCTCGTCCAGGGCTGGTTCATCTCCCGTCCGACAACCCATATCACCGAGCTGCAGCCGTCGTTTCCGCACCTGCTGGACCTCGGCAAGGGCAAGCGCAGCCCGCAATCGCTCGATGAGATCCTGATCCGCAAGCAGATCGAGATGCTGCCAACGGTTTTTGAAAACGACACGATCGACAGCGTCTTCGAGCTCTTCCGCCGCAATCCACACCAGGCCTTCTTCCCGGTGCTGAACGCGAACGGCGAGCCGCGCGGCATCCTGCACGAGCGGCACCTGAAGGAATATATTTACCAGCCCTTTGGCCGCGATCTTCTGAAGAACAAGGTCTACGAGCGAACCATCTCACATTTCGTCGAAATGGCTCCGATCGTCGGTCTTGATTCCGATACCGAACAGCTGATGGCGATCTTCGCCAACATGGAAGGCACAAACTGCCTGCTGCTGACCGACAATATGCGCTATGCAGGCGTCGTATCGGCGGCCTCGCTCATCAAGGTGATGAACGAGAAGAAGCTGAAGACCGCCCAGGACCAGAACCCGCTGACCGGGCTGCCAGGCAACAGGGCGATCCGCGACTTCATGCGCGAGTCGAGCCTCGACGGCGATGAGAAACGTCACTTCTGCTACTGCGATTTCGACAACTTCAAACCGTTCAACGATGCCTATGGTTTCCACCTTGGCGACCACGCGATTTCGCTCTTTGCCGCCCTGATGCGCCGCTATTTCTTTGCTGAGCGCCACTTCCTCGGTCATGTCGGCGGCGACGATTTCTTCATCGGCGTCCGGGGTTGGACCAAGGAAGAACTGACCGAAATTCTCGATCGTCTGATCAGCGATTTCCACGACGATGTGCTCGACCTCTATTCCGATACGGATCGTGCCGCCGGCCGCATTCGGGGCCATGACCGCGCCGGCGTCGAGGCACTGTTCCCGCTGATGCGTTCCTCGATCGGCGTGCTGGAGCTGCCGGAAGGTCTCGTCATCGACGATGTCAACCGCGTTAGTGCCGCGATCGCCCATATCAAGGCCGAGGCGAAGGAAAGCGAAGAAGGGCTCGTTTTCCATCTCTTGGGCGAGACGAATTGACGCCACCCGCGCTTCCCGCCTTCTCAAGTCCGAAGAGCTGAACTATCTGACATGCTTTCGGAACGAGGAGACCGGATCATGTCCTTGCCCAAGCAGATGCGCTTCATCGACCTGCCTAGCTTCGGCGCGCCCGAGGTGATGCGGATCGCCACCGGACCCTTGCCGATAGCAGGGGAGGGCCAGCTCCTTGTTCGCACCGAAGCAATCGGCGTCAACCGGCCAGACGTCGCACAGCGCCAGGGCATTTATCCGCCGCCGAAGGATGCAAGCCCTGTTCTCGGGCTTGAGATGGCAGGCGAGATCGTTGCCGTCGGCCCGGGCGTCCGCGATTTTGCCCTCGGCGACAAGGTGTGCGGCCTGACCAACGGCGGTGCTTATGCCGATTATTGCCTGCTGCCCGCCGGCCAGGCTCTGCGCTTCCCGAAGGGCTACAATGCCGTTAAAGCTGCGGCGCTGCCGGAGAATTACTTCACGGTCTGGGCAAACATGTTCCAGATGGCCGGACTGACCGAAGGCGAAAAGGTTCTCGTGCATGGCGGCTCAAGCGGCATCGGAACGACCGCCATCCAGCTTGCGCGGGCCTTTGGCGCCGAGGTCTACGCGACGGCCGGTTCGCAGGAAAAATGCGATGCCTGCGTCAAGCTCGGCGCAAAGCGGGCAATCAACTACAAGACAGAGGACTTTGCAGAGGCCATCAAGGCCGAGACCGGCCACGGTGTCGATATCATCCTGGATATGATCGGTGCCGCCTATTTCGAACGGAACGTGGCGTCGCTCGCGAAGGACGGCTGCCTTTCGATCATCGCCTTCCTCAGCGGCGCCGTTGCGGAGAAGGTCAATCTGGCACCGATCATGGTCAAACGGCTAACGATCACCGGCTCGACGCTGCGCCCGCGCACTGCCGAGGAAAAGCGCGCGATCCGCGACGATCTCCTTTCCCAGGTCTGGCCGCTTCTCGATGAAGGCAAGCTCGCTCCGGTTATAGATACCGTCATTTCTTTCGAAGAGGTTGCCGAGGCGCATCGACTGATGGAAACGAGCGGTCACATCGGCAAGATCATGCTGCGGCTCTAGGCCGGCTGCCGGAC
Organism: Rhizobium sp. BK060; assembly: GCF_014193145.1. Classification (NCBI taxonomy): domain Bacteria; kingdom Pseudomonadati; phylum Pseudomonadota; class Alphaproteobacteria; order Hyphomicrobiales; family Rhizobiaceae; genus Rhizobium; species Rhizobium sp. BK060. The sequence goes on from NZ_JACHYW010000014.1 coordinate 143,592, forward strand.
CGGTCGGGGGGCTCTTTCGAACAGCAGAAGGCCGACCGAAGCGAGGCCGACGATGGCGGCAAACAGGGCTGTGCCTGAATAGCCCGTAAAGGCAGTGCCGGCCGCGAAGATCGATGCACTGATGCCGTTGGCGATGAACGTGTTGACCGAGACCAGCGAACTGCCGAGTCCGGGGCGATCGGCAATCAGATCCTGTAGGTAGGTGATCGGCACGCGGAGGATGGCTGCAGCGCCGCAGGCGTTGATCAGCACGAGGGCATAGATCTGCCAGGGCGCCGAGGCAAAGCTTAGCAATACCAGATACAAACAATAGATCAGCGCTCCCACGGCAAGCACGTGCACGCTGCGGAAGCGGCGTTGCAGCGCGCCCCACATCAGCATGAACGGCATTTCCAGGAAGGCGGTGAGGCCGGCCATGAAACCGACATCTACCACGGTACCGCCGGCGGCATGGGTGATGATCAACGGCGACACCACGCTGTTTAGCCGCTGCAGCCCGAGCAGCAGCGCCATGACGCCGACCCTTACCACGACATAGGGCGAAAAGACTCTGCCGAGCGAAGAGAAGAAGCCGATCTGCTGCGAAGGGGAGGCGTTGCCGACAGGCGCAGGCTTGGCGAAAAACAGGTAGAGGCAGAAGCAGGTCAGGCTTGCGAGACCCGCAATGCCATAGGCCGGTGTCATCGATTGTGAGTTGATGAGGTACAGGCCAATCAGGCCTGGTGCCAGCGCCCAGGAGCCCGAGAACAGCGCGCGAACCGTGGACGTGATCGCCGCAGCTCTTCCGCGATCCATTGTGTTCGTCGTCGCACGGATGCTGGCAAACAGGATCGAATAGGTGGAATTGCTGATGGGGATCAGCACCAGCATGCCGAAGATGAAGACGCCGGCGGTGCGGAATTCGTAGATCATTCCGAAGCCGAGCATACCGCTCACCGATAGCGCCAGCACCAGCGGGCGCCGATCGCTGAGCCTGTCGGACCAGATGCCGAGCGTCAGGCTGGTGGCGACATTGACGAGTGCGGCAAGGAAGATCAGCCCGGAATAGGCGCGGTCCGACAGGCCGAGTTCATTGATGCCGATGATCGATTGATAGGGCATCGTCGAGGCATAGGTGAAGGCGAGCGCAACCAGCGTCAGCGTTGGGACACGGATTTGGTGATCGCGGAGAATGGAAGAAAAGGCGGATGGCATGGCAGGGTTCCCGATACCCCCGATATAAACCAGTAGTGTGCTTTCGAAAAACCAGAGTTTGTGATGGCAGCGGTCAAATCACGTGATGGATGGCCTCATGCCGTGATGGCTGCCGGTCGCCAAAGGCCAACCCGCGCGATCGCCGGGATGGAAACGAGCGGTCACATCGGCAAGATCATGCTGCGTCTGTGACCGCTCGCGCGTCGCTCACCGGGCCTGCCGTTCGGTGGGCGACGAGAGGGTCAAGGATATCGTGACGGCAATCAGGCCGGGAAGCGCCATCAGCACGTAGAGCCAGTGTGCGGCCGAAATGCCGCCCGCAACACCACCGGGATCCACCAGCCCGGTGCTGTTGACAATCACGCCGGCAACGGCCGCGCCGAAGGCGCTGCCGAGCGACTGCACCGTCGAGATCGCGGCCGAGGCCTTGTCCTGTTCGGAGTTGTCGACCAAACCAAGGATCTTGGTTACCAGATGAACCCAACCAAGGCCGACGCCGAAGCCCATCAAGAACATACCAACGACGGCAGGGCCAAGAGTAGCTAGGTCGCTGGACTGATTGTCCGTTGCGAGGAAGATCGTTAGCGACGCAACCGCAACCATTTCGACCACGCAGCCGACGACGATTGCGGTGCTGGCACGGCGTCCAGACAGCATTCCGCTGAAGAAGGCCGCAAAGGTCCAGCCGAGCGCCACAAGGGCGGTCAGATAGCCTGACACCAGAGGTGTTACGCCATGCAGCACCTGCAGGAAATAAGGAATATAGATGTCGCTTGTCAGCACCAGCAGCAGCACGAACATCGTCAAGTAGACGCGCGCCACCGGCTTTGCGAGCGTGACGGCTCCGGTCGGCAGGAGACGGTTTCGGCCGTGCCGCTCGACGGTCAGCATCGAAACGATCGTGGCGATTGATGCGGCAATCAGCAACGCTTTGGAGCTTGTTTCGTCGATCGTTCCGGCGATGCTGACCAGCAGAACGGCGGCAAGCAGCAAGACAATTTGGAGGATTGGCGTCTTGCTATGGGCGCGATCGTCTTCGGCGCGCGGCAGCAGCCAGGGCGCAAGTGCCGCCATCAGCACACAGAGCGGAACCAATAGCATGAAGGCTTGGCGCCACGCGCTGCCTTCGGAGAAGACTCCGCCGAGGCTGGGGCCGAGCAATGTCGAGACACCCCAAATGGCTGCATAGAGCGTTGACGCCTTCTGCCACAGCGGTTCGGGGTAGGCGAAGCGAATGAAGGCATAGGCAAGCCCGGCAAGAATGCCGGCGCCGAACCCCTGTACCGTGCGTCCGGCCAGGACCAACGGCATCGCCGGGGCAAGCGCGCAGATCAGGCTGCCGGCCCCGAATATCAGCGCGCCGGCGACGTAGACACTACGCAGCCCGATGCCGCGCGGGCGCATCGCCACGAAGATCGACCCAAGGACCGCCGCGGCAACGAAAAGCGTTGTCATCCATGACAGCAGTTCGAGCCCACGGATGTCGCGCACGATCGATGGTGCGATGGTCGCAGTGATGTAAGTTTCAACGGCATAGAGGGTGACACCGCCGCCCAGCATCAGCGTCGCGGGCAGGAGCGGTGCGGAAAACAGATGGAAGACGGAGGGCTTGTCTGCGGAAATCTCTTCAATGCCGGTCATATCTAATGCCTTGTGTGCTTCCCGGGGTATGCAGTATTTTTTGCAAGTTATGATTTGGAAAAATACACGGCCATGCTATTAAAGCAAGCGTTAACTTGGAAAAATAAATGAGACAATCCCCGGTCAATCGAATCCTGCTGCTGATCAAGACCGAAGGACCCCAGCTTGCCGCCGCACTTGCGGCAAGGCTCGGCATTTCCTCGGAAGCTGTCCGTCAGCAATTAACGAAGATGGCGGAGGAGGGGCTTGTCGAAGCCGTGAGCGACGCCACGACAGGCAGGGGAAGACCGCGGCAGCTGTGGAGCCTCACGCCTGCGGGCAACCAAACCTTTCCCGATGGTCACGCGGAACTCACCGCCACGATCCTGAGCACGCTGGTCGCACAGCTGGGGGCATCGGCGCTGGATGCCGTCATTTCCGCCCGGGAAGCAGACACCCTCATGCGCTATCGCCAAGAAGTGGACGCGGCGGACGTTCAATCCCGTGTGCAGCAGCTAGCGGCCGTACGCACCAGTGAAGGATACATGGCCGACAGTTGGCAGGAGGCCGACGGCTCGCTCCTGCTCGTCGAGAACCATTGCCCGATCTGTGCTGCGGCAACCGTCTGTGCGGGCTTCTGCCGCTCGGAGCTGGAGACCTTTCGAGCCGTTCTCGGTGCCAAAGTCGAGCGCCAGGAGCATATTTTGCTTGGCGCCCGCCGCTGCGCTTATCGCATCACCCCGCTTTGACCTACATCGGCGCAAGACGGGCACGGTGAAAGGCAATTGCTTTATCCTCGCGACTCGCTATGCGTGACGCATCTGCGTACACGATCAGGACCATGCCATGACCAATCCCGTCACCGTCGAAGTCACCAGAGGCTCACTCGTCGAAAGCCGGCATCGCGGCGCGGTCGTCGCCGTCGATGGTGATGGAAAGGTCGTGTTCTCGATCGGCGACGTCGATGCAGCAACCTTTCCGCGCTCGGCCTGCAAGGCGATGCAGGCGCTACCGCTGATGGAAAGCGGCGCGGCGGATGCCTATGGCTTCAGCGACAAGGAATTGGCGCTCGCCTGCTCCTCGCACAATGGCGAAGACGAGCATGTGGCGCTCGCTGCTGCCATGCTCGCGCGTGCCGGACGCGATGTCGAAGCGCTTGAATGCGGCGCGCATTGGTCCTCGAGCCAGAAGGTGCTGATCCACCAGGCGCGCACAATGGACAAGCCGACGGCGTTGCACAACAACTGCTCGGGCAAGCATGCCGGCTTCGTCTGCGCCTGCTGCCATCAGGGCGTCGATCCGAAGGGATATGTCGGCTACGACCATCCGCTGCAGGCCGAAATCCGCGGCATCATGGAAAGCCTGACGGGCGCGGTGCTCGGCCATGACAATTGCGGCACGGACGGCTGCTCCATCCCGACCTATGCGGTTCCCTTGCGCGGCTTGGCGCATGGTTTTGCCAAGATGGCGACCGGCAACGGACTCGAGCCCCTTCGCGCCAAGGCTTCCCGGCGGCTCTTGGATGCCTGCATGGCCGAGCCCTTCTATGTGGCCGGAACTGGGCGCGCTTGCACAGAGCTGATGGAGGTGGCACCCCACCGCATCTTCGCCAAAACCGGTGCCGAAGGTGTCTTCTGCGCGGCCATTCCCGAGCAGGGAATTGCGATCGCCGTCAAATGCGACGACGGCCATTCGCGTGCCTCCGAGGCGATGATTGCCGCCGCGCTCAGCCGCTTCTTCGGCACGGACGACCCGATTCGCGCGAACTTGGCCGCCATGGCCACCGTGCAGATGCACAATTGGAACGGTATTCATGTCGGCGACATTCGCGCGACGGCTGCGCTGACTGCATAAGTCGTTCCGGAACGAAACAGTCGCGCCGCAGCAGCAGAAATTGCTAATGTATGTGAAACTACAGCCCACGAGAACGGATGCGGTTTTCGAAGGCTGAGTTACCCTTTGCCCACTACATCGAACGCCATGAGGGCAGGATATGTTTGCGGGCCGCTATCTTTGGTGGATGTTGATCGCCATAGCGATCTTTCTCTTCTTCACCATGTGTTTCGATTACGTGACCTGGCTGACGGTCGTTTCGTCGGGTTGCGCCCGGATCGCCGGCTCCTGCGGACCGATCATCGTCACCATGACCGGTTCCATGAAACCGTCGGGCGTCTACCTCGCGGGCGGCATCATCCTCGTCGTTACCCTTGCCCGCATCCATTATCTTTCGATGAGCTGGGTCTGGGGCGCTATCGTCGCCATCTGGTTCGTCGCATCGGCGCCGTTTCCATTGCTGCTCGCCAATGGTTGGACCGGCCAGTTGAAGCCGGAGACCGTGCTTGAGGGGCTGCCGGTGGCGTTCCTGTTCTTTGTGGCTTTCTGCGCCTATATCGGCTGGTCATTTGAAGAGAGTGGCGCACGGCCACTTGGTGTGTGGCGCGCTCTGCGAGCGGCCATTTCGGTCGCTGCTCTCTATGGCGCGCTGTTGGCGCTGTCGGAGGCGCCGGCCTTTGCGACCATTCCGGGTCGTCTCATCGGGGAGCTGCGGCTTTCGACGTCGATCGCTGCGTTGCAGCCCGGATTGCACGATGTCATGACCCTCGGGATGGCCCGCGACACCTTCGCGTATATTGTCCTGGCAATCTTTGTCGCCGGTCTCGCCGTGAGCCTGCTACCGCAGAACCCCCGCGAACTAAAGGCGCGCTTCGTGCAGCCGTTCATGCTTCGAGGATCTCGGCAGTGAGGTTGCGATAGGGCTCGATGGCAGCCGCGGCAAGGCCTGCCGCCACGATCAGTCCCGATACGCCTGAGATCGGCAGGACTTTGCAGGGCGAGACGTGGTCGAACTTCTCTTCCGTCAGCGGCACATAGGTCTCGGCGGCGCAGGACGCAATGTGCCGCTTGATGGCCGCCTCCTCGAAATCGCCCGTCGACAGGCCATGCACGGGATGGGCAGCCGTCACTCCGAGAAAGAAGATGTCCGGCCGAAGCTGCGAAATCGCAGCCATGGCGACGGATCCGACCGCGACCATCGAGTGCTTGTAGAGCTTACCGCCGATGAGGATCACGCTGGCCGTCGGGTGATGTTCCAGCTCCGCGGCAATCGTCGGGCTGTGTGTCGCGACTGAGAACGCAAAGTCGCGCGGCAGTTGCCGGGCGATCTCCGCCGTTGTCGTGCCGCCATCCAGAAAAATCAGCTGGCCCGGCCGCGCAAGTGAGGCAGCTTTCTTCCCGAGCCGCGCCTTGGTCTCAGACGAAACGCCTTTTCGCGTCGAGAAGTCGGGCAACTCGGGCGCAACAGGCATTGCCCCACCGTGTACCCGCTTCAGCAATCCTTCTGCCGCCATCTCCCGGAGGTCACGACGGATCGTGTCCTCCGACAGCGACAGGTCCTTGGCGATTTGCTTGGCGATTACCTGGCCATCTCGCCGAAGGATGTCGAGGATCAACGATTTGCGCTGGCTCGTGAGCATGGTTCGATCCGATGTTTGCATGAAGTATCATGATGATGCACGAAATGATTCGACAATCAAGAAATTTCGTGCAGTTATTTGACTTCTCGTGCATGAAGCCGGGAGAAATGGAGTTTGATTATGTTAATTTTGATTGCCGGGCCCTACAGATCCGGAACGGGGGACGATCCCGCAAAAATGGCAGCGAATTTGAAGAGGCTGGAGCAGCCCTCGCATCGGCTGTTCAAGGCGGGCCACGTGCCGATGATTGGAGAGTGGGTGGCTTTGCCGGTGTGGAACGCCGCCGGCGGAAAGGCTGTCGGCGATGATCTCTACGAAGAGATATTCCACCCCGTTGCCGGCCGGCTGCTGCAGCTTTGCGACGGTGTGCTTCGGCTCGAGGGGGAATCGAAAGGCGCCGACAACGACGTGCGGATCGCGCGTGAACGCGGCATTCCCGTCTGGCATCGGGTCGAGGATGTTCCGGGCTGTGCCTGAAGTAGCTTTATTTTGAGAGGCCGGCTTGCCGGCCTCGATCTGTGCGTTTGCGGATCGTCGCGCTATAAAGTCAGCATCGAAGGGAGTCGATCATGCTGACATTGTATTTCGCGCCCCACACCTGTGCGCTCGCAAGCCTCATCGCACTGGAAGAGTCTGGGTTGCCGTTCAAGACGAAGAAGCTGAACTTCGCCGATGCGGAGCAGCGTTCGCCTGAGTATCTCGAAATCAACCCGAAGGGCCGGGTTCCCGCGCTTGTGACGGAACGCGGCGTCCTAACCGAAACGCCGGCAATCCTGGCCTACATCGCGCAGCTCGCACCGGCGGCGCAGCTGGCGCCGCTCGATCCTTTCGAGTTCGCCCGGATGCAGGCATTCAACAATTATCTTTGTTCGACGGTGCATGTGAACCACGCACACGGTCGTCGCGGCAGCCGTTGGGCGGATGATCCGGCCGCGCACGGGGCGATGAAGGCGAAGGTGCCGCAGACCATGGCCGAGTGCTTTGAACTCATCGATGCGCAGATGCTGGAGGGCCCGTGGGTAATGGGCGAGTACTACTCGGTCGCCGATCCCTATCTCTTCGTCATGACCGGCTGGCTGCGTCCCGACGGCGTCGATCCGGCCCGCTTCAGGAGAGCGACGGCGCACTATGCCCAGATGATGGAGCGCCCGGCCGTGCAGCGGGCATTGGAGCGCGAGCAGGCCTAAACAGGCGTAGCCCGCTCGCCGAGCATATCAGGGGATCAGGGCGACAAGTCGCTAGGGCGGTGCGCTCAGCCCTGAAAACTCGCGGCAAGCCGCTTTGGTGCACGGAACCGCCAGGCGCCGATCAGCCGTTCCTTCAGTTCGGCGTCGCTGATCATGGCGGCGCGCAAGGGCATATATGGCCAGCCGATATAGTGGGGTGTCTGATAGTAGATCTCGGGCGCCATCTCGATCAGCCGTTCCTTGTCGTCGATCGAGATGGAAAGCACGATGGTCTCATTGTTCTTGACCGCCACGAAGGACTTGCCGCCCACTTTCAGCGCTGGATTGCCATAGGACGTGCCCTCCTCGAGTTCAGGCAGATTGGCTTCCACGGAGAGGCGCTTGAGACGCGCAAAGATCGTGTCGACGCTGTCGGTCATTGGGCTCGCTCGAATTGAAGCTCGCACAGACTAGCAGATTTCTCACTCTTAAGCGCACCTTGCAGGCTGCGGCCGCTCGGGCTTCGGCGTGCGTGGCTCCGGACCGAGCGGCAGATCGGCGAGCGCAGTCGGTGACATCCGCGCCAGATCCGGGTGGTTCAACGGATCCTGTTTGATATCCGCGTTGTAGGGCGGCTCTATGGTTTCGACGCTCAAGAAAAACTTCAGGATTTGCATGGCATACCTCGCTTCCTTCTTGGGTGGCGAACGGAGCATTTGCTTAATACCGCCGGATTATCGCGGCCGGTGAGACACGTTTCAATTGAGATTACCAATCTGTCAGTATAGAAAAACTATATGAGAAACCTGAACTCGGTTCATCTGAACGGATTGCGTGCGCTCGAAGCAGTCGGACGGCTCGGCTCCCTGCAGGCCGCGGCCGAGGAACTGGGCGTCTCGATCGGTGCGGTCAGCCAGCAGGTCATCAAGGCCGAGGCACAGCTCGATCAGGTGATTTTCGAACGCACGCCGAAAGGCATGGTCGCGACGGAGGCAGGCGCGCGCCTGCTGACCGGCTTGACGGAGGGCTTCAACGCCCTGTCACAGGCGGTGGCGACGACACAGCGGCACGACGACAGCATCCTGACGATCTCGGTGGCACCCGTCTTTGCCGCACGCTGGCTCGTCTATCGGCTCGATCGTTTTGCCGAGCGGCATCCCGAGATCAGCCTGCGGATGGATGCCACCACCCGGCTGGTCAATCCGGCGCTGTGCGATATCGATATCGGCATTCGTGTCGGCAACGGGCAGTGGCCCGATGTGAAGGCGGAATTGTTGCTTCAGCAGGAGGTCTTCCCGGTCTGCTCGCCTGTCATGGCGGCGCGACTGCGCGAGCCGGCCGATATCCTGTCGCTTCCGGCCGTGATCGATGGCCGCGCCATGTTCACCTGGGAGGTGTGGATGCGCGAGGCCGGCCTTTCCGGCAAGACGCTCGATACCCGCCACATCTTCAACGACGCCTCGCTCTGTCTCGATGCGGCAATCGCAGGCCAGGGCGTCATGCTCGCCTGGCAGACGCTGGCAGGCTTTGCCCTGCAGCAGCAGCAGTTGGTCGCGCCCTTCGGCATTCGCGCCCAAACCGGCTTCGGCCACTATTTCGTAACGGCCGAAGGTTCGCGCGAGCCCAGGAAGGTTAGGGATTTCAAGGCCTGGATCCGCGAGGAAATGGCAGGCACCCTGAAGCTCTTCCCCTGATCAGATCGGCTCCTCAGAACGCGTCGCCTGCATGGCAATGTAGGCTGGTCGCGACTGGCAGCGCTTGATCCAGGCGCTGATGTTGGGATGGGCGTCGAACAGCGCCTGTTCCGTCTGCGCGTAGCGAAGCACCTCGGCGATATTGAGATCGGCTGCCGTGAAGCGGTTGCCGACGACGTAGTCGTTCGTCGCCAGATGCTTCTCCAGGGTCGCAAACGACTTCTTCAGCGAGCGCACCGCTACGCCGATCGTCGCCTTGCCCTCGTCGCTGTTCTGCTTCTCGTCGTCATAGACGTAGACGATCTTCACCGTATGCGGTTCCACCTCGGTTGCCGCCCAGATGGTCCACATCGTCATCAAACCGTCTTCCTCGACGGTTTGACCAGCAATGGGGCCGCCATGCTTGCGCGCAAGGTAGAGCGTGATGGCAAGCGACTCATGCATCACAAGGTCGCCGTCCTTGATGCTGGGGATGAGCGCCATCGGATTGATCGCCAGGAAATCGGGCGATAGCGTGTTAACAGGCGCATCGGCGGCAAGTGGATTGGCAAGACGCCGGGCTTGAATGACCCGCACGGAATCGAATTCCAGCCCCAGTTCCTCGGCCATCCAGTAAACGCGCGAGGCGCGCGAGCGATAGACCCCATAGATTGTCAGCATTTCTACATCCCCGGTTCGACTGGCCACAGGGTAGGAGCCGAAGCGTCCCAACGGAAGCTGCCGAGCCTTATGAATCGATGAAAGCTTTTGATGTTTCTCAGGAGATGCGGTTGCGCTCGACCGTCAGCTGCGCAAAACGTGAGGAGCCCGTGGCCGCCAGTTCTCCTGATACCTTCTTGTCCCATTCGAAGCCGAGGACAGCGCCCCCGGGTGTCTCCTGAAACACATTGTCGGTGATGACGGCCGTTCCCGCGCCCTTCGCCACCGAGACCGCACAGCCGATCGGCGCCTTGCGGATGACGTTTCCGGTCACGACAAGATTGCGCAGATACGGTCCCCAGCCGAGTTGCATGCCCCATCGTGGAGCACCTTCGATGATGTTGCCGGAGACCAGCGTGTCCGCCTCGGCGGCAATGCCGATACCGAAGCCGACCTCATGTTCGTAAGGGCCCTTGAGTGTGAGGTTGCGCACGACGTTGCCGGTGACGCTTGCCAGCCTGCCGCCCTGGTCGAAATTAGCGATCGAGATGCCGTTTGCCGCGCCGTCCACCATGTTGTTGGAGACGATAGCGCCCTCAAATTCGAATTCGACATAGATCGCTGTCTCGCCCGAGCGCTGGCACTGGTTGCCGGTGATCTGGATGTCGGAGGCGGAATTGGCGCGGATGGCGGTAAAGGCGCAGTCGGATATGTGGTTGTTCGCCACCATGACGTTGTCGGCACGAAAGATGTTGATGCCGTTACCGTTCTGGCCGGTGCCGCCGTCATTGGCCCTGATCCGGTAGATGCGGTTGCCGTTGACGACGCTGTTGTCCGTCGCCTTCTTCCAGCGGTGCACGAGAATGCCGCCATTGCCGCAATCGAAGGCCTCGTTGCCGGTAATCGAGAGCGCATCGGATTCAACCGCGTATATGCCAGAATGGCCCGCGCCGGAGATGCGGCTACGCTCGATCCGGCCACCGCATCGCTCCAGTTGGACGGCATGTTTGCGGCTGCCGGAGATCTGGCAATTGTCGATCATCACCTCGTCGACGCCGGTAAATTGCAGCAGCGCGCCGGCATAGTCGCCGAGCCAGCGGTTCTGCCCGTCGATGACGATATTGGATAGCTCGACGCGCTTGACGTTTTCCGCGCTTAAGAGGTGGCCTTCGCCGGTATAGACGATACGCGACGCCCCGGGTACGCCTGTTATCCGCGTATTCTCCGGCAGCACGAGATTGGAAACCTTGTAGGTGCCGGGCGGCAGGAAAACCGGCACGTTTTGCACTGCGGCCTGATCAATCATCTTCTGCAGGCTGACGCTCTGGCGATCGGCCGCGCTCGGCGTCGTCTTGTATTGCACAGCATCGATCGCGCCGCGCAGACCGCCCTTGCGCGTGGTCGCAAAGCTGCGGGAGGCCATCAGTGCAAGCGCGGATGCTCCCGCAAGGCGGAGCAGATAACGGCGGGAGGTTAACGGACTTTCCTTCATTTCTACTGCTCTGCAGGAAACGTGCCAGCGCGCCTGTTTCATTTTGGTGCAGATCAACATCTCCTGTCTGCGAAGCGCGTGCCACTGGCCCTTCCATTCTTTCCCGCTATCTTTGCATGCATGAGACCAGACGCCTTGCTCTATCCCGCCCCCGAAGGGCTCTATTGTCCCGAGGGAGGATTCTATGTGGATCCCGTGCGGCCGGTCGAGCGAGCCCTGATCACCCACGGACATTCGGACCATGCGCGGCCCGGCCACACGAACGTGCTCGCCACGCGCCAGACGCTTGATATCATGCAGATCCGCTATGGTGAGGGCTTCTGCACAAATGAGCAGGCCGTCGCATTCGGAGAGGAAATCCTGATCAACGGCGTCAGGGTCAGCTTTCATCCCGCCGGCCATGTGCTCGGCTCGGCGCAGATCGCCATCGAGAAGAACGGCACGCGCATCGTCGTCTCCGGCGATTACAAACGGCGCGCGGACCCGACATGCGCAGCCTATGTACCGGTGCCCTGCGATGTCTTCATTACCGAGGCCACCTTCGGGCTGCCCGTCTTCCATCACCCGGATCCGGTCGACGAAATGGGTAAGCTCTATGCGTCGTTGCGGCAGTTTCCGGAGCGCACGCATCTGATCGGCGCCTATGCGCTTGGAAAGGCGCAGCGCGTCATCCGCCTGCTGCGCGATACAGGCTATGACCAGCCGATCTATATCCACGGCGCGATGGAAAGGCTCTGTGATTACTACGTCAGTCAGGGTATCGAACTCGGTGAACTTCGACCCGCGACCATTGAGAGCAGCGACAAGTCCGCCTTCAAGGGAGCAATCGTCGTCGGCCCGTCATCCGCCTTTGCCGATCGCTGGGCGCGACGCTTCAATGAGCCGTTGCCGGCGTTTGCCTCGGGCTGGATGATGGTGCGCCAGCGCGCCAAGCAGCAAGGTGTCGAACTGCCGCTCGTCATCTCCGATCATTGCGACTGGCCGGAACTGACCGAGACGATCAGCGATCTGCGTCCTGAGGAGGTTTGGGTGACGCACGGCCGCGAGGAGGCGCTGGTACGCTGGTGCCAGCTGCAAGGCATCAAGGCTCGACCGCTCCATCTGGTCGGCTACGAAGACGAGGCCGACTGATGAAAGCCTTCGCCGACCTGCTCGACCGCCTCGTGCTCACCCCCAGCCGCAACGGCAAGCTGAAGCTGCTTACCGATTACTTCCACAACACCCCGGACCCGGATCGCGGCTACGGTCTTGCCGCCATCGCCGGCACGCTCGAAGTGCGCAACGTCAAGCCGGCCATGCTGCGCGAATTAGTGCTGGAACGGATGGACGACGTGCTCTTCCGCTATTCCTACGACTATGTCGGCGACCTCGCGGAGACGATCTCCCTTGTCTGGGACGCCGGGAAGGACATCGAGCGGTTGGCACTTGCCCAGCCGCGGCTCGGCGATGTCGTCCGGCAGATGAACGCGCTCGGGCGCACCGAAGTCCGCAGCTTCGTGCGCGACTTGCTCGATCGGCTGGACACGTCAGGTCGCTTCGCCTTCATTAAGCTCGCGACCGGGGCTCTCCGCATCGGGGTCTCGTCCCGCCTAGCGAAACAGGCGCTCGCCGACATGGGCGGCCGCGACGTGACCGAAATCGAGACGCTCTGGCATGGCCTGCAACCACCCTACGAACCGTTGTTTCGCTGGCTGGAAGGGCAGGGCGACAAGCCAATCCTGGCAACGCCGGCGATTTTCCACTCCGTCATGCTTGCCAATCCGGTCGAGGAGGGGGATCTGGAACAACTCGATCCAGCCGAATATGCCGCGGAATGGAAGTGGGACGGCATTCGCGTGCAGCTGTCGCGTTCCGGAGATACGCGCAAGATCTATTCGCGTTCCGGCGACGATATCTCGGGCGCGTTTCCCGATATCGTCGATTCGATCAGCTTTGACGGGGTGATGGACGGCGAGCTGCTCGTTGGCGGAACCACCCGTTCGAACAGCCCGACGCGTACCTTCTCCGATCTACAGCAACGCCTGAATCGCAAGACGGTGACGACGAAGATGCTCGACGAGTATCCGGCCTTCATTCGTGCCTACGATCTGCTCTTCGATCGGGAGGAGGACGTGCGTGGCCGCTCCTATGTCGATCGCCGTGCGCGTCTTGCGGAGGTCATCGACCATGCGCCGCACGACCGCTTCGATCTGTCCCCGCTGGTCGAGTTCTCGTCGTGGGACGAACTGGATCAGCTGCGGTCCTCGCCGCCGGATCCTGTCATCGAAGGGGTGATGATCAAGCGCCGCGACAGCATTTATCAGGCGGGGCGGCTGAAGGGGCCGTGGTTCAAGTGGAAGCGCAATCCCTACAATGTTGACGCCGTGCTGATGTATGCGCAGCGCGGCCACGGCAAGCGCTCCAGCTACTATTCGGACTTCACCTTCGGTGTCTGGACAGAGACCCCGGAAGGTGAACAGTTGGTGCCGGTCGGCAAGGCCTATTTCGGCTTCACGGATGCCGAACTCGAAGTGCTGGACAAGTTCGTTCGCAACAACACGACGGAGCGCTTTGGCCCGGTGCGCGCCGTCAGGGCGGATAGGGACTTCGGCTTCGTTGTGGAGGTCGCCTTCGAAGGCATCAACCGGTCCACCCGCCACAAGTCCGGTGTTGCGATGCGCTTTCCGCGAATCTCCCGCCTGCGCCCCGACAAACCATCCTATGAGGCGGATCGTCTCCAGACACTGGTCGCCATGATCGATGCCAAGGGCGAGCAGTAGGTTTTCTTGGCGCAAAACGCCGCAGGGCCACCTTTTTCAACACAACGTGTGTTGGCGACCGGACGCTTCCGGTGCAATTCTCGAATCGCCGGGAACGATGGAAGCGTGAAATGACGTCAGACGAAGGTAATTCTTTTCTCCGCCAGCGCCGCTCGGTTCTCGCAGGCCTGGCTGGAGCTCTTCTGCTCCCGCGCATGGCAAGTGCATTCGAGGTTCCGGACGTGCCGAGGCTGATCGATCACGACTATGCCAAGGTTCGCAAGCGCTTCCATACCAAGCTGCTGCAGAAGGGGCCGGCTCCCGACAAGTACGAGCCGCTCGACGCTCCCGCGGACGGTGAGAAGATTTTCTATCGCTCCGGTTACGGCGGCGAATTGGAGCTGGTCGCCTGGGTCTCCAAATACAAGCGTGGCAGCAAGCCCAAACCGGGCGTTCTGTTCCTGCATGGGGGCAACGCCATGGGTCTTGGCCACTGGGTTCTGCTCAAGGCCTATGTCGACGCCGGATTCGTGGTGATGCTGCCGTCATTGCGCGGCGAAAACGGCCAGATGGGCAATTTCTCGGGCTTCTATGACGAGGTCGATGACGTGCTTTCGGCGGCCGATCGTCTGCAGCATCTTCCGGGCGTCGATGCCGACCGCCTGTTCGTCGCCGGCCACAGCATCGGTGGCACGCTGACCATGCTGGCAGCGATGAGCAGCCATAAGTTCCGCGCAGCTGCGCCGATCTCCGGCAATCCGGATGCCTTCCGCTTTTTCAATCGCTACCCGCAGGACATTCGTTTCGACGACGGCAACGCCCACGAATTCGAGGTCCGCAGCGCGCTCTGCTATGCCAAGAGCTTCAAATGCCCCGTTCGTATCGTGCACGGCACCGAGGAAGCGCATTTTAATGACCGCGCCGGCCTGCTTGCAAGCCGCGCCCGCTCCGGTGGTGTCCGTATCGAAACGGATACGGTGACCGGCAACCACACCTCGGCGCTGCCGGCGGAGATCGAACAGAGCATACGGTTCTTCCACGGCGTCGCGGCCTGATCGTGATGACGTCCATCGATGCGAGGCTGATCTAGTCACCAGCCTCGCGCCAGCCGCAAGTGCCATCCTTGCCGCAGCTATACGTCTCGCTGTTGTCGATGAGGGTATTTTATGATTGTTCTCAGCCGGGTGTCGCCATTTGTCGGGCTTGCGGCCGCTGCTCTTTGCCTGAGCGGTTGCAATATCCTGATCCCCGACACCGGTGCCACCGATCCGGCCCGCTTCGTGCAGGAAACGTCCCCTGTTTTCTATAACCCACCCGGTGTTGATCCCATGCGGGTCAAGCCGGTGGATACGCCGATTCCGCAGAGGCCGGGTGTGCCGCCGACGATATACAATCAGACTTATGGCATCCCAGGCGCGAATTTTAGCCGGACCTACGGCCTGCCGGTCACCAATCCGGTGAACAGCGCCATGTATGGTCAGGTGCGCGACACCGACTTCACCTTGCCGGCCATACCGATCAGCCGCATCGATCCGCAGTATCTGCGCCAGGAAGTCGATTATCCGACCAATGAGAAGCCGGGCACGATCATCGTCGATACGAAGAGCAAGCACCTCTATTTCGTTGAGCCGGGCGGCAAGGCGATGCGCTATGGCGTCGGCCTTGGCCGCGAAGGCTACGCATGGTCCGGCCGCGGCGTCATTCAATGGAAGCAGAAATGGCCACGCTGGACACCGCCGGCAGAAATGGTCTCGCGTCAGCCGGATATACGCGCCTTTTCCGCAGAAAACGGCGGCATGAACCCCGGCCTCGGAAATCCGCTCGGTGCCCGTGCCCTATACATCTTCAAGGATGGACAGGATACGCTTTACCGTATCCACGGGACGCCGGACTGGCAGTCGGTCGGAAAGGCCACGTCGTCGGGTTGCGTGCGCATGCTGAACCAGGACGTCGTCGACCTTTACAACCGTGTTCCGGCGAAGACAGAGATCGTCGTGATGTAGCGGCGCAACAGGGTTTGGGATATCGTGTGTTCGCGGGCGGACACGACTTCGTGAGGTGATGGTTTATTTAGCGCAAGCGGATAGATTTCCCGTGCGTCACCGGCGTTGAATCACCCTCCGCGAAGGGCGTTCGTCCTTCCAGCGCAACAGGAAACCAGACCCGCGTTATGAGCTTTGAAAAATCCCTTTCCCGCCGCAGCTTCCTTTCGCTTTCGGCAATGACCGCAGCTTCGGCGCTGACCGGGTGCGCATCTACGGCTGGGCCGCCTCCCGTGGCTCAGCCGGTCGTCATGCGCAATCCGATCAACATGTTCCAGGCGCCGCAGACGCCGGGTGATGCCGAGCTGGCGGTGATGTATGGTCCGATTGAGGACGGTGGCTTTCTCATTCCGGCCGTGCCTTACCAGCAGATCGATCCGCGCTTCTATCGCCAACAGGTCGTCGATCCGACCGGCCAGGCGCCCGGCACGATTGTCGTCGATACGCCCTCGCGTTTCCTCTACCTCGTCCAGCCCGGCGGCACCGCGATGCGCTACGGCGTCGGCATTGGTCGTGAAGGCTTCGCCTGGCAGGGTTCCGGCGTTATCCAGTGGCGTCAGAGATGGCCGCGCTGGAAGCCGCCGAACGAGATGGTCGCGCGTCAGCCCGAACTCGCCAAGTATTCGATCGAGAACGGCGGCATGGAGCCGGGCTTGAAGAACCCGCTCGGCGCGCGCGCGCTCTACATCTTCTCGAATGGCGAAGACACGCTCTACCGCCTGCATGGCAACCCGGAATGGCGCTCGATCGGCAAGGCCGTTTCGTCAGGCTGCGTGCGCCTGCTGAACCAGGACATCATCGACCTCTATGACCGCGTGCCGAACAAGGCGCCGGTCGTCGTTCTGCAGTGATCGATTTGCATCCTGGTGTCTCCCTTTCCCAAGGGAGACACCATCTTCCCAAGGGAGACAGTGTGGTCTTCTGGCGCGAGTTTGTCGGAGTTGAAGTCTACCGCCACGAATAGCTTTTGGACATGATCGGGTCGGGATCGGAGCCTCTCGCTGACTCATGCCAACCGGCGAACTCTTCGTGTCTGACAATGCCGATATCGGCGAGCTGCTCGTCGTCAAGCTTGTCCAACGACCGGCACGCAACGTGATCTGCAGGCGCTGCATGGCCATGCGGGACCAAATGCGCGAGCGCGTGCCATGTTCCCGAAAACGCCGCTGTCGGCGAAAAAGCGCGAACGCCATGTAGGTGCAGGAATGTCATGGTAGCCCCCCAAGCTGCAGTCGTATTGGCAAAGCCTCCCATTTACCCGTGTGGTTGTCGTGAAGACCCGCTGAAGCGCTTTTGAAATTTCTCTGAAATTCTTTGGTTTCGGTGTCGTGCTTGGATACACTTCGTTGTCGTGGTGGGAAGCGTTTGCTAAGTTGCGCGCCAACATTCGGAGCATCCAATGTCGATGTTCGAATTCGCGGGACACCAGCTCGATTTGCAACAGGGCCGGCTGCGCAAGGGCGGGCAGGATGTTCGTTTGCGCCCAAAATCCCTCCGGTTGCTGACTTATCTGCTTGAAAATTCGGGGCGCGTCGTCACCAAGGACGAATTGGTTTCAGCTGTCTGGCCAAATGTGGCTGTCACGGACGGCTCGCTCAGCCAGTGCATGACGGATATACGCAGGACGCTGGGTGAGGGCGCGGCAAAGCTCATTCGCACCATTCCATGCCGCGGTTATGCCTTGGACGAGAAGCTCGTGCTGCGCAGCGAGGCTCCGCCACCGCCCGCGGCGATCGGTCCGTCGGGGCGGCCCTCGATCGCGGTTCTTCCGTTCACGGTCGCGGTGCCCGGCGGTCGGCACACGTGGATTGCCGACGGCATTGTCGAGGACATCATCACTGCCTTGGCGAAGATTCCCAATCTCTTTGTCGCATCGAAGAACTTGAGCTTCTCCTATCGCGACAAGGTCGACCGCCTGCCGGACGTCGCGCTAGCGCTTGGTGTACACTATGTTCTCAGCGGAAGCGCTCGCGTGAGCGGCCACGAACTGCGTCTAACGACCGAGCTTGTCGATGCGCGAACCGGCGGAATCATCTGGGCGGAACGCTTTGATCGTCATTTCGGGCAGATCTTCGCGGTTCAGGACGAAATAACGACGGCCGTTGTCGAGCGGCTGAAGATCGAGCTTCTGCAGGAAAGTCGGCCCCCTGCTGCCATCGAAAACCATCGAGAATTCGACCTTCTGCGCAACCATTCCCGCCATGCTGCCCTGTGGGATCGGTAAGCTTGGGCCAATCCCGTTGCTGCCAGCGCGACCCCTATACCGCAGCCGTGAGGTTGGACCGCAGCCCCTTCAGCATCTCGCGTATTGTCTTTATTTCCTCGAGTGTGCAGCCCGCAGCCTGGCCGATCGCGCTCATGATGGTATCGATTTCGCTCCGCATGGCGCGGCCTTTCTCGGTCAGCGACACGATGACCTGCCGTTCGTCGCGGGAATCGCGGGTGCGCTTGATCAGGCCATTTTGCTCGAGGCGTTTGAGCAGCGGCGATAGCGTGCCCGAATCGAGATCGAGCTGTTCGCCGATCGCCTTGACCGGCTGCTCGGATTTTTCCCACAGCGCCAGCATTACAAGATATTGCGGGTAGGTAAGGCCGACCTTGTCGAGAATCGGCTTGTAGGCGCGGGTGAAGGCATGCGCGGTCGAATAGACCGCAAAACAGAGCTGGTTGTCGAGCCGCTTTTCTTCTTCCGGAATTTCCATCGTCTTTGCCAGATGCGCTTTCATTGTCGTCCTTTCCTAGGGAACAATTGTCCTCTTTTCGAATTCGAAATGCAATTTGCAAAATTAACTTGCACACAATTTAATTGTGCATTATACAAAATCCAACCCCAACGCAAAGGAGACTGACATGCCTATCCTCTATACGACCAAAGCTTCCGCCACCGGTGGCCGCGCGGGCCGCGCCGTTTCCGAAAACGGCGTTCTCGATGTCACGCTGACTGTTCCGAAGGAACTCGGCGGCGACGGCGCAACCGGCACCAACCCGGAACAACTCTTTGCAGCCGGTTATTCGGCCTGCTTCCTCGGTGCCTTGAAATTTGTCGCCGGCAAGGAAAAGGTCAAGATTCCCGAAGAGACCACGGTCAGCGCCACCGTCGGCATCGGTCCGCGTGAAGACGGCACGGGCTTCGGCATCGAAGTCGCCCTGACGGTGAACATTCCCGGCCTCGACAAGCCGACCGCTGAGAAGCTTGCCGCTGCAGCGCACATCGTCTGCCCCTATAGCCACGCCATGCGCACGTCGACGGAAGTTCCGGTCACCGTTGCTTGATCATAAGTGCAAAAAGAGCGTCGTGCATCGCGACGCTCTTTTCATGTGAAATTAAAGTGCTATATTCTTTCCAGCGAAAGGAATATGGCATGGCTATAGCACACCCGATCTCCGGCGCCCGGTCCCCCGAGGCTGCCGTGATCACCAAAGCGGCCGTTAATGCCGCCGACCATCTTGGCCTCAACGCTCGAACGCTTTCGGCGGTGCTCGGTGTTTCCGAGGCAACCGTCTCGCGTATGAAGCGGCAGGATTATCTGCTGGAGCGCGGCTCGAAGTCCTTTGAACTCGCTATCCTGCTCGTGCGTCTGTTTCGTTCACTCGATGCGATTGTCGGCGGCGACGAGGCCGTTGCCCGTCAATGGCTGCGCAACGCCAACACCGCACTCGGCGCGACGCCGCTGGAAAAGATCGTCAGCATCTCGGGATTGACCGATGTCATTGCCTATTTGGACGCCCGCCGCGCTATCGTCTGAGACACGGGCGATCTCGGGCAGATTCTGGCGTCTGGTCGAGGCGCAGCATCAGATTTCGACGCTTAAACTCGTCGATACACTCGAGGAGCAGGCGCTGCTTGAAACCTTGCTCGAAGAAAGTAAGCCGGCGCTGCCGCCGGAGTGCATCGGGCTGGACTACCTGCTCGCCACGCCGTTCCGCTATGGTGCCGTCTATCCGCATGGCTCGCGTTTCCGCCGGGCAGGGCGCACGCTCGGTGTCTTCTACGCATCCGAGCGGGTGAAAACTGCACTTGCGGAAATGGCTTTCTACCGGCTGCTCTTCTATTCCGAGTCGCCCGCTACGGCGCCTCCCGGCAATGCCGCCGAATACACCGCTTTTGCTGCGGCCATCGCGACACCGTCAGCAATCGATCTCGCGCGCCCTCCGCTCGATGCCGATCGGGCGACATGGACCGATCCACAGAACTATGCGCCCTGCCAAGCTCTCGCCGACGCTGCACGGGAGGCCGGCTGCCGGGCCATCCTCTACGAATCCGTGCGGGATCCGCAGCGCGGCCGCAATATCGCGCTTTTGACGGCTGCGGCGTTCGCCGCCCGCGAGCCCGTTGAACGCCAGACATGGAGGATCCGGCTCTCGGGAATTGGCGTCCAGGCACTCTGCGATTTCCCAAAGGTCAGAATTGGATTCTCGGTGGAGGATTTCGCCAGGGATCCAAGAATGGCGCGCGGCTAAATGCATGCCGCATGCACGACCGGTCTTTAGGCGAGGGCCTGCAGGTCGCGTCGCAGCCTTTCCATATCACCACTCGGCAGGGCCTCATCGAGGCTGGCGTGGGTGCTTTCCCAGATCGGCAGCGCGGCGGCAAGCACAGCCTTGCCTTCCGGCGTCAGGCTAAGTAAGCGCCGGCGCTTGTCTTTCGCATTCTGCGTTACATTTACCCAACCACGGCGCTGCAATGGCTTGAGCGCTGCCGTCAATGTCGTCTGATCCATAGCAAGCAGGGTCGCGACCGGTCCCATCGGCGGTGGCTCCGGGCGGTTTAGCGACATCATCAGCGAGAACTGACCGTTGGTGAGCCCGACAGGGCGAAGGGCATCGTCGAAGAGCCGCGCCAGTGCGCGCGCCGCCCGTTGCACATGCAGGCACAGGCACGTGTCGCGTACGAGGAGCGTCGTTGAAAAAGGAATCTCTACTGCATTTGACATGCTCAATTTATATTGATATCAATGTAAATAGTCAAGGAAAAGGAGCATGGACCGCCACGTCTCGATCGCGCCGGAGGAGGGCGCACGCGATGCAGAACCAAGTCGTTTCCCGTGAAGAATGGCTGGAAGCCCGCCGCGCGCTGCTTCTCAAGGAGAAGGAAGCAACGCATCTGAGGGACAAGGTCAATGCCGAGCGCATGACTTTGCCCTGGGTCAAGGTCGACAAGAATTACGTGTTCGATACGCCGCAGGGAAAGAAAAGCCTTGCTGAACTCTTCGATCGTCGCAGCCAGCTGTTGATCTATCATTTCATGCTTGGACCCGATTGGGAGGCCGGTTGTCCGGGCTGCTCGTTCCTGTCCGATCATGTCGACGGAACGCTGCCGCATCTCAATAACCACGATGTTACCTGGGTCGCCGTCTCGCGCGCGCCGCTCGCCAAGATCGAGGCCTACAAGAGGCGAATGGGTTGGAAATTCCCGTGGGTTTCGTCCTTCGATAACAGCTTCAACTTCGACTACCACGTGTCCTTCAGCCCGGACGATCTGGCGAAGGACAAGGTCTTCTACAATTTCGAGGCAATCGAGCCCGCCAACGCCAATGACGAGCTTCCGGGCCTCAGTGCGTTCTACAAGAATGAGAATGGTGAGGTATTCCATACCTATTCGACCTATGCCCGCGGCCTTGAAGAGGCGGTCGGCACCTTGATGATCCTCGATCGCGCGCCAAAGGGCCGCAACGAGGACAGCACGATGGACTTCGTCAAGCGCCACGACGAATACGAACCGGCGAAGAACGCGCCATCCAGCTGTCACTGATATCTGCGACCATCATCCAGGGGAGAAGGACGATGCAGCAAGCGAAAGTTTTGAAGGAGCATGAATTCCTGGAAGATCTCGTCGGCCTCTGGGACGTGACGGCGCCCGAGATGACCGGACAGGAGCCATGGACGGAAATTGTGCGGTCGCTTCACGGGATTTGGTTCATCGCCGAAGGCTCCGGCCAGATGCCGGGCGGCGGAGCCGCGACGACGGTGCTGACCCTCGGCTACAGCGCCGATAAAGGCAAGTATGTCGGCACCTGGATCGGCACGATGATGGACCACTTATGGGTTTATGAGGGTGAGGTCTCCGACGACGGCAAGATCCTCAGCCTTTATACATCAGGCCCCGATTTCAGCGACGCAAACAAGCTCGCCGACTATCGCGAGCAGATCATCTTTCGCGATCGCGACCACCGCACGTTCAACTCCGCTGCCAAGCAACCGGACGGCAGCTGGAAGCAGTTCATGGAAGCGCATTACACCCGCAAGCGCTAGCTGCGGGTGAGCGGACAGTATCGCCGACGCGGTGCGGTCCGCAACCGACAATAACCCAGCGCAAATGGAGAACACGATGTCCGAAACCCACGGCAAATTCATCTGGTGCGAATTGATGACCCCCGATCCCAAGGCCGCAGCCGAATTCTACGGCAAGGTTGTCGGGTGGACGACGAGCGACATGAAGATCCAGGACCTGCCGCCCTATACCATCTTTGAAGCGAATGGTGCAGGCGTCGCCGGCCTCATGGATTTTCCCGCAGAACTCGAGGGGAAGGGCATTCCACCAAACTGGACGGGCTATGTTGCCGTCGATGATGTCGATCAAACGGCGAAGGATTTTGCTGCCAATGGTGGCTCGGTCCGCCGCCAGCCGGAGGATATTCCGACGGTCGGACGCTTTGCCGTCCTCGCCGATCCGCACGGCGCCGTGATCTGCGTCATGACCCCGCTGCCGAGAGACAATCCGACCCCGCCTGCGCCGATGGGTACGCCCGGCCATATCGGCTGGCACGAACTGATGGCCGGCAACATGGAGGAGGCCTTCGCCTTTTATTCGAAGATCTTTGGCTGGACCAAGGACCACGATTTCGACATGGGCGAAATGGGCGCGTATCGCATCTTCGCCGAGCATGGAAAGCAGATCGGCGGCATGATGACCAAACCCGCCAACGTGCCGATGTGCTATTGGGGTTACTACTTCAACGTGCCGGCGATCGACAGCGCCATCGAACGCGTCAATGCGGGCGGTGGCAAAGTGATCGTCGGTCCGATGGAAGTGCCCGGCGGCAGCTGGATCATCAATGCGACCGATCCGCAGGGCGCATTCTTCTGCCTCGTGGCGCCCACCCGATAGGCGCAGCGGAATGACCTTTTTGAGCTCAGTGCGAGACGGTGTCAGCCGTCTCGCACTGACGTGCATCGGAGGGTTCAAGCGTGCTGCCGGAATGTCCTGGAGGCGGCGTGGGTGTTGAATCGACGGCCCGGAACGCACGGCCATCAGCGCCGGAGCGTGTTTGTATTTCATTAATTTTATTAGAATTTTAGCGTTTCCAGCCACATTCAGGGCCTCGCCGTTAACTCTTCCTAAAACATTTTTGGGTGGATGCATAACCGGCTATGTCTTAGACGGCTGCAAGTATTGCTTTTGGCTCTTCTGCGTAATTGATTGGCCCCAGTTTCTCATTGGGGTTGTTTTGTTATGTCTATCGAAGATCCGCGCATTTCCGCTACTGCAAGCGAAAACGTCTCGCACGACTTCCGCCAGGACATTCATGAAGACGCAAGTATTGAGGCTTCCGCTCGTGAGGGCGTCGAGGTCGCGCAAGCCAATAATAGCCAGCAGCCTGAGAAGACCGACCGCGTGCCGGCGGCCCCGCAGACGGTAGCTGCGAACGCCCATCCCGCCGAAATCGTCCCGGATCAGAACAACATCGCCCATCTGCCGGCTGATGTATCGATCGAAGACATTCGCGTCGAAGGCAACAATCTCGTGCTCGTTCAGGCCGACGGCACGGAGATCGTCATCGTCAACGGCGCCCTGCACGTGCCGACCTTCCTGCTTGGCGAAGTCGAGCTGCCGCAGCAGGCCGTGATCGCCGCCCTCGAGCAGAGCAACATCAACGTCGCGGCCGGTCCGGACGGCTCCTATTCTGCAAGCGCGGCTCCTCCGAGCTCCGGTGCCGACTTCCAGGACACGATCCAGCAGGACCCGAACGATCCGACACAGCTTGCGCAGTTGCTGGCCGACACGCAACAGCCCGACCCGGGCCCCGGCGATCGCCAGGAGCTGTTCGATGATCTGCCGACGATCTCCGACACCGCAACGCTGAGCCTGACGGAAACGGAAGGCCAGGAAGGCGGCTTCGAGACACAGTCGGTGAACGGCACGTTCGGCTTCGACGGCGGCGCAGACGTTGGCCAGATCACCGCGATCCAGTTCATCGATTCGTTGGACATGGATGAAGGCACGCAGAACGGTTCGCACCTTGATCTGACGTCCGGTGGCAAGCCTGTCGTCATCACGGTCGATGGCCTAACCCTCACCGGTAGCATCGACGGCCAGCCTGTCTTCGTCCTGACTGTTACGAACGCGGCAACCGGCGCCTTCACCTTTACCCAGTTCGGCCCGCTCGACCATCCGGACAAGGGACAGGCAGGTCTCGATGACGTCCTGCGTCTGCAGTTCAGCTATACCGTCACCGACAAGGACGGCGATTCCGCAACCGGCACCGCCTCGATCGACATCAATGACGACGCCCCGGTCGCCAATGCCGGCACGGCCTCGACCGTGGAAGACGAAGCGGTCAATGGCGGCAACAATGAAAGCGACGGCCTGTCGGCAACGGCCGGCGGGTCACTGAACATCAACTGGGGCGCAGACAGCGCCAATGACGGCAACGGCCAGCCGGGTGATCGCGCGGTTGCCTTCACCAATGCCGACGTCGCCGTTACTGGTGAGGCCGGCGAAACGCTGACGTCGCTCGGCCAGGCTGTGCACACGGTGCTGATCGATGGCGTTCTCGTTGGCTATACCGGCGAAACGACTCCGACGGCAGCGACCGGTGAAGGCGCCGCGAACGTCGTCTTCTTCGCCTCGGTTTCGGATGCAAGCTCAAATGGTTCCTACGCATTCACGCTGGTTCAGCCGCTGGATCATGTTGCCGGCAATGGCGAGAACCCGCTGTCGCTGACCTTCAATTACACGGCGACGGATTCGGACGGCGACACGGCGTCGAACACCTTCACGGTCAATGTCGTCGACGATCAGCCGGTCATCGGAAAGCCGGAGTCGGAATCCGTCAACGAAGACGACCTGCCGCACGGCAACGACATGGGCTTGCCGGAATCGACGGTCCAGCATGGAGACCTGAATATCTCCTGGGGCGCGGACAACAACAACGGCGGCATTGCCAACCGTTCGGTGGCTTTCGCGTCCGGCTTGACAGCACCGGAAGGTCTGAGTTCGAACGGCAAGCCGATCACCTACTCCTTCAACGAAGATCACACGGAACTGACGGCGAAGTCGTCCGACGGTCGCGTCGTGTTCACCGTGACCTTGTCTGATCAGAGCAGCGGCGGCTATGTCTTCACGCTGAAGGACAACATCGACCACGCGCCGAACAGCGACAGCCTGAAGCTGAACTTCGGCTTCACGGCGACGGATTCGGACGGCGACACGGCGTCGAACACCTTCACGGTCAATGTCGTCGACGATCAGCCGGTCATCGGAAAGCCGGAGTCGGAATCCGTCAACGAAGACGACCTGCCGCACGGCAACGACATGGGCTTGCCGGAATCGACGGTCCAGCATGGAGACCTGAATATCTCCTGGGGCGCGGACAACAACAACGGCGGCATTGCCGACCGCTCGGTGGCCTTCACGGTTGCCGAAGGCCAGACAGGCCTGACGTCGGATGGCGTTGCGATCTACTACAAGCTGTCGGCCGACGGCACGGTTCTGACGGCGACGAAGGGGGCAAACGGCGCGGAAGTGTTCAAGGTGACACTGTCCGACCTGCACAGCGGCTCTTACACCTTCGAACTCAAGGGCAATATCGACCACGCTCCGTCAGGCCTCAATGGCGGCAGCAGGACGCTGGACTTCGGCTTCAGGGCGACCGACAGCGACGGTGACTCGGCCAATTCCAACTTCACGGTCAACGCCATCGACGACAGCCCGGTCGCCAATGCAGGCAGCACCTCGACCGTGGAAGACGAAGCGGTCAATGGCGGCAACAATGAAAGCGACGGCCTGTCCGCAACGGCCGGCGGTTCGCTGAACA